>JANNCO010000378.1:0-16968 GCA_031386655.1 Polaromonas sp. | reverse complement strand
CTGGTGACGCCGCGCCACGCATCTTGCAGCCTAAGCCGCTTAGCAAATGGGGAAGAGAGAAACGGTCAATTTCTAGTTAATAGAACAGTATTGGCCGCGCAGCTGAAGTAGCACCAACGGCCTGCTCACGCGAAAACACAGTCAAGTCAAACTAGGCGAAGTAGCAAAAGGAAAACTTTACCCGTCGTTTTTGAGGCACGACATACGCATCAGACTTTCACCCATACACTGGCTGCTGCCGCCGCCAGTGCCAAGATCAGCAATATGCCCGCCCAGCGGATAGCGCGCAGCGCCATGGTGAGTTCTTGCACTAAGGCGCTAGGTGCTATGGCGGGCGAGTTGGAGGAGCTTGCGTCATAGCCATTGCCCGCGTCTAGCTGCAAGTCAAAGCCCGCTGCAGACAACGTCCAAAGCGCGCGCAGCGAAAACATGGCGCTCACTACCAGCAGCGTGGCGGCGCTGGCGCTGCTCCAGCGGGCATGCAGGTGCGATGTGGCCAGCACACCCATCAAGCCCATCAGCGCGGCCGATGCCAGCACACTGGCTGCCATCAATGAATTGCGCAGCGTTTGCACCGCCAAAATATCGCCACCTGGGCGGTTTTGCAAGCTGGCGAACCAGTCAGTCAGAGTGTTTTTATCAGTTGATCTATTTAACAAACCGGCCTGCAGCCCACATACCTGCTGCCAGAGCAGCTACAAAAACAATAACATCGACACCGCCCACTAAAAGTGACGCCAGTGCAGGCCCTGGGCAGTAGCCCGCCAAACCCCAGCCTATGCCAAACATGGCTGCGCCCACCACCAATTTGCCGTCAATATCAGTGCGCGTTGGCAGGTCAAAACTGGCTGCCGCCCACGGCTGCTTACCGGCACGCGGCGTAACAGCAAAAGCCACCAAGGTCACCATGAGCGCACCACCCATCACAAACGCCAGCGACGCGTCCCACGCGCCAAAACGCTGCGGCGCAAACAGGCCACCGACATTCAAAAAGCCTAAAACCTTGAGCGGCTGCGTCATGCCCGAGACTACCAAGCCCATGGCAAACAAAGCGCCCGAAAGCGCTGCAAACACTATTTTTTTAATCATTTAGGCCTCTAACCTAGGTAAAACCTGCTCAATCAGCTATGAATAATGTAGTGACTAGTACTGTCACCACGCCTGCGCCCATGAACACCAGCGTAGCCACCAGCGAGCGTACCGAGCGCCGCCCCAGCCCGCACACGCCGTGCCCGCTGGTGCAACCCGACCCCAACACCGTGCCAAAGCCTACTAACAAGCCTGCGGCTACTAGCAGCGGTAATGAGCGTGTAGCTACCACAGGCGTATAGAGCAGCGTTGCCATGACTGCACCCATGACCACCAGCCCGGCAACAAACGCCCAGCGCCAAGCGCGCTCGCCCGCCTGCGCGCCCTGGCTTGGTACCAGTGCACCTGCCGCTATGCCGCTAATGCCCGCTACGCGCCCCAAAGACGCCAGCAGCAGCCAGCTTGCCAGCCCTATCAATACGCCGCCTGCGCCCGCTTGCAAAAACGGGTGAGGTAACCAAACACTGATATTCATAACATTTCCTTAAAGCAACGAATTGTCAAAACCACCTAGGCACAGTATACTCCATGGGGTATATAAATTAGTAGATGAAAATGTCAAAACTTAAAGACAGTGCCAAGAAAAAATCTATGTGCGCGCGTCTGGCCCGAGTGGAGGGCCAGCTGCGCGGCGTGCAGCGCCAGATCAACGAAGAAGCTGATTGCGAGCGTATTGCCCAGCAGCTGTCTGCCGCGCGCAAGGCACTGGACAAAGCTTTTTTTACCATGGTAGCCTGCATGATCGAAGAGGGGAATTTACCCGCTGACCACGTGGCGGTTATGCTGGCCAAATATGCTTAAACAAATGCTTGAACATATGCTTGAAAACATGCCCAGCAATTTACCCGCCATGCAAACCGTGCAACTGTTTGACCCGGCCTCCAGCACCTACACCTACGTGCTGTTTGACACTGCCAGCCGAGATGCGGTCATCATCGACCCGGTAGACACGCAACTGCAACGCGACTTGGCCGTCTTGCAACAGCATGGCTTGCAACTGCGCTACAGCCTGGAAACCCACGCCCATGCAGACCACATTACCAGCGCAGGTGGGCTGGTAGAACACACCGGCGCCCAAGCTGCTACACCTGAGGGCTGCGGCATCACCAGCTCGGCTATTCAACTGAGCGATGGCGATGCACTGCACTTTGGCAGCCAAACCCTTCGCGCCTTGCATACCCCCGGCCACACGGCAGGCAGCATGTGCTACTTGGTGCAGCTTGGTGCTGCACACCACGTATTTACCGGCGACACCCTGCTCATCGGGGGCTGCGGGCGTACCGATTTTCAATCAGGCAGCGCCCGTGCGCTGTACCGCAGCATTACCCATGTTTTGTTCGCACTGCCCGACGACACCACAGTATGGCCAGGCCACGACTATAAGGGCCGCAGCCACAGCACCATTGGCAACGAGAAGCGCAATAATGCGCGCATTAACTACACTCACATCAACGACACACGCCCCACGCCACCACGTGTTCGCACTATGGAAGAATTTGTACAACTTATGAACGATTTAAATTTACCCAAACCCCAACGCATGGATGAGGCCGTGCCCGCCAATATCACCCTTGGTTTGCGCCACGAAGCAGGCGTTGCAGACGACGCGCCGCGCGCCGTGGCCGCATCTGCAGGCTACAGCGGCGACGTATCGCCCCAGCTGGCCTATCGCTGGTGGAAAAGCGGCGACGCATATTTGGTTGACATTCGCAGCCACGCTGAACGCGCGTGGGTAGGTTTTATTCCTGATGTCCCCGGCATTGAATTCAAAATCTGGCCGGGCATGTCAGTCAATCCAGAGTTTGATGCACAACTGCAAGCTGCTGTGCCCGCTGGGGCCAAAGTGCTCATGCTGTGCCGCTCTGGCCTGCGCTCGGTGCCCGCAGCGCAACGCGCCCAGGCCCTGGGCTACGCGGCGTACAACATTTTGGAAGGGTTTGAGGGCGACCCCAATGCTGACGCACACCGCAACACCGTGGGCGGCTGGCGCAAGCTGGGCTTGCCCTGGCGGCAAAATTAGGTCGAAAACGGCCTTAGGTTTGACAACGCTTATGAGCCGAAAGCCAACCATCTTGGTGTTTCAACGCTAAAGCGTCATTTTTGACACCTGATTTGTAAGCTTTAGCGATGTATTTGTAAATAAACCTGTCAAATTTAACAGGGTGTACCACCCATAAGTGCGTGATTTTGTCTTCAATAGTCTCTTTAACCAAGAGAACTGTATGCAAACTATTGAAAAATCTGTTGTCCCCTATGCCCATACTGGCAACCCGGATCCTGCCGTATCGGGCCATTTGGCGCAGCGGATTCAGCGTGAATTTACCCACCGTTGGGATACTTTATGGAGCGGTAAATCGCTGCTACACGGCCGTCACCCAGGTCCTAATGCAGTACGTTTAGATGGCAACGATTATTTGAGCCTAACGGGTCATCCAGATATAGTGCGCGCCCAAACAGACGCCATAAAACACGATGGTAGTTTTGTTATTCAATCTAGCGTTTTCTTACATGGCCAACACCCAGTGCGCAACCTAGAGCGCAATCTTGCCCAGTGGCTTGGTAAAGAAGACGGAGTAATTTGTCAGTCTGGTTACGCAGCAAACTTAGGTCTACTGCAAGCTGTCGCCGACGAAAAGACACCCATATATTTAGACACCTTGGCGCACACATCGCTCTGGGAGGGTGCGCGCACTGCGCGTGCGCCTGCGTATGCATTTCGCCATAACGATGCGGCGCATTTGGGACGCATGATGGAACGTCACGGCCCTGGCCTGGTAGTGGTTGATTCTGTTTACAGCACTACTGGCGCGTTGTGTCCGTTGATGGAAATACTGGACGTGACAGAAAAATACGGCAGTATGATTTTGGTGGATGAGTCGCACTCTTTAGGCACGCATGGGCCGCAGGGCGCAGGTTTATGCGCAGCACTTGGCGTATCGCATCGTGTGCACTTTATATCTGCCAGTTTGGCTAAAGCATTTGCTGGCCGTGCTGGGTACTTTACTGTGTCAGCAGCCATGAGAAATTATGTTTTAAGCACCAGCTACCCCAATATGTTCAGTTCATGTTTGCTTGGTCATGAGATAGCCGGTTTAAGTGCCACTTTGGAGGTAATCAAAAAATGCAGCAGCGAACGGCAGCGACTTATGCAAATTTCCCAGCGTTTGCGCAGTACTCTCAGTGCAATGGGCTACCCTGTTCATCAAGGTACAGAACAAATTATTGCTTTGGAATCTGGCACAGAACCGGCCACCATGGTGTTGCGTGATTTACTGGAGGAGCGCGATGTCTTTGGCGCCGTGTTTTGCGCGCCTGCCACCAGCAGAAACAGAACCATGGTGCGGCTGACATTGACCAGCTCTATCACTGATGCAGAGATTGAGCACGTAGAACGTGTTGCTTCGGAGGTGGCAGAAATAGTCAATCCGCAGCAATGGCCCATTGCCAGACGACATGCAGCCCAACAGCAACAGACCTGTGATGCCTAAAACTGGCTCTCGCTCGAACCAGCGCGGCTAGGGTGCCGCGCTAGGAATTCACTGTGCCCCATGCCGTACGTTTTGTTTGCGGCCAGCGGAAAGAAAGCACCTAGCAAACCTTCAGCAAATCCCAAGCTAAAGCTTGGCGCAGTGTGTGCATCATCGCTGCTGCCCAGCGCCATCAACAGCTCGGTGTTCACAAAGTGGGTGCCTTGCCGTATTTTTTGTACCACCGCACTGGACTGGCCTGTAGATTGCGCCAGGTCTGCTGCGCTGCTCAAATCGCTGCGCAACTCTAGCTGCAGCCAGTGGGCGTTGGCATAAGTGTCCAGCGCCAGTATGCCAAAGGGTGCAGGCAGCACCACATACTCAACCCATTTTTTTTCGCGCGCCAAGTTGTGCAAGGCCAGTTGCACAGTGGGTTCGTGCACAGCGGCGTATTGCTCTTTTTTCAGTGCGCTGCGCCATATGGCTTCATAAAAATCCATGGGCCTTTGATGCTGCTCTGACAAGATAGCGGTTAAGTGCCTGCCAATATCGGGGTGCTGCTTGGGTACAAACTTGCTGATCAACCCCTCATTAAAGGCAGCGATGGCGATCTGCTCGTCAGCCTTGCCTGTCAGCAGCACGCGACTGGCGGGGAACACAGGCAATTTCTTTAAAAATTCTATGCCTGTCATCGCAGGCATGGCAAAGTCCACCACGCAGCTTTGGCTCAAACCATACCGGTGGTGGTTGGCCGTCCAATACTCAAAGATACTTGGAATAAGCGGCTTACCCGCGCGCCAGTGTTCCACCAGCTGCTGGTGATGCCATACGTCTGTTTCCCACAGCGCGTGCTGGTGCGCAAAATGCGCCAAGCAGTCATCGACATGCGTAAAAAACCGCACGCCCCAATCGTTGGGCATCACTAGCGCCAGCATTTCCAAATAGCTGGCATCGTCGTCTAAAAATACAAGCGAATTAGGGCGGTGGTACAGTGGAAAGTGCATGATGTGATGAACCGGTGGCAGTAATGGGTTGTATGGGTAGTTCTATCGTAAAAGTAGCGCCTACGGCAGGCTCAGATACTACGCCAATAGATCCCCCTGAGGTTTGAACCACCTGCTTGCAATAAGCCAGGCCCAAGCCATGGCCCGTGTCGTGGCTGGTGGAGAAAAAGGGCTCAAAAATCCGCGCTACGTGGTCTGGTTGAATACCCATGCCACTGTCAAAAACAGTGATGCGCCCTATGCCAGATTTGGTGCCTAGCTCGATGCGCAACTCGCCCACTGCAAAGCGCGATTGCGCTGCTTTAAGAGAATAAAGTGCGTTTTTCAAAAGGTTGTTAATAACTTGTATGAATTGTCGCTCTGACCCAAAAAACCAGAAATCTTCATGCGCTACGACTTCTACGCAGTCTTCTTCTTTTTTGGAGCCAAAAGGGTATTGGGTGACCACTTTGTTAATTAGTCCTGTAGCAGAAATAAGTTGTTTGGTAGGCGGTAGCTGCATAAAACGCGCATTCATCATTTGCAGGTCGATGTGGTGGTTGATTGTCCGAGTTAACGATTCTAATTTTTTAGCCAGTTTGGTTAATCCACGGATGCGGGTTTTTTCATCGTTGTTACCAGCCTCGGCCAATATGGCTTGGCCGATCAACGACGCGGTAGCTAGCGGTGTTCGCAGCTCGTGCGCCATGATGCCCATCACGACTAAAGAGTGGCGCAATCGTTCTCGACGTAGGTTGGCACTAGACATTGCCAATGAAACAGCCGCAAAACATGCAAACGCAACTACCACTACATGGTCAAGATAGGCAACATCCAAATTGCCTAGTTGCCAATGCGCCAATAAAGTACCAACAGCCGTGCCAAACAGCAAACCCAATAATGCCAATCTCCAATCGGTGAGTTGGAAGTACGCTACGATCATGATTGTTAATGAACCTAGCCAAATTGCGTTGCCACCGTTCATCCAGTACATCCAAGTAGAAAACAAGGGTAGTTGTAACCAACATACCAACGAAAAATATCGTTGCGTCCACACATTAGTAAGAACCTGCTGTGGATTAATAAGAAAGAAGCCTAATCCTAGTGCTGCCAACAAAAATCTAATTATTCCGTTTTCATAAGGTTGAGGAAAAACCTGAGTCCACAAATACCAAAATAATGGGTGCGCAGCAAGTGTAAAAATTCCCAACCATTTCAAACGAAGCAAGGAAGAATGCAGTATCGTTTCTATACTCGGGTCAAAAATCTCTTCTTGGCAACGCGCTAGCATCGGATGCTGTGCAAGCCAAGTTCGGAATGTAAACTTCATTGGTAATCAGCCTCGACAAGCCCAGATTAATCTCTGCAACTTCTTCCTTTGATTGTGAAGTGTTTTTTTATTAAAAGTATGTGCGAATGCATTCTCCCGCTAATTTTGACAGTTTAATTCTCGACGGCCTGCTTGTTGATTGGTTAGTGGCCTTGAAACCTTTTTCAGTAGAAGCGTTGATTGTGTTGGGCCCAGCAGTCACTGGCGCGCAGCGTGAGCGTTGGGTTCATGCGGTGTACCCGCCGCGTTTGGAAGACGCGGCCATGGCATTGGCTGACAGTGATGACTTTGGCTACGACTGGCAGGCCAGCGACTCGCCCCTAGTGGCTTGGCAAACGATTTCGCGTGGGGCCTACGGCGATTTGAGTCGTTGGCGTTTACTGGCGTTGGGGCATGGCCTGCAAAGCGTGGTGCGGATTGAATTTTCACTGCCCAGAGCGCGCGCGTTTGAGTGCTTTTTGTTTACCCCGCAAGCCATGCACGAGCGGGCTGAAGCCGCGGCGTTGGTATGGTCGGCACTGAACATATGGCCTAAAATCAAACGTACCATTGGGGACGTTACCTGCCCTTTAAGCCGCAGAGAAAAAGAGTGCCTGGCCTTGGCTTTTGACGGCCTGACTGCTGCAGACAGCGCAAAAATAATAGTGTGCAGCGAAAGAACCGTAACCTACCACCTGGCCAATGCGATGCGTAAATTGCAGGTGGACAACAAGCTGGCTGCGATTGAGCGGGCCTGCTGGTATGGCGTGCTTTGACATCACCCAGCTTGGTTGTTACACAACCTGAGGTCAACTGGGCACCCTGTTGCGCGTTATGTTGAGCGTGCGCGCACTTCCCACAATTTACCGATGCATTACCTGGCTGTGGGCGTTGCCACTCACGTGCTTGGGGCTGTGCGTATGGATTCTGGTTTACTTTGAACGGCATATTTTTAATAGAAAATCGGCTTTAGCCCAGGTAAATACTGCTCAATCAGCTATTATATTTATAGCGCATAGTAGTGCTGTCAAATGGCTGCTGGTGCATCACCCTTTTGGTCGAATGGATGCCATCACAATTGGCTGCTGTGTGCTGGCCTGCGATGCTGCGGCGTTGCAGCGCACGTGGGCGCATGAGTGCGTGCATGTGCGGCAGGCTTTGCAGTGGGGCCCATTGTTTCCGCTGGCCTATGCGGCTAGCAGTGCTTGGGCAAGGCTGCACGGACGCTGTATGTATGCAGACAATTACTTTGAAAAACAAGCTTGTTTGCAAGACAACTTGACCAGCCAAGCCATACATGGCACTTAGTACGTAGTCACGCCACAACAAAAGTGTGATGCATTCAACCTCATCGTTTATTCATTAACACTGCACAGCACTCATAAATAAACAGTTTGTAAACACCGCCAATTAGTGCACAGATTTAATGCAGCGGCCCGATAGGCCAGCTATAAAATATAACTATCCTAAGAAAATACTTCGCTACGGACCATAAGTTGGTAGCTAGATTCATTATGTTTAATATTTTTAAAACCACCACTTGGCAATCTACATTGTCAACCAAGCTGATGACTTCAGCACAAGATGTAAATGACAAAAAAGCCTTGGCTTATTTGGTGCCGCGTAAATTTGAAAGTCTGGAAGTCTGGCTTTTGATGTTTTGCGGCGTTTACGGGCTGCTGGTGACAGCACTGGTGGTCAAAGGGGCGCGCGATATTGCATTGGCCTGTGCCTGCTTGATATGTATGGCAGTGTGGCGGCGTTTTAACCCTGCACGCAATCGCACCAGCTGGGTGCTGGGTGCGATGGCGTCGCTGGCTATCGTTTGCTGGATTTATATTGACCCCCGCAGTGGTGGCAGCTCTGGCCCCTATTTATTCCTGCTGATACTGATGGGGACAGCCTACCCGCTGCTGATGGAAACCGGTGAGGCGGTGTTTTTTTCGGGGTGTTTGCTTGCGCTGTATTTTTTTGGCCGGTACAAGAACGGCAATGTGTCTACCGAACTGTTTGTACTGCGAGGCCTGTTGCTGGCGGGGATCTGCATGCTGTCGGGACGCTTTGGCTCAGTGCTGCGCAAAGCCGAGCAGAGCATTGACTTGCTGCGCCATGACCAAGCCAGCTTAGCCTACAACGAGCATGGCCTTAACCGCTATGGTGCGCGTTTGCTAGAGCAATGCAGCTTAGAGGCACAGCCTTGTACGCTGGTACTGCTGGCGCTGCCGCAAGACTGGCATGCACCGCTGCACGAGGGCGGCCACAGTAGCGAATATTCTGCCATGCGTGCGCTGAAGCTGCGTACCCGCGCGCTGCGCGACATGACCCTGCATCTGACGCTCAGTATGCCCGCCAACAGCGTGGTTTCGCGCAACGCACAAGGTGACTGGATAGTTTTGGTGCCTTGGTTTAGCCGGCAATCTGTGGCCAACACACTAGAGTCGGCTTTTGGCCGCCCTATGCAATTACCGTTTGGTGCACGCAAAGACGAAATGTTTGTTGCACTCACGCCCTGTCTGGTCGCCAGCGACGGTGCTCACGACACGATTCAAAGTATGGTGGCGCGGGCGCAAGATATTTGGGAGCGTGCGGTACGCACAGGCGCTGTCGAAGCTGCCTACTAAACGCTGCATTGATAACACCCTCTGCTCTTTAAAAGCGGAAAAACGCCCAGCTAAATAATCAGCTGGGCGTTTTGCTTAGTGAATTTTGGTTTAGGTGTGAGGTTTACGCCTCAGCGGGAATACGCAGCTTCTGGCCTGGGTAGATTTTGTCAGGGTGGCTCAGCATGGGTTTGTTGGCTTCAAAAATCGCCATGTATTTATTGGCGTTGCCATAGTATTCTTTGGCTATTGCGCTCAGCGTGTCACCGCGCACAACATCGTGGAACTGGCTCTCGTCGCTGCCGTCGGCGGCGCTCATCAGGTTGTCTACCTCAGACACGCCGTCTACATTGCCGCAGCACAGGGTGACTTTTTCTACCGCCTCCATCGTGGGCGCTTCGCCTTGAACAGTCACTTTGCCGCTGGCACCGTCAAAGTCAACGAACAAACCTGTAGTACCCAAGTTTTGCGATTCGATGTAGGTTTTAATGCCTTGCGCGGCTTGCACGTTCAGCTCCAACAACGAGGGTTGGGCTGCGGGGTCGGCAGCTGCGGCTACAGCCGCTTCTTCCACTTTCTTTTTGCCAAATAATTTTTCGCCTGCTTCTTTGATAAAACTAAACATGCCCATGGTATTTCTCCTGTTGGTGGTTAATTGGAATTTATAGAATATCTAGTATGCACCCTAAAGTATGCACTTTTTGTGACCTGCTGTATCAGGGCATGCCCTGACAAGGCAACCACCTGCAAGCCGTAGATAATGCGGGCATGACTTTTTTGGCATTAGACGTTGGCAACACGCGACTTAAATGGGCTTTGTACGACAGTGCGCAGCCATGTGCGACCTTGCTAGACCAAGGCGCTGAGTTTTTAGAAAATATCGACAATTTGGCCGAAGGCGCGTGGAGCACTATTGGGCAGCCAGGCACCATGCTGGGCTGTGTGGTGGCAGGCGACGCTATCAAGCGGCGGGTAGAGTCGCAAATAGAAGAGCGCTGGGATACAGGCGGCATTTACCGCGAAGGTAGCTTTCGCCCACGCTGGGTCGTGTCCAGCAGCGCCGAGGCAGGCCTAGTCAACGGCTATGACCACCCTGCCCGCCTAGGCGCAGACCGCTGGGTGGCCATGATTGGCGCATGGCACGGCATGCGTACCCGCCTGGTACCTGGCGAGCCCGCCCGGCCCTTGGTGGTAGTGATGGTGGGCACGGCAGTCACGGTAGAGGCCATTGACAGCACAGGCAAGTTTTTAGGCGGTTTTATCTTGCCCGGCCACGGCATTATGCTGCGCGCGCTAGAGTCTGGCACGGCAGGCTTGCATGTGCCTACGGGCGAGGTGACTGAGTTTCCCACCAACACCAGCGATGCGCTGACCAGCGGCGGCACCTATGCCATAGCCGGGGCCGTGCGCCGCATGCACCACCACTTGCACCAGCGCACCGGCCAAGTGCCATGGGTGGTGATGACCGGTGGCGCAGGCTGGAAGATGCAGCCCTCGATGGGCATGGATGTAGAGCTGATCGAAAGCTTGATTTTTGACGGGCTGCTGGAGATTGGGATGCAACGTGGGCTGATGGATTGATTTTGCTATTAATTGACTGAATTCACGCATATTTCAAGAGTGTTTTAGTCGTTCTAGGCCGTAGATACTGCTCAAGCAGCTATGCAATTGATAGTGTTTACCAGCCAGCGACTGACCCTAAGCGCGGACTGTTCAGGCCAAGCAACCAGCCCTGCGGCGCGCACGTTAACCGAGCAAGCAACTACCCCGGCCTAGTAAAGCTGCTTCGCGCCGCCTCTGCCTGCGTACGGTGCGCACAGCCGTGCAGATGATCGTTCACTACGCCCATAGATTGCATCAATGCGTACATCGTAGTGGGGCCGACAAAACTAAAACCGAGCTTTTTAAGCGCCTTGCTCAAACGCAGCGACTCATCCGATTGGGTGAGTGTGCTGGCCACTTGTGGCGTAATTTTGGCGGGGCGCGTAGCAGCTGCGGGCTCATGCGCCCACACCAGCTTAGCCAAGGCACCTGCGCCTTGGCTGTCGATCAGGTCGCACACACGCTGGGCATTGTTGATAGCCGAGACAATTTTGCCGCGATGGCGAATGATGCCTGCGTCCAGTACCAAGCGGTCAATGTCTGGGCTTGTAAAGCGCGCTACTTTTTCAAAATCAAAACCTTTGAATACTTCGCGAAACCTGTCGCGTTTGCGTAACACCGTAATCCACGACAGGCCTGACTGAAAGCCCTCCAGCGTAATTTTCTCAAACAGCCTGCGCTCATCAGCCACCGGCCTGCCCCACTCGTTATCGTGGTAGTGGATGTAGTCCGCAAAAGCATCGCCTTGGCCGCACCACGAGCAGCGGTGTTTGGCGTCTAAATGGTGGATAACGGAGAGAGGCATATTTTTTGTGCAGCTGTGTGAAGCATCTTAGCGAAATTTTTGTTGATCCTTGTGCTGTGCTCGCCATAGTGCTTGGCGTGGGCAGCTCCGCGGCTGTCCCCCGCCCTTTGGGCTCCTCCTTTATGCCGCTGCGCTGCCCACGCCAAGCACTATGGCTGCGTATGGGTTTGGGTGGGGCAATAGCGGTGGATCGCCAGCCGGATCGCAAGAACCCAATAGCGGTCAAATCAAAGCAGTGTATTGCTCACCACGCTCGCAAGAGCGGGACGACGGTGTACTCAGCGCAGCGGCATAAAGGAGGAGCCCACAGGGCGGGGGACAGCCGCGTAGCTGAGTACGCCGTCGGCCTGCTCCAGCACAAAACTAACGGTACACCGCTCCCATACAAAGCAATGCGCACGCTGTTAGCCAGTTCCGATACAAGACGTTAAACAAAAAGTGTGAAGCCCACCGATAGGCCGGATTTTGTGAATCCGCCATGCCTTGCGACACAACGAACCTGACCGCCATTCATCTGGGCCGCAGCTTGCGCTGGCGGCTCGGTGCTACCTACCCGCACACAGCCGCCGGATCAGCGGTGCAAGCCCGAAGGTTTGCGTGTGTGCCTATTTGGTATTGCTGCGCGTAGAGATTGCCCGTTTCACCCACACCAAAGTGGCTCGTCTCTGTTGCTCTAATCCTCAGCTTGTACCTTGCGGCTTTCACTGGAGAGTCGTTAACTCCTACGCTGCCCTATGCAGTCCGGACCTTCCTCCAGTACCAGGTTTCCCATATGGCACCAGCGGCGGTCTGGCGGGCTTCACCGTCTTATTATCGCAGCTAGGCGTGTATTTAGTCACAGCCCCAACAAGTCATGGTTGGTAAATACACAGCCTGCAAGCTGTGCACAGCCTAGTAGGGCAAATTTAGCAGATGATGCAACTCTTGGGATTAGAAAAATAGCGTACCGCCCGTAAAAACGCAAGAGTCAGCATTTCACATCACATCGCCCCATGTCCCATCCCACTTTTTGTTTAGTCGTCGACGCTTCCTGCGATATACCCGCGCAAGCCCTTGTCCACCCTCAACTGCGTGTGTTGCCTGTACATGTATTTGTCGGTGATGAGCAGTTTTATGACCAGCGCGAAACTGTCGCCACCCAGCGGTTTTACAGCAAGTCACTCACGTCGTCCAAGGCTGTGCAGGGCCGCTCTGAGCCCATCAGCACCGAGGACATGGTAGCGGCGCTTAACACGCAACTGGCCACGCAGTTTGACCAGTTGCTGGGCGTATTTGTAGCCTCATCGCGCAGCGCCATTTACCAACGCGCCAAAACCGCTGTATCGCAAGCCAGGCGCGACGCGTTTGCGTTGCGTGCGCGGGCAGGCAAGATTGAAATTTTGCAAGTGGACTGCTTGGACAGCCAAGCATTTTTTTCAGGCTACGGTGTGCAGGTGATGGACTTGCTGGACCTGCTGGACAAAGGTGCCGGTATTGCAGACGCCATCAGTCGCCAGCGCATCACTGCGCCGCAAACCTACGCCTACATGGCGCCGGGCGAGGTGGCCTATATTTTGCAACGTGCCGCACTCAAAGGCGAAAAATCAGTCAGTGCGTTGGCAGGTTTTGCCGCCAAGGCCTTGTCTATTACGCCTGTACTGCGGGGCCACATGGGGCAAACCGAGCCTGTAGGCCGCAAGCTAGGCAAAATCAAAGCGCGCGATGCCGTAGTAGAGATGGCGCTGCGCATGCTGAATAACGATCTGCTTTTGTCACGTCACTTATGTTTCTCGTACAGCGGGCCGCTGAAAGATATTGAGCGTATGGACAGTTTTCGCAAGCTCTTAGCTGTGGCTAAAAACAAAAGCATGCAAGTACATTTGACCCTCATGTCAATGACAGGGTCAGTCAACGTGGGCCCTGGCGCTCTGGTGTTGGGTGTACTGGCCAAACCGCATCAGGTTGACGATTTGCTGTAGAACTTCAGTTGCTCTGCGTCATAAAAAAACCCGCGTTCTGCGGGTTTTTTTATTATCAAGGCAGGCAAATTACTTTTGCAAATTTTGCAGCGCCGCAATGCGTTCTTCCATAGGCGGGTGGGTGCTAAACAACTTGCCCAAGCCACCTGCAATGCCCATGGCGGCCATGCTCTTGGGCAGCTCACCGGGTGTCAGCCCACCCAGGCGGGCCAAGGCGGCTTGCATCGAGCGGGGCTGGCCCATCAGGCTGGCAGCGCCTGCATCGGCTTTGAATTCGCGCTGGCGGCTAAACCAAGCCACGATCATGGCAGCTACAAAACCAAGCAAAATGTCCATGGCAATGGTAGTAACGTAGTAGCCAATGCCGGGGCCATCGTTGTTGTTCTTCAAGATGACTTTGTCGACAAAATACCCCACGATGCGCGACAGGAACACCACAAAGGTATTCATCACGCCTTGAATCAATGTCATGGTGACCATGTCGCCATTGGCTACGTGGGCCACCTCATGGCCAATCACCGCCTCAACCTCTTCTTTGGTCATGCTTTGCAGCAAGCCAGTAGACACTGCCACCAAGGCCGAGTTTTTAAATGCGCCGGTAGCAAATGCGTTGGGCTCGCCGTCGTAGATGGCTACTTCGGGCATGCCGATGCCAGCTTTGTCGGCAAACTTGCGCACAGTTTCAACTATCCAAGCCTCGTCTTGGGTTTGCGGCTGGGTGATGACGCGTGCGCCTGTGCTCCATTTGGCCATGGGCTTGGATATCAGCAGCGAAATAAAAGCACCCGTGAAACCAATCACCAGCGAGTAGGCCATCAATGTGGTGACATTCAGCCCGCCAGGGCCCATAAAGCGGTTGAGCCCCAGCAAGCTGGTGACGACACCCAAGACCAGCATCACTGCAATGTTGGTGGCCAGAAACAAGAAAATGCGTTTCATAGAAATTTCAATAAACAGCCCACGAAGGTGCGCCGATGGGTGAAATAGTAGGGTCAAAACCGCAAAAATCAAGTGTTACGGTGCACTACCTTAAGTTTTTTAGGGGTTTGAATGCAGCCGTGCTTCGTTTATGCAGGGTTTGCCAAGCATTTAGCTGAGTTAACAGCAACCGACTACTAAAGCGTGCGAAAAACTTGGCGGTCGTCATAAAAGGCAGCATTTTCATTGGCTGCCCACCATCCGGGTACGCCCAACACCGGCAGTGGTAAAAAAGGTTTGGGCACCAAGCTGGCCGCATTGAGCTGACTGGCTACCCTTGAATCCAAATCGTTTTCTGCTTTTAAATTAATAGCTGCTTGAGCAATGAATACGTGCGCCGTGATTGATTTGTAGGGTGTTGCCAGCTTCTCCAGCAAGGCGTGGCCCAGTAGTATGGGTGCGTTGTGCGGCCAGTGTGCACGCAGGTCAATGCAGGCACGGTGCCACTGTTTGGCGCGCAAGGCATCCAGCAATTGTGTGGACGCATCCGCATTAACAGGCCACAGCGCTGCGTTCTCATCAAACAAAGTCAGCGCATCGCGCAGTGGGCCACGCGTGGTGCGCACTCCGCTGGCGTTAATCTCAGCGGCCTGCAATTGGTTAAGCCGCCGTTTGATGTGCGGGAACACGAGCCAGGCCAGCCCGTTGAAAAAATCGTGCAAATTATCGCGCGTGGGCACCATGCCGCTGCTGTAAATAAATGCTTCGTAGGCGATGTGAGGGGGCAAGCTAGTTTGGGGTGCAAACCGCAAGTTGCTGTTGGTGATGGGAGCAACCCGCGGGCTTTGCGACTTTGCTTGCAGGTCGATATCAGCATTGAGTGCTTCATGCACACGCGCACCCGCCACTACGCGCTGCGCTACCCGCTGCCCTGCAGCGCGCCACGGCTGCCACCAAGGGGCTGACCAATCCAGGCGGGTCAACTGGTCAATCAAGGAGGTATTATTCACTATCAATTAAATAGCTGCTTGAGCAGGTTTTACTTGGGTTACTGGCCTATTTTTCATAAAAAATGCTCTGTAGAATGCTTTTATTCAGCCATCTAGCCATGCTGCGGGCCATTAGCGCACCCTGCGCCACTCCAGCACCTCGCCACCGCGCAGTGGCTTTAACGTAGCCTCGCCAAACGGCAGCGTCTCGGGCAGCGTCCAGCTTTCTTTGCGCAGCGTGATGCTGCTGGTGTTGCGCGGCAAATTGTAAAAATCTGCGCCGTAAAAACTGGCAAAGCCTTCCAGTTTGTCCAGCTTGCCCACAGCGTCAAACGCTTCGGCATACAGCTCTATCGCACTGAATGCGGTGTAGCAGCCCGCACAGCCACTGGCATGCTCTTTCAGGTGCGCTGGGTGCGGTGCACTGTCGGTGCCTAAGAAGAACTTGGCATTGCCGCTGGTGGCGGCTTTCACCAACGCCACGCGGTGCACCTCGCGTTTAAGCACTGGCAGGCAGTAGTAGTGCGGCCGCATGCCGCCCATGAACAGTGCATTGCGGTTGTACAGCAAGTGGTGCGCGGTGATGGTGGCGGCGGTATATTTATTGGCATCGCGCACGTAATGCGCGGCGTCTAGCGTAGTAATGTGTTCAAACACAATTTTCAGTTCCGGGAAATCTCGGCGCAGCGGGATTAGCTGGGTGTCGATAAACACGGCCTCGCGGTCAAACAAATCAATCTCGCTGCCAGTGACCTCGCCGTGTACCAGCAGCAGCATGCCCGCCTTTTGCATGGCTTCCAGTGTTTTGTAGGTTTTGCGCAGGTCGGTCACTCCTGCATCGCTGTTGGTGGTGGCGCCCGCTGGGTACAGTTTGGTCGCCACTACGCCGGCGTCTTTGGCTCTTTGAATTTCATCAGGTGCCAAGTTGTCAGTGAGATACAGCGTCATCAGCGGCTCAAACTGCATGCCTGCAGGGACTGCCGCCTGAATGCGCGCCTTGTACGCCAGCGCCTGTGCGGCTGTGCTGCAAGGCGGCTTGAGGTTAGGCATGATGATGGCCCGACCAAACTGCGCCGCCGTGTGCGGCACCACCGCCCGTAGCGCCGCGCCGTCGCGCACATGCAAGTGCCAGTCGTCGGGGCGGGTGATGGTGAGTTCTTGGGGTGAGGCGGAAGCTGTAGTTTTCGAATTCATGACAGTATTGTCCCAAAACTGAAGCTAAAATTTTGACCTCGTGGCTTTTAAAAC
>JANNCO010000333.1:0-2739 GCA_031386655.1 Polaromonas sp. | reverse complement strand
CCCGACAGTGAAGTAAATGCGCCCGCGGTAGCGGCAGACTACCGCGGTTCGTAAAACCGCTCCTACGTTAGCACTGAGCTTGCAGCTGGCAGGTTGATTTTCTAATGGTTTGTAGATTGATATTCTTGCACCGTGAGCTGCGTCGATTGTGTGGGGTTGCTTGGCTTGAAGATTGCTACTTTTGTTTTTGTACGGGAGCCGGCAGGCGGCGTACTCAGCTTCGCGGCTGTCCTCCGTGGCGGCCTAGGGCCGCCTACTCCCCCTTTATGCCGCTGCGCTGTCCACACCAAGCGCCAAGGCTGCGTACTGGCTAAGTGTGATGACAGCGGTGGATTACCTACCAAGGTCGCTGAGCTGGCAGGCAGTGCATTCAGCGCAGCGGATAAGGTAGGCAAGCAGACGGTTGATCGCCCGCCATGTTCACAAGAGCTGGCAGGCGGTGTACTCAGCGTAGCGGCATAAAGGGGGAGCCCGAAGGGCGGAGGACAGCCGCGAAGCTGAGTACGCCGCCTGCCAGCTCACGTACAAAAATAGCAATCTTCAATGTAGCAACCCGCACAATCGACGCAGTTCACGGTACTGAAGTATTAATCTTCAAACCGCAAGATATGTGCAAACCCTAGTACAGCTCTGGCTGTCCAGCAGGCCGTGTTTTAAACCGTTTGTGCACCCAATAATATTGCTCGGGCATGCTGCGCACATAAGCTTCCAGCTCGGTATTCATGCGCAGAGTGTCGGCCGTAGCATCTGCCGTAGGAAAGTGCTGCCACGCGGGCATCACCTGTACATCGTAGCCCGTAGGGGTTAAACGGGTCACCACAGGCACCACTTTGGCCCGCCCCAGCCGTGCAAAGCGTGACAGCGACGGTACGGTGGCTGTGCTGACGCCAAAAAACGGCACAAACAGTGCGCCCGTGGGGCCAAAGTCCATGTCGGGCAGCAGGTACAGCGGCTGGCCGCTTTTTAGCGCGTTGGCAATGTCACGCACCCCTTCAATACGGCCAAACACGCGCGACGTGCCAAACCGCGTGCGCCCGGCCAGCATCCAGTCGTTCACCACTTTGTTGGACTGGTTGGTGTAGATGGAGGTAAACAGGCGGGGCACGTTCAGCATCAAGGCAGTGCCGCCTGCGTCCATGCCGATAAAGTGCGGCGCAAAAATAACCACCGGGTCATTGCCCGCCAGCTCATGCACTGCACCCGTAAAGTTAAGCCGCCGGGCTACTACCTTGCGCGGGGCATGCCACAGCCAGCCGCGGTCTAGCCAGGCTTGGGCAAATTTAATGAACACTTGGGGCCCTAGGGCACGTATTTCCTGCTCAGGCAGCTGCGGAAAGCATAGCGTTAAGTTAATGCGTACGATGCGGCGGCGCTGGCCCAGCAGTGCATACAGCAGCCTGCCCATCGCCCAGCCCAGCGCGCGCACCAGCGGCAGGGGCAGCCACGCCAGCACGCGCATAAAGGCAATGCCCAAGTGTGAAAACAGCGCGCTCATGTTGTTGCGCTCATGTTGTTAAGTTCATTAGTGGGCTTCCTCTGCGCTGGCAGCGCCTGCGGGCAGGCTGGTGTGCAAGCCGCGCGCGGGCTGTTTGTAGCGGGCATAACCCCACAGGTACTGCGCTGGGCATTGCATGATCAGCAGCTCCATGGCAGCGTTGATCTGCCCAGCCGCCACCAATGGGTCACTACTCAGCGGGTGGGGCATGGGCCGAAAGTGGCTGCAGTAGCCCTGCCCATAGGGCAAGCGTTCGCCCCAAGCCAGCAGCACGGTGGCCCCGGTTTGCTGGGCCAGCCGCACGGGTAGCGTCATGGTGTAAGCATCGCGGCCAAAAAACGGTGCCCATACCCCCAAGCCCTGCGGTGGAACTTGGTCGGGCAATAAGCCAACAGTTTGACCTGCTTTAAGCGCTTTTATAAGTGTTTTAACGCCAGATAGCGTAGTGGGCGCAGCTTGCAAGCCCGCCCGCGTACGGGCTGTGGCCACGATGCTTTGCATCCAGGCCTTGCGCGCAGGGCGGTACAGCACAGTGATAGTTTTGCCCTGCGCGGCGTAGCGCTGGGCGTAGGCTTGGGCCGCTATCTCAAAGCAGCCCAGATGCGGCGTCAAAAGCAGTACGCCGCGGCCCGCAGCGTGCGCGGCATCTACACATTCTGCACCCTGCCACGCGCTGGTAATGGGGGCGCCCAGCCACAGGCGTGGCAACTCGGCCACCGTTTTGCCCGCTTGGGCTATGGCACCACGCACCTGTGCAGGTGCCAGGCCTGCTTGCTTCGCATTGGCTGCAAACCGCTGGCGGTAGGTGGGCGACAAAGCGTAGGCCAGCCAGCCCAGCACGGCACCCCCTGTGTGCAGTACACCCAGGGGCAAGCGGGCGCAGAGTTTGAAAATGAGACGTATCAATTTAGGTAAAATAGTGGTATCGCCGAGTTATGAACTACTTGCGGGGCGATATAAAACAAATCTGCTAAAGCGTTCGCCAAAGCCATTCCAACGCAAGTTGACAGCTGCAGCAACGCGGTTTTATCAATTTTTTGCAATCTATGGAGTTTATCTAAATGGCGAACGACTTTCTATTTACCTCTGAATCAGTCTCCGAAGGCCACCCCGACAAGGTAGCCGACCAAATATCGGACGCCATTCTGGACGCAATTTTCGCGCAAGACCCCCGCAGCCGCGTAGCCGCCGAAACGCTGACCAACACCGGCCTGGTGGTGCTGGCAGGCGAGATCACCACCAAC
>JANNCO010000328.1:0-12014 GCA_031386655.1 Polaromonas sp. | reverse complement strand
CCGATCACACACGCGAAGCGATTTTGCTTTGCGAAGCGGCGGGATACGACATCATCATTGTTGAAACCGTCGGTGTGGGGCAGTCCGAAATTGCTGTCGCGGCGATGACCGATATGTTCGTGTTAATGCAATTACCCAACGCCGGCGACGATTTACAGGCGATCAAAAAAGGCATCATGGAGCTCGCCGATTTTGTCGTGTTCAACAAAGCCGATATCGATTTAATCGCCGCGCAACGCGCCGTGGCGCAAATGCGTTTGGCGCTGTCCATGCTACGCCCCACCTCAAAATTTTGGACACCGCAAGTAATGAGTTTGTCGGCACTCAAGCAAGATGGGCTGGCGGATTTTTGGCACCAGGTCAGCGATTTCCGACTTAAGATGCAAGCCAGTGGCGAGTTTGCCGGCAAGCGCCAAAATCAAGCCTTGGCGTGGATGAATCAACAAATCGATTCAGCATTGCGACAACAATTTCGTCAGCATCCGGCGGTCGCCTTGGCGTTGCCAGCGATATCCGCCGACGTTGAAAATGGCGGCATGACACCAACCGTTGCAGCGCAGCGATTGTTGGCGTTGGCAAGACAATAGCTAAGTATTTTGGGAGAAACCTATGCATGAAATCATCGACCAACTAAACGAAAAACGCCATCGTGCCGCGCTCGGTGGTGGCGAAAAACGCATCGCTGCGCAGCATGCCAAAGGAAAACTTACTGCCAGAGAGCGAATCGATTTGCTGCTCGACGATGGCAGCTTTGAAGAGTGGGACATGTTCAAAGAACATCGCTGTGTTGATTTCGGCATGGATGAAAGTCACATTCCCGGTGATGGCGTGGTGATTGGGTACGGCACCATCAACGGTCGCATGGTGTTTGTGTATTCGCAAGATTTCACTGTGTTCGGCGGTGCCCTGTCCGAGACTCACGCCGAGAAGATTTGCAAGGTGATGGATCATGCGATGAAAGTCGGCGCGCCGGTGATTGGACTCAATGATTCCGGCGGCGCGCGAATACAAGAAGGTGTCGCCGCGCTCGGTGGTTATGCCGATGTGTTCCAGCGCAATGTAATGGCCTCGGGTGTGATTCCACAAATTTCCTTGATCATGGGACCGTGCGCTGGTGGCGCCGTGTATTCACCGGCGATTACCGATTTTATTTTCATGGTCAAAAACACTTCCTACATGTTTGTCACCGGACCGGAAGTAGTCAAGACCGTAACGCATGAAGACGTAACAGCAGAAGAACTTGGTGGCGCGCTAACCCACACCACCAAATCCGGCGTGGCCGATTTGGCTTTCGACAATGACGTTCAAGCGCTGATGATGTTGCGCCGTTTCTTTGATTTCCTGCCGCTGAACAATCGCGAAAAGCCGCCGACCAAACCGACCAAAGATCCGGCGGATCGACTCGATTATTCACTGGACACATTAGTGCCCGACAACCCCAACAAACCTTACGACATCAAAGAGCTGATCCAAAAAATGGTGGACGACACGGAGTTCTTCGAGTTGCAAGCTAACTATGCGAAGAACATCGTCATCGGTTTCGCCCGCATGGAAGGCCAAAGCGTCGGCATCGTCGCCAACCAGCCGCTGGTGCTGGCCGGCTGCCTCGACATCAAAAGCAGCATCAAGGCCGCGCGCTTCGTGCGTTTTTGCGATGCGTTCAACATCCCGGTCATCACCTTTGTCGACGTACCCGGCTTCATGCCCGGCACCAGCCAGGAGTACGGCGGCATCATCAAGCACGGCGCCAAGCTCTTGTATGCGTATGCCGAATGCACCGTGCCAAAGATCACGCTTATCACGCGCAAGGCCTACGGCGGCGCGTACGACGTGATGAGCTCCAAGCACCTGCGTGGCGACGTGAACTTTGCCTGGCCGAATGCCGAGATTGCCGTGATGGGCGCCAAGGGCGCCGTGGAAATCATCTTCCGCGAAGACAAGGGCGACCCGGCCAAGCTCGCTGCGAAAGAGGCGGAATACAAGGCGCGATTCGCGAATCCGTTCGTGGCCGGTGCGCGGGGCTTTATTGACGACGTGATCCTGCCGCATGAAACGCGCAAGCGGATTTGCCGGTCACTGGTGATGCTGCGGGATAAAAAGATCGAAAACCCGTGGCGCAAGCATGGGAATATTCCGCTGTGATTTGGCTCCCCCCTGTTGCGGGCTCACTTCGTGTAGCCGCCTCCCCCCTCAAGGGGGCAACACCAGCGGCCCGGCAAAGCCGGTTCCGCGCTGTTCCTTGCAACTCCCCGTTCCTCGACTCCTCCAGACGGCCATTGAGATCAATATGTTCACTAAAATTCTGATAGCCAACCGCGGCGAAATCGCTTGCCGCGTGATCGCGACTGCCCGCAAGATGGGCATCCAAACCGTGGCGGTGTATTCCGATGCGGACAAAGATGCGGGGCATGTGCAACTGGCTGATGAGGCAGTGCATATTGGTGCTGCGCCTTCGCGCGAGTCTTATTTGATGGCCGATAAGATCATTGCGGCTTGCAAGCACACCGGCGCGCAGGCGGTGCATCCGGGGTATGGATTTTTGTCAGAGAACGCAGGTTTTGCTAAGCGGGTGGAAGAAGAGGGCATTATTTTTATTGGGCCTAAGCACTACTCCATTGCCGCCATGGGCGACAAGATCGAATCGAAGAAGCTGGCGGGTGCTGCGGGCGTGAACTGTATTCCGGGCGTGAATGACGCGATTGACACGGCGGAGCGCGCGGTGGAGATTGCCAAAAGCATTGGCTACCCGGTAATGATCAAAGCATCGGCGGGCGGTGGCGGTAAGGGCCTGCGCGTGGCGCATAACGACCAGGAAGCTTTAGAAGGCTTCACGTCATGCCGCAACGAGGCGCGCAACAGCTTTGGTGATGACCGCGTGTTCATTGAAAAATTTGTCGTAGAGCCGCGCCATATCGAGATTCAGTTGATTGGCGATAGCCAGGGCAATGTGATTTATTTGAACGAGCGGGAATGCTCGATCCAGCGTCGCCATCAGAAGGTGATTGAAGAAGCGCCGTCGCCATTTATCAGCGACGGTACGCGCAAGGCTATGGGCGAGCAGGCCGTGGCGCTGGCTAAGGCGGTGAAGTACCAAAGCGCGGGCACGGTGGAGTTTGTAGTGGGCAAAGACCAGAGCTTTTACTTTCTGGAGATGAACACGCGCTTGCAGGTAGAGCATCCGGTCACCGAATGCATTACCGGGCTGGATTTGGTGGAGCTGATGATTCGTGTTGCTGCGGGTGAGCCGCTGCCCATTAAACAGAAAGATGTGCAGCGCAATGGCTGGGCTATCGAATGCCGCATCAACGCAGAAGATCCGTTTCGCAATTTTTTGCCTTCAACAGGACGACTGGTGCGCTTTCAACCGCCTGTGCAGACGATGCACCAGGCCAATACGCGAGACCTGTACGGTGTGCGCGTAGACACTGGTGTGCAAGACGGTGGTGAGATTCCGATGTATTACGACTCGATGATTGCCAAGCTGATCGTGCATGGTAAAGACCGTCTGGACGCCATTGCCAAGATGCGTGAGGCGCTCAATTCTTTTGTGATCCGAGGCGTTAGCAGCAACATACCTTTTCAAGCGGCACTGCTTGCGCACCCCAAGTTTGTCAGTGGCGATTTCAACACGGGTTTTATCGCCGAGAATTACAGCAAAGGTTTTGCCGCCGAAGATGTGCCACACGACGACCCGAATGTGCTGAAAGCCATTGCCGCCTTTGTGCGCCGTAAAGCGCATGAGCGTGAGGCGGGTATCAGTGGGCAGCTGGCAGGCTATCAGGTAAAAGTGGAAAAAGATTACGTAGTAGTCGTGTTGGGTGCAGACGGTCAGCATACCTATACACCTGTGCACATAGAAGAAAACACAGGTCAAATAGGCTTTGCGCGCCTAAATATATGCTCAAGCAGCTATGAAATTTATAGTGTTTCGCGTTTGAACGATATTGCCATTCATGGCACAGTCAATGGCCAACCGTTCTCAGCGCAGGTAGACCGTGGCACTCGCAGCAACCCGCTGGCGCTGCGTGTACAGCATAACGGTACGCAGATAGACGCGCTGGTGCTGCAGCCTCGTGTAGCAGATTTGCATAAACTCATGCCACACAAAATGCCGCCCGATATGAGCCGATTTGTGCTGTCGCCCATGCCAGGCCTGCTGGTAGACGTAGCTGTGCAGGTAGGCCAAAAGGTGCAGGCGGGTGAGCGCGTGGCCGTGATCGAAGCTATGAAAATGGAAAACGTGTTGTTTGCTGCCGCTGACGGCGTGGTGGGTAAAGTGCTGGCAACCAAAGGCGAATCGCTTAGCGTAGATCAGCCCATTGTTGAATTTGCATAAAATTGCTGATGGAGAACCTAGCCATGAACCAGAGTGAATTTGAAGCCGCTTTGCGCGCCGAGGCGTTTGATGCAGCCTTGTCCATTGAAAAGCCTGTGGGCTACAGCATGGATTTGCACCAACATCCTTTTGATGCGTTCGCTTTGATTGTCGAAGGCTCGTTGGCCATTAGTGTGAACGGCAAAGAAACCATTTACCAAGTGGGTGATGTGTTTCGCTTAGCCGCCAATACGCCCCATCTTGAAAGTGCAGTACCCCATGGGGTGCGCTATCTGGTCGGACGCAAGCCGCAGCGGTTTAACTGTTCATCGCAGCCATGAACCAAGATGCTGTACTGATCGTCGTTGATGCGCAAAACGGCTTTATGCCCGGCGGTGGCTTGCCTGTGCCGCGCGGCGACGAAGTGGTGCCAATAATTAACCGCCTAGGCAAGCTGTTTGCCAACGTAGTGATTACACAAGACTGGCACCCAGCGGGGCATGCCTCGTTTGCGTCTAGCCACGCAGGTAAAGCGCTGTATGACATCATGGACATGCCCTACGGCCCACAAGTGCTGTGGCCAGACCATTGCGTGCAAGGCACGCATGATGCAGCGCTGCACAAAGACCTGCACTTGCCCCACGCGCAGCTCATCATTCGCAAAGGCTTTCACCCGCAGGTAGACAGTTATTCAGCGTTTATGGAGGCTGACCGTACCACCGCCACGGGCTTGGCGGCCTACCTGCAAGCACGCGGACTGCGCAAGGCCTATGTGTGCGGGCTGGCGACAGATTTTTGTGTGGCTTGGACAGCGCTAGATGCGCGCGCTGCGGGGTTTGAAGTTGTAGTGATAGAAGATGCTTGCCGCGCCATTGAATTGAACGGCTCACTAGCTGCAGCGTGGCAGCAGATGCTGGCAGCGGGCGTGCTGCGGGTGCAGTCAGATCAGTTGTAGTCTGATCAATAATTTGTTGTTATTTGCAGATTCAATCTCGCACGCAAAACATTAACAGAAGGTGAATCAATGCGTTTGGTAGCTATTTTTCAAGATAAACCGGAAATGATGATGGTTCGCAAGGAGCGTGAAGCGCTGCATATTGAATACCTTCGCCATCACGAAAAAGAGATACTTATTGGAGGTGGACTTAGGGAAGATCCAGGCGCGGCGTTTGTTGGCGGCATGTGGGTACTTGAAGTTGAATCCAAGGCGCGCGCAGTAGCCCTTATTGAAAACGATCCTTACTATGATCCATTGCTGCGTTCTTACCGGCTTCTAGTTTGGGGCAAGGCGTTGCCTGAGAAAGCTGTAGTTTTGTAACACCGTCGAATTTAATTTAACCTTTTTTGTTTCTGAGTTTTTTCATAAATCATGCACACTATGACCCGTCCTTTTAAAGTCCTCGGTATCCAGCAAATCGCCATTGGTGGCACTGATAAAAAACGTTTGCAAACGCTGTGGGTAGACATGCTGGGCCTGGAAGTGACGGGCGCGTTCAAAAGCGAGCGTGAGAATGTGGATGAAAATATTTGCGTTATAGGCAGTGGTCCGTTCAAGGTCGAGGTGGATTTAATGCAACCCATCGATCCCGACAAAAAACCTGCCGTGCACACCACACCGCTCAACCATGTGGGTCTGTGGATTGACGACCTACCCAATGCGGTAAATTGGCTCACTGCCAAAGGTGTGCGCTTTGCACCTGGTGGTATTCGCAAAGGCGCAGCGGGTTATGACATTACATTTTTGCATCCCAAAAGCAATGATGAATTTCCTATTGCAGGCGAGGGCGTTTTAATTGAACTTGTGCAGGCACCACCTGAAGTAATCAAAGCCTTGTCTGCATAATTGTGCATTGCCGATATTTTGACAAACCCGCATGACTTAAGTCGGTCAAATTTTCACAGGTGCCTGTGGCTAGCTACCATTCGGTTACTTTAACTAGCTTCCCGCCTGTTGTTTCACGCTGAATACTCGACGGGCTTTCGGCAAAAATAAAATCTTCTGGTTCCCAGCCAATTCCGTCACCGTCAAAATCACGCTCGTACAGCGGGTATTTTTGAGCTTTTCTACCCAACCGCCGAAATTCAGGCAAATACCAGCAGACCTCGGCTTTTTGGGTCAACCAGTCACCTAAATCGCCATCAAAAGCCTGCACTTGTGTAAACGCCCACCAAGTAGTTTGCCGTCGATAGAACTTGGGGTGCAAAAATTTGCCTGCAGTCTCGTCAACTACTTTTGACCCCACAGCCCGAAACACCAACGAGGGGTCAAACTTGCCAAACCTGTCGGTGTAGTAGCGCGTAACGTTGCCTTGCTTTTTACGTCCCACTTGCCAGGCTGCAATCGACTCGTCTATCTCCGTTGGCAACATCGAGTCATACAGCGCAATGACAGCCAATCCTTGCTGCAGCAGCCACACATTGAGGTTGGTGCCATCAGGCAAAATAATGTCGCCTACAAAGCGCCCATACTTGTCTATTGCCGCACCCGGACCCTCGCTGGCTTTTAGCTCTGACGTAAAAGTACAGGGCAGTGGGTCATCACCAAAGCTGCGCAAGTAGTTAGCCAATGCGATTACCGCTGTTTCGGATTGATGTTGTCGGTAGTCCTTGACCAGACCGGTGCCTTTGAGCTTGCCATCGCTGCCTTTGGCGTCGGGCCGGTAGTGCAGCTCAGGCGCGTCGATGCGTTGCAGGCGCACAGTGAGCGTATTGTTTTTAATCACCGGTTCTAGCTTTGCCTTGCCCGTATCAACGTCTTTTTTGCCAGGGATGCCTGCGCCTTCGTAGGCTGTGGTAGTTTGAAATTGTGTTTGCCCAGCCAACCGCACGCGCACACCGCTTGCAGTGATCGACAACCGCAGTTTGGTAGTATCCGCATCCGATTTACCCATAGGCCAGAACTGGCCCAGATCAAGTGTGCCTGCAATTTCTAAGCGGTTGGTTTGCGCCATAAAGTCCTCCATGGGCCATACTAATTTGTACGCAATTTGTACATAACAAGTATGCGCACGCAAAGTGTATTCCTGATGACATGTTTGCACCTGTCACCACCAATATGTTTGCAGCCGTTACCAGCGGTAAGCTAGTTTGAGACTAAGGTGCTGCGATGGCTGCAATAAGATTTTGCGAAAATGAACGCTCAGACAAGTCGGCCCGCGAGCCGGTGGCAATCACATAGCTAGCATCAAACTGCTGGTAATTGCGGCGTGTAGAGCTGGCATAGCCTGGGTCGTAGTGAATCTCTAGCAACTCGCGCACTACGCCTTCTACAAGCCCCGCATGCACCCGCGCTTTCCAGTCGTCGATTACTGCATTTCCCCGCAGGTCTTTCAGCACATCCAGCCGCTCGCAAAAAAACACAGGATCTTTAACGAAAAAATCATAGTCCTCCATCAGCAGCTTCACGCGCTCTTCTACAGGCAGTTCCAGCCGCGCACAGTGGCTGGCACGCAAGGCGGCCATCAGCGCATCCGGCACGCTTACGTTGCCTACTTTTTTACTCTCGCTCTCGGCCCACACCACATGGCTCGGGTCTAGCTTGCGCAACGCGTCCCATATACGGGTATCAAAATGCTTTTGGCTCGGTTGTGGCTGGCCGGGTATCAAGCCGAGCACCGAGCTGCGGTGCTCGGCCAAGGCTTCCAGGTCAAGCACCTGCGCGCCTGCTGCCGCCAGCGATGTGAGTAGCCGTGTCTTGCCGCTACCGGTGGGGCCACAAATCACACGATAATCAAAAATCGTAGCTAGTCGAGCAGTATCTATCAGCATTTCAGCACGAAAAGCCTTATACCCACCGTCGATAATGTGCACGTCGAAACCAATTTGTGACAACACCAGCGATAGTGACCCACTGCGCTGACCGCCGCGCCAGCAGTACACCAGCGGTTTCCAGCCCTTGGGCTTATCGGCGCAATGTGTCTCGATGTGCCGTGCAATATTGCGCGCCGCCATGACCGCACCGCGTTTGCGTGCATCAAAGGCGCTGACTTGCTTGTATTCAGTACCTACTGCGTGGCGTTCTTGGTTGTTCAGCGTAGGCCAGTTTGCTGCGCCGGGCAGGCGGTCAAGGGCATATTCGCTTTCGCTGCGCGCATCAATGATGGTGTTGAAAGTGTTTAACTGCGCCAGTGCATCGGTAGCCGTGATTTTGGTAAGGGCCATAAATCTACAGAAGCAGCTTTTTCAATTCTGGCCACACATTGTTCAACATAATGGGATGTGCCTCGGCTTTGGGGTGGATACGGTCTGCCTGAAATAACTTCACGGGGTCAGCAGTGTCTGCCACGTCTTTCAAAAAGAAGGGCACTAACCCTGTTTTTTTAGAGAGCGCTACTTTCTCAAACATGCTGGCAAATTGTTTGCCGTAATCTCCACCAAAATTAGGCGGCAGTTGCATACCTAGCAGCAGCACTTTTGCACCTGCCTTTTGGGCGGCATCGGTCATGGTAACTAAATTATTGGATGTCATGTTGGTCGCTAAACCGCGCAGCGCGTCGTTGGCCCCCAGTTCAATGATCACATGCGTAGGCTTGTGCTGCGCCAGCAGTGCTGGCAGGCGCGAACGCCCGCCAGAGGTGGTGTCGCCGCTGATACTGGCGTTAACCACCTTTGCGGTGTAGTTGTCTGCCAGCAGCTTTTTCTCCAGTAATGCTACCCACCCTTTGCCGCGAGCCAAGCCATATTCAGCGCTGAGCGAGTCACCCACTACTAAAATTACAGTAGGTGACGTCCTACCCTGCGCATGCACAGCGCTGGCTAACAAAGATAGCCCCAGGGCTGCTGCCAAGGCCAAAGTCGCGGTAAAGTGACGCTTGTGTTGATTTAAAAGACAATTATTCATGACTGATTCAATTATTGCAGTAGAGCATGTTTTCAAAAGTGTGACGGACTCTACTGGTACCTTAGATATTTTGCGCGATATTGATTTTTCAATAGCAGCGAAAGATACAGTTGCAATTGTCGGTGCTTCTGGCTCTGGCAAAAGCACATTGCTGTCTATTATTGCCGGGTTGGATACACCCTCCAAGGGAACCGTTCACTTGGCGGGTCAAGATTTGTTTACCATCACCGAGGACGACCGTGCAGCTTGGCGCGCGCAAAAAGTGGGTTTTGTTTTTCAAAGCTTTCAATTGCTGGGCAATTTGACGGCGCTAGAAAACGTCATGCTACCGCTGGAGCTGGCGGACCGCAAAGATTCGCGCACGGCAGCCATCGAGATGCTCAAACGGGTAGGTTTAAGTGAACGTATGCAACACTACCCCAAGGTAATGAGCGGTGGCGAGCAGCAACGCGTAGCGCTGGCCCGTGCTTTTGTGGTGCAGCCCGCGGTGCTGATGGCCGACGAACCCACGGGTAGCCTGGACCATGCCACGGGCGACAAAGTAATGCAGTTGATGTTTGATTTAAACGCTGAGCTGGGCACCACACTGGTGCTAGTGACGCATGACCGCGCCATTGCTCAGCGCTGCGCCCGGCGCATTACTATTGAAGCAGGTGCCATAACTTCGATAGAAGAGTCCCAAGTTTGAAGTCCGATCAATCGTAAGGCGTAAAAAAACCACCCGAAGGTGGTTTTTTTGATTCAAGCAAAAGCCTGGACTTTTGCGCGAGGCTCGCTAATTACTTAGCGTGCTTGCCGATCAGGCCAGCCATCTCGAACATGGACACTTGGGCTTTGCCGAAAACTTCTTTCAGCTTGGCATCAGCATTGATCATGCGCTTGTTGATTTTGTCTTGCAGATTGTTTTTCTTGATGTAGACCCACAGCTTGCTCACGATCTCGGTACGTGGCAAAGCTGCTGCGCCGACAACGGCTTGCAGTGCTGGGCTTAGGGTCAAAGCCTTCATGAAAGCGGCGTTAGGGACGCGCTTTTTTGCAGGGGCCTTTTTAGCAGCAGCTTTTTTAGCTGGAGCGGCCTTCTTTGCAGGAGCGGCTTTTTTAGCAGGAGCAGCTTTCTTTGCTGGTGCTGCCTTCTTGGCTGGAGCAGCTTTTTTAGCTGGAGCAGCCTTTTTTGCTGGAGCAGCTTTCTTCGCTGGAGCAGCCTTCTTTGCGGCAGGTTTTTTTGCCGCAGCTTTTTTCGCAGTTGCCATGATGGATATCCTTTTATTTAAGTTAATTAACTGTCAATGATTCTTTTGCTTCACTAACAAAATGGATGCTACTGTAAAAGGAGCGTTTTCTCCAGTGAAAAATAACGTTTTTGCAAAGTTTTTTCATTGCGCTTTGTTGCAAGTGCCGCGCAGGGCATGCGCAAAGCTACTGTTTAAGCTTGGCAGCAAAGATCAGCAGCACACCTGCCAGGATGACTCCAGAGGCAATCCACTCGCCAGTACTGACGATTTCACCCGCTAAAACTACACCCAAAATCAGTGCGATCACCGGGTTGACAAACGCGTAGCTGGTGGCCAAAGCGGGCGATGCATTGGCCAGCAAATACAAATACGCGCTAAACGCCACCAGCGATCCAAACACCACCAAATAGGCCCATGCTGCAGCAGCCAGTGGCTGTGGAGGCCAGGAAAACTGTTCACCCAAAACGAGAGCAATCACCATTAACACCGCGCCACCACACAACATTTCACTTGCAAAGCCCATGGGCCCTGGCGCCAGTGGCAGCCGGGTGGTTTGCAGCACCGAGCCTAGAGACCACATCAAAGTAGCCCCGCCAATGGCTACCAGACCCACCGTAGAGGCGTTAAAACTGCGCCCTTGGGCTAGCAGCACTACTCCCAACAAACCCACCGTCATGCCGATAAGCTCCAGCCGGCTAGGGCGCTTGCCCCACAGCAAGCCCCAGCCCATAGTGAGCATGGGTGCAATGGCAATGCTGGTGGCAATCAAGCCCGAACCAATGGTTTGCGAGGCCACCGCAGTCAGCCCCATGCCCCCAGCAAGCATCAGGCAGCCTACGATCAAAGCGTTGCGCCACTGCGACACCAAAGGCCACGGCGCACCCCGCAAGCGCATGATCACAAGCAATACCACCCCAGCCGTGAGAAAACGCGTGCCCATTTGGAAGAAAGGTGGAAAGCTGACTAATGCATAACGAATGGCCAAATAGGTTGATCCCCACACCAAATAGCAGGCTAAAAGTGCTGGAAGAATGTAGCGCGGGTCGCTGTTGGTGTGGGTAGCGGGCGTTACAGAGGCTGTGGATAGAGTCATACGCTTATTTTGCAGGTTGGAAACGCAATTGACCATGCACGATTGAAGGTAACATGCGCGTGCAGCCTTCAAATTCACCAAAAATTTCAAGTACAGCTTATGAATACCACCAGCACAGAAGCACTAGACCCGTATGACAGCCGCATATTGGCTGAACTGCAGCGCGATGCGCGCATCAGCATGAGCGAGCTGGGCCGCCGCGTGCATCTAAGCCAGCCCGCAGTGACTGAGCGCGTGCGCAAGCTAGAGCTGTCTGGCGTCATCAAAGGCTATCACGCAGTGGTAGATGCATCGCGTTTGGGCTACGGCATTCGCGCTATCGTGCGGGTGGGCCGTTGCGATTACGCAAGTGTTATCAAGCGCATAGAAGAAACGCCAGAAGTGATCAACGCATACAACCTAACCGGCGAGGAAAGCTGGATGCTTGAAATTGCGGTGCAAGATGTGCCGCACCTGGATGAAGTGTTAGCCAAATTTTGCTTGTTGACGGAGACCTCCACCAGTATCATTTTGAGCGTAGCGCGTGAAAACCAC
>JANNCO010000324.1:0-11913 GCA_031386655.1 Polaromonas sp. | reverse complement strand
CACCCGCAGCAGGTAGGCCTCGCCCGCTTCGGTTAGCGCCAGCTTGCGCGTGGTGCGCTGCATAAGCCTGGTGCCCAAGTGTTGCTCCAGGTCGGTGACCAGGCGTGTAACGCCAGCGGGCGACATGTCAAGTGCACGCGCTGCTGCTGCAAACCCGCCTTCGTCTATCACTTGCACAAACACCCGCATGGAGAGTAAACGGTCCATTCAAATACCTTTCAATCCACAAATTAATAACCAATTGGTCACTAAACTAACATCTTTTTACGCAATTATGCTGCGCTAATAAATTATTTTATTTCAATATCAGCAACAGTCTATTGTGCTTTAGGTAGTTTGAACAGAGAAGGGTTTACCCTAAAGTTAGACATATCGATGAGCCGCAAATAGAAGTAACGACTCACCGATAACGGGTAGCTAGTCACCGGCCGATCAAGCCTTACAACTCTGCCTGCAACGGTCAATCAGACCATTCGTTAACTAAAAGGATATTTACCATGAAAACGAAATTAATTGCCGCTACGGTTATCTCATTGGCAGCCCTGAGTGGCGCTAGCGCTTTTGCGGACACCAGATCAGGCAACGCGGGTGTTTACATGCCAACACCTTATGGCGCAACCAGCACGGTGACGCGCGACCAAGTGCAGGCAGACATGCTGCAAGCCCGCAAGCAAGATGCATCGCAGTCTGGCAGTGAATCTGCGGCTATCCGCAGCACTGATTCGCTAGCTAGCGCCACGGCTGCCGCGTCATCTGTGGTGTCACGCAGCGAAGTGCGCGCAGAAGCTAGCCAGTGGGCTAGGTCGCATCAAGCCACCAATGACACAGACCGTAAACTCGGTTCGCGGTAAATAGGCAAGGCTTGCGGCAGGCATTTACCAGCTTGCTGCAAGCCAAAAGCTGCGCTGAGGCTTAATTTATACGACAAAACGAGCAGTGACCCAGGTAGATTTTGCTCAAGCAGCTAATATTTTTATAGCATTTAAAACTTACTAGTTAGCAAGATGCACAGCTGGGTTCAGCGTTGACAGCGGCAAGCTGCTCACCTCTTGCAGCAGTCTGGCCAGCTGCAGCCCGGCAGCGCTTAGTAATTGCTGCCCTTTGGCGGCAGTGGCGGCTGTGGCGTTGCCTGCAGCACCGCAGGCGTTGTAGTCTTGCATTTGCCAGCCTAGCTTGGAGCTGCTGCCGTTGCCTAAAATGGGGTAAGTAGCTGCACGGTCTTGCGCTGTGCTGTGAAAATTTTCAGCCAGCGCCATATTTACCCACTGGGGTGCCAGTGCCAGCATCATCGACGTTTCTATGTCACCTGCATGAATGCCAAAGCGGTGTTCCTCAGGCGGGAACTGACCCATCACATCACTGCCAGAATCAATGTCTGTTAATGGCAGGTTGTACCAGCTGGTGTGGTAGACAATCATGTCGTGGGCGGTGCGCAGGTCACGCGCCACAATGTCCATCACACTCACCTGGCCGCCGTGGCTGTTGAGCAGAATTAGTTTTTTAATCCCCGCGCGCGCTACGCAGGCCCCCAGCTCCATCCACAGGCTGATCAGTGTTTGCGCACTTAAAGTCAATGTGCCAGGAAAGCGAATATGTTCATTGCTTTTGCCTACCTGCTGGGTAGGTAAAAATAGCACCGGCAAGTCCGCAGGCAAGTGGGCCAAAGCCGCATCAACAACGCCGTTGATCAGCACCGTATCCACACTGACAGGTAAATGCGGGCCGTGCTGCTCTGTAGCCGCCACAGGCAGCACTGCCACAGTGCGGTCAATCAGCGCACTGGTAGCAAGCTGCGCAAACTGGCGGCTGGTCAGGTCCGCCCAGAACCGGGATGGTAATTGCATGCCTGCATCTTAAAGGCAAGCGCTACCTGAAAGCCAAAAAAAGACCCACAAGGGGCCTTAATATGCAAACCAGTGTGGGTTAAACAGTGGTTTAAAGCTTGGGTTTATCTTTGCTAAACCAAGAGTCTGTGGCTGACACTTCCCATGAAGCGACTTGTTTTTCAGCTTCTTCTTTGGCGATACCATAGCGTTCTTGAATTTTTCCGGCCAGTTGGTCGCGACGGCCTGCAATCACGTCAAAATCGTCGTCGGTCAGTTTGCCCCATTGCTCTTTCGCTTTGCCGGTGGCTTGCTTCCAGTTGCCTTGAATTTGTTCCCAGTTCATAGTTGATTCCTTTGAATTGATAAATGAAAAAAATACTTAGATGCCGTGAGCAGCAAGCAGCGTTTACGGGCGTACCGCAATCTCGTTTTTGACAGATTTCACACCATTGACTTTCATGGCAATCGACTCAGCGGTTGATTTTTCTGCCGCATTTTTAGCAAAGCCCGAAAGCATCACAGTGCCCTTGAGTGTTTCCACGCTGATGCTGGAGGCGTCAACAGCTTTGTTTTCTACAAACCGGGCTTTGACTGACGTGGTGATCGCAGCGTCATCTACGTAGGCGCCCACGGTTTCCTGGCCGCGTGTTACAGCGCAACCGGTAGTGGCCAGCAGTGCCAGCACGGTGAATGTGGTGGCTAGAATGGATTTAGTTTTGGTCATGGTATTTCCTTTGAGTAGGTTTAGTTTGCAGTAGCATTGGCTGACGATAAGCCCCGTCGCCGCTGGGCACTAGGCAAGGCCTAAATAAATGTCACGCAGTCAGCCAGTCTTTCAGCTCGTCAGCGTGCTCTTGTTCGGTACTCAGAATGTCTTCTATCAAACGCTTGGTGGTCGGGTCTTTGTCGCCAATCAACGCAATCATTTGGGTATACGACTCTATGGCCACGCGTTCGGCTATCAAGTTGGCTTTGATCATGGTGTTCAAGTCAAGCGCATCGTTGTAGTCAGCATGGCTGCGTTTGGCCAGCGAGTCTGGCGAAAAATCAGGCTCTCCACCCAGCTGCACAATGCGCTGTGCTATGCGGTCAGCGTGTTCTGATTCCTCATGGGCATGCACCAAAAACTCATCTGCAATCTTAGGCGACGATAAACCCGCCGCTGTGTAATGGTGGCGCTTGTAACGCAGCACGCACACCAGCTCCGTGGCCAAGCTGTCATTTAAAAGTTTCACAATATCGTCACGCCACGGGCCGTAGCTGGGAGTTACAGCCCCTTGGTCAATACTGCGTTTGGCTTCTTCAATAGCGGCCATATTAAGCAGCATGGGCACATGCGTATCAGCTAGGCTTGTTTTGATTGCAGTTTGAATAGCCATATGTCTGTTTCATTGTTTATCGCCAACGTGCGCGGGGTGCATCCATCTGCGAGGGGTTAAAAATCTAAGTGTGTTGAATGTAAAATTTACGGCATAACTTCACTATCGGCAATCGCCTTGCGCCTATGTAAGACAACGCCGTATAAGCGTATTAACCAACCGCAATGGCGTTATGCTTTGCCAACTTTGAAAGCACACACATGACTAAATACCTTGCTGCTTACGCATCCACTGCATTGGTAATGCTGTTGCTGGACGTGCTGTGGATAGGTTTTATAGCCAAGCCGCTGTACCAGCAAGGCATTGGGCATTTGATGGCAGACAAGCCAAACTTGGTTATTGCGGCTTTGTTCTACGTGGTGTATGCGGCAGGGCTAATGTGGTTTGTGGTGGAGCCGTATGCCAACGCAGCCGGTGTAGGCAAGGTATTGCTGAACGCCGCATTGCTGGGATTTTTTGCCTATGCAACATACGACCTTACCAATTGGGCTACGCTGAAAGATTGGTCCTCAACGGTAGCTATCGCAGACATGCTATGGGGCAGTCTAGCCAGCGCTGCTGCAGCTGCAACAGGATACTATGTACTGCGTGCAATGCAGGGGCAATAAAAAATTATTGCGCAAGCGCTTTGCATTGCATCGCTAAATCAGTGCTAAGTCAGCGCTAAGTCAGTGCTTTTTGGGGCCAGCGCTTTTTTTGGCACTCGCTGTCATTTGCGCCACCAGTGCAGAAGCTATCTGCGGCATAACACCTGCAAATAAAATAGGTTTAAGCACCAAGCGCCATGGTCGAATCCAAGTCAATAAACCACCCACTAAAAATGCGCCTGCCACCAGGGTCAATGGACTGCGCTGCGCTATAGGTTCCATAACGGTATTAGCCGTCTTGGCTAGATGCGTCCCCACTAGATGCAATGGGTGGCGCGACCACCAAAACTTGACTGCCTCTAGACCCAGTGCTACCGCTGGTATGGAGGTAAGACCTGCGCGTGATGCAGATGAGCCATCTAATGCTTGATGTGGCGGCACCGCGGTAGATTTGTTGCTGGTAGATTTGGGTGCAAGAGCAATCTGCAACAGCGCCCGCGAACGCTCCAAACGCTGGGCTGCAGAGCTCACGCCAGATACGCTGGCGGTCAGACGACCGCCATCTTGAATTTGCGATGATGCTGATGCTGGTGCAGTGTGAGCGGAAGAAGCAGGTGGTGTTACAGGCGGGGTGTAAGGTGTTCTGGTGCTGGTGCTGGTGCTGGCGTCTGGTGTCATGGTGCAACCTTGGTGTCGCGCAGCATAGCCAAATCGGACTTTAACTGGCTGCGAAGATCGGTAAACGCGCCTTGGCGCGAATTGGTTTTAGCTGCCAGACCGCATACCAGTGCCAAAACCAATGGCGTGATGGGTACTATCCACAGCAGCCACGGGGCATGAATTTGCGCAGAAGGCGCTGCTGCCCATATAAGCAGTGCAACGCCTGCAAAGGTTGCGCCCAAAGTAGCCAGCAGCAGTGCCAGCACACTGAACAAGGCAATGCGCTTGTATGTGCTGGACACGTCTGCAATTTCTTCGACAACCAATTCTGAATAAGCCTCAGCATGGTCCACCAATAATTGTGGCTGCGTAGTGATGAGGCGAAAGAGGCTTTGAAGTGTCATGGGGTTGGCCTTTGAAGAGCAAGCCGAAGAGGCAATGGGAGCGATTAACCTCTGTAGCCAGAGCGGTTAACCATGCTGAGCATAGCCATCAGTACAGCGCCAGTAGCGGCGGCGATCAACATGGATTTAATGGGCTCATCTTTAATGTAGTCCACCGTGCTATCGGTCAAATTTTGGGCTTTTTCGCGCAATTGGCGGCCACCAGCGCGAACTGCGTCAGCGCCACGCTGGGTTAAATCGCCGGCTTCTTGTGCGACATACTCGGCTTGCTCCAAAACAGAATTGGTTTGTGGGGTAAATGGTGCAGTGTTCATGGCGATATCCTCAGGGTTGGTTAATGGGTAAACAATTTAGGTCATAAATCGTCACATCGAATCAGTTTTTCAAATCAAAATGAAAAGCAAAAACAAGTAACGAGCGAATACTGAGTATGCGACAGCTGGACTAGTGACAGCCCTAGGATATTGAAGTGCAGCGATGTAGGGCAACCACGCGCGGCTTTGTAAGACGTGCCTTACAGCGCAGCACCTTACCAGTGGTGCCTTGCGCCACAGCGACTTGCTGGGCGTGCTTCGTATCACGCAGCTAGCTAAATTTGCGCCTGTACCAGCGTACCGACACCCAGCTTGGAGTTGATGGTCAGTACCCCATTGGCCGCTTCTACCCGGTAGCGCATACCCAGCAGGCCATACGACATGCCCAGCATGGCCGACGTATCAAAGCCCACGCCATCGTCGCGCACTGAGGCAGTTACTACGGCATCCTGCACCCTTAACTGCATCCATACATTGGTAGCTTTGGCATATTTCAAAATATTGGTACACGCCTCTTGCATCAACCGGTACACCATAAGTTCAGACTCTGGCGGCAAATCGACCACTTCAAACTGGCCATGTACTTGCAGCCCCGAGCTTTCTGCAAACTCGCGCGACAGAATTTCCAGCGTGGCCACCAAACCTAAATTGTTAAGGGCAGACGGACGCAAGTCTTCAATAATTTTTCGTCCCAATGCAATGCTGCTGTTCAGATTGCCCACCAGGTGCGCCAGCAAACTGTTTGTTTCTGGCGAATCGGTGGCTACGCGCGATTTAATGCGCGCCGCATCCAGCTTGGCCGAGGTGAGCAGCGCACCCAAATCATCATGCAAATTGCGCGCTAACCGGCTGCGCTCGTCCTCACGCGTGGTTTGCAGATAGCGCGCCAACTCGGTCAGTTGCCTGGTGCGGCTGCTTACTGTTACTTCCAGCTGATCGCGCTCCAGCGCTATCAGCTGCTGCAACCCCAGCTGCTGGTGTTTAAGTTGCAACGACTGCCGCAGATACAGAATTAGCGCTGTCAAGCTTAACGCGGCCAACAGGGCTATGCCTGCACGGTTGAGCATCAGTGAGTTGAGCATGTGGTTTTGGCTTTTCAAGAGATTGCTTTCCTCATTCATCACCAACGCGTCACTCAGTGCACGCATGCGCTGCATTTTTTGCCAGCCGCTGTAGCTCAAGACTAAATCCAAGCTAGCCTGTGCTTGATTTTTTTTCTGCAGGTCAATGGTCAGGGCCATCACAGCCAGCTTGCTGTTAGTGATTTCCTGAAGTTCCTGCAATATTTTCATCTGGTCTGGATGGTGCTGATAGCGCGCTTGCAGCTGCACAAAGCCTACGTTAATCTGGCTGAGCGAATCTTCATAAGGCTGCAGATACTCTTTGCGGCCCGTCAGCAGATAGCCGCGCTGCCCTGTCTCAGCCTCCAGGGTGCGCGTATGCAGCTGGTTAATTATTTTTTGGGTAGCGACAACAGACAAAGATTCTGCTGCGGCTTTAGACGAATTCCAGTAAGCAAACTCATTGACCGCCAGCATGGCCAGCGCAGCGCTACAGGCCAGAGGCAGTACCACACGGTTGTCCTTGAGCACAGCAAACAGGCTCATGATGGTGCGCTGCGGTAGCTGCTGCACGCCCCCATTCGGTGATGGCCCAAAGGTGCAGACACAACGGCAAAAGCAAATTTTTCTGGTGCGGCTGCAATATTGTTGCAAGAGGCGGCGCTATCTTGCACAAGATAGACCTTGACGGTATTCACACAGGGGCCTCTTTAACTGACGGAAGCCAGATACAAAACTATTATGTCTTGCCCAATCGTGCTTTTTGTCAGCCGCTGCCTCACACTTGTGTAGGACACGTCCTGCAACATAGTTGCCCAGCGGTTCAAAGCACAGCTTAACGCCAGTGCGATGCGATTTCAAGTGTTTACGTTGATGGGGCTTGTCCTATTTTGTATGGCACGTATCATATATGTCTAGTTATTCGACATCCGCAACGTTACAGGAGGCGCCATGAAACCCATCATTGAACTGCTTAAAAAGCGCGACGCTCAATTATATAAAGTAGCTCCGAACGTTACAGTGTTTGATGGCTTGAAGCTGCTGGCAGGCCATGGTGTGGGCGCCATGGTGGTGATGGAGCATGACAGGCTGGTGGGTGTATTTTCAGAGCGCGACTACACCCGAAAAGTGGCGCTGGAAGGCAAAAATTCCCGCGAGATCACCATAGCCGACATCATGACACGCGAGGTGGTAACGGTGCAGCCTGCCACCGGCACACGCATGTGCATGTCGCTGATGAGCCAGAAGAAAATTCGCCACTTGCCCATAGTCGACGGCGATACCGTACTGGGCATGATCTCGATACGCGACATCATGGACGACATCATTGCCGACCATGAGCAAACTATTTCGCAACTGCAAACCTACATAACAGGCTAGACAGGGTATTGCCCGGCGCAGCCAGTATCAGCGCAAGGAGTCAAGGTCATGGCTATCACCGTTACCCGCAACCACCAGCATCCTATGGGCCACACTGTGCGCATGGGTACGCATGAGATCATGGTCGATAGCAGCGTGTCTGAAGGCGGTAGCGATGCCGGGCCTTCGCCGCACGACCTGTATGACGCAGCGCTCGGGGCGTGCAAAGCCCTGACCGTGCTGTGGTACGCACAGCGCAGAAAAATTGCGGTGCACGACATTGCAGTGCAGATAGAGCGCGACAGCTCACAAGAGCGCCAAGGCCTGTACCGCCTGAAAACCATCCTGAAGGTGTCGGGCGATATCAGTGATGCACAAAGGCAGGAGCTACTGACAGTAGCTGGCAAATGCCCTATCCACAAGCTGATGACTTCGGTGCGTACCGAGGTGGACACTGTGCTGGCAGATTAAGGCTTGTGTGATGGGCAATATTTCGCAGACCGTGCACGGTCACATCAAAGACCTGGGTGGCGGCATGCTGGTACGCCGTATGCTGCCAGCGGCGGTGCAGCGCTCTGTGGGGCCATTTGTGTTTTTTGATCACTTTGGCCCAGTGACGGTGCACCCCACCGACCAGCATGACGTGCGGCCCCACCCCCACATCGGCCTGGCCACTGTGACATATCTGTTTGAAGGTGCCATGCAGCACCACGACAGCCTGGGTTTCAGGCAGCTCATCGAACCTGGGGCCATCAACCTGATGAAGGCCGGGCGGGGCATTGTGCATTCCGAGCGACGGCCACCGCACTTGGCGCAAACCACTTACGTCAACCACGGCTTGCAGCTTTGGCTGGCGCTGCCGCAAGAGCGCGAAGAAGACACCCCCAGCTTCAGCCATACACCTGCCAGCGCGATGCCAGTGGTAACCCAAGGTGACACGCAGGTGCGCGTGCTGATGGGCCATGCACTGGGTGTGCAGTCCCCCGTGCCTGTCTTTGGCCCCACGCTGTACCTTGATGTGCAGTTGGCCGCGCAGGGGCGTTGGACGCTGCAGGAAAGTGCGCAGGAGCTGGCACTGTACGCCGTCAACGCACCGGTGTGGGTTGACGGCGAGCGGCTGGAAGCTTTCAGCATGGCCGTGCTCAAGCCGGGTCAAACCGTCAGCATCGAAGCGCAGGACGCTGCAACCAGTGGGCCAGTGCGGCTGGTGGTATTGGGTGGTGACACACTAGATGCGCCGCGCCACATGTGGTGGAACTTTGTCTCCAGCAGGAAAGACCGTATCGTGCAGGCCGCCAGCCAATGGCAGGAGCAGACCATGGGACACATTGAGGGCGAGACAGAATTTATCGCGCTGCCACAGCCAGGGCCTCATGCATAAGCGTTCAGATGCGGTTAGTGCCCGGGCTAAGATGACAAGTGGTTCAGTTGCCTGTGCGCAGTGCGCACCATGCTGGCCGCATCCACCTTAAAAAAAGCCCGCAGCGCAGAGCGCGTATCACTGCGGCCAAAGCCGTCGGTGCCTAGCGTGGTGTATTTGCGGCCCTCGGGCACATAAGCGCGCACGCTCTCGGGCACGCTGCGCACGTAGTCGCTGGCGGCGATGATGGGGCCGCTGGTTTGGCTCAAAACTTTATGTATCCAAGGCACTTCGATGGGATGAGCTTGATCACTGGATTGAGTTGAACTGGCTGCATCCGACGCCGAGCTATCGCACGCTGCGCCATCGCGCGCTAGCTCGCTCCAGCTGGTCACGCTGACCACATCCACATCGATACCAAGTTGCGCCAGTTGCTCAGCTGCTTTGATTACTTCGGTGAGAATAGCGCCAGACCCTAGAAGAGTGATATTTTTCGAGTCTTTTGAGGGTTTTGAGCCGTATTTACTGCTCAAGCAGCTACTGTATTTATAGCAACCACGTATCACGCCTTCATGCGCGTCCGCAGGCAAGTTAGGCTGCGCATAGTTTTCGTTCATCAGCGTGATGTAGTAGAAAACGTCTTTCTGTTCTACCAACATAGAGCGCATGCCTGCGTCCACAATCACGGCCAGCTCGCCTGCAAAAGCGGGGTCATACGCTTTGCAGTTGGGAATGGTGGCAGCCACCAAATGGCTGGTGCCGTCTTGGTGCTGCAGGCCCTCGCCGCCCAGCGTGGTGCGGCCAGAGGTGGCGCCCAGCAAGAAGCCGCGACTGCGCTGGTCAGCCGCCGCCCAGATCGCATCGCCCACGCGCTGAAAGCCAAACATGCTGTAGTAAATATAAAACGGCAGCATGGCCAGGCCGTGCACGCTGTAGCTAGTGGCAGCGGCCGTCCAGCTGGCAATGGCACCGGCCTCGCTGATACCTTCTTCCAGTATTTGGCCGTCCAGCGCCTCGCGGTAGCTCAGCACCGAGCCAATGTCTTCCGGTGCGTAGCGCTGGCCCACGCTGCTGTAGATGCCCACTTGCTTGAACAAATTGGCCATGCCAAAAGTGCGCGCCTCGTCTGCCACGATGGGCACAATACGCGGGCCCAGCGCTTTGTCTTTCAGCAAGCCGCCCAGCATGCGCACAAAGGCCATGGTGGTGGACATTTCTTTGCCGTCGGCCTGCAGGGCAAACTGCGCGTAGCTGTTGCCCTCAGACGCTGGTAGCGTAAGTGCAGGCACGGGTACCTCCTGCGCCGCCGTGTGCCTTTTGGGCAAGTGGCCGCCTAGTGCTGCGCGCCGAGCGTGCAGGTAGTGCATCTCGGCGCTGGTCTCGTCGGGTTTGTAATAGGCTAGCTGCTTGGCTTGCTCGTCGGTCAACGGTAAATTAAAGCGGTTGCGGTAGGCGATCAGCTCGTCCTCGTCCAGCTTCTTTTGGCTGTGCGTGGTCATCTTGCCTTGGCCTGCATTGCCCATGCCGTAGCCTTTTTTGGTGTGCGCCAGTATCACGGTGGGCTGGCCAGTGTGTGCAGCAGCCGCAGCATAAGCCGCGTGAATTTTCACAATGTCGTGGCCACCGCGTTTGAGGCGGTCAATCTGCTCGTCCGTCATGCCTTGGGCCAGAGCGGCCAGCTCGGGCGTTTGGCCAAAAAAGGTGTCGCGGTTATACCGCCCGTCTTTGGCGGCAAAGGTTTGCATCTGCCCGTCTACCGTGTTGGCAAAGGTTTTGGCCAGCGCGCCGGTAATGTCGCGCGCAAACAGGCCGTCCCAGTCGCTGCCCCAAATGAGTTTGACCACGTTCCAGCCCGCGCCGCTGAACAAGCGTTCCAGCTCGTCAATAATTCGGCCATTGCCGCGCACCGGGCCATCCAGGCGCTGCAAGTTGCAGTTGACCACCCACACCAAATTGTCCAGGCCTTCGCGTGATGCTAAGGTCAACGCGCTCATCGATTCAGGCTCGTCCATCTCGACATCGCCAAATACGCCCCACACTTTACGCTGTGTGCAGTTAAGCAAATTGCGGTGCGTGAGGTAGCGCATAAAGCGCGCGTGGTAAATGCTGCTGATGGGGCCAATGCCCATCGACCCGGTAGGGAACTGCCAAAAATCGGGCATCAACCAAGGGTGCGGGTAGCTGGACAGGCCGCGCGCCCCGTGCTGCGGTGCTTCAATCTCGCGGCGGTAAAAGTCGAGGTCTTGCGCGCTTAACCGGCCTTCCAAAAAAGCCCGGGCATACACCCCCGGCGCGCTGTGCGGCTGAAAAAACACCAAGTCACCGCCGTGCTGGTCGCCCGCTGCCACATCGCGCGCTTTGAAAAAATGGTTGTAGCCCACCTCAAACAAATCTGCCGCACTGGCGTAGCTGGCAATGTGCCCGCCCAGCTCGCCATACGCCGTATTGGCCTTGGCCACCATCGCCAGCGCGTTCCAGCGCATCAGCGAGCCCAGTTTTTCTTCCATCGCCAAATCACCCGGAAAGCTGGGCTGCGCGCTCACATGGATGCTGTTGACATACGGCGTGGTCAGCTCGGGCTGCCAGCCCACGCGCTGCTCGCGCGACAGCGCTACCAAGCCGTCCAAAATCTGCCGCGCCCGCGCAGGCCCTTGTGTGGCCACCAGCGCGGTAAAAGCATCGCGCCACTCCTGCGTTTCTTGCGGGTCAATGTCCGAAGATGGGTTTGCAAGTGCGGCTAAAAGATGGGCGGATGTGGCAGCATTCATAGATTTAACTGTAGTCGCAAAACTGCACAATGTGGTGCTGTAATGCATTGCCCATGCGCAGCACAGCAGCATAAAATGCTTAAATTTTGATATTAAAAGCACGTAAATATGACTAATTCTCTAGACGCCGTAGATTTGCGCATACTGGATGCTTTGCAGCAAGACGGCAGTTTAAGCAACGTAGAACTCGCCCGG
>JANNCO010000319.1:0-2926 GCA_031386655.1 Polaromonas sp. | reverse complement strand
TAGCTCGGTGATGTCGGCGTCGTCGTGGTTAGTGACATGGGGAATCATCACCCAGTTGCGATGCAGGTTGGCACCGCTAATTTTCTTGATACGCGACATGTCAACGCGCTCGACAGCGCCAAACTTGGCAAAGTCAACTTTAGGCCAAGGGATCAAGCCTAGGCCCGCACTGTCATTGCCTGATTGGCCTTTTGAAGCCGTATTACCTGCTTGGGCAGCTATGGTTTGCGTAGCGCCTGCCATCACAGATTTAGTGAAGCTTTGAATGTCTGTCTCGGTAATGCGGCCTTTGAGTCCACTGCCTTTAACCTCTCCCAGCGGCACGCCCAGCTCGCGCGCAAACTTGCGCACTGACGGGGACGCGTGGGGCAAGCTGCCGGTGGGAGCGATGTTGGGGTTGTGGGCAGGTACGGTTGGTGCAGTTGACTGCGATGCTGCTACTGCTGCGGGTACTTGGGCAGGCTCTGTGCTAACAGAACTAGTGGGCGCGGCAGCTAAGGTGGTTGCAGAGGCTACTGATACTGCTGCAGCTGCAGGAGTAGATGCGGATGCAGGTACGGATGTGGTGGCTGCAGCCACGCCTTCCAACACCACAATCAAGTCCCCAATATTGACCGTGTCACCCAGCTTGACCTTCAGTTCTTTCACCACACCGGCGTGGCTTGACGGTATTTCCATCGACGCTTTGTCGCTTTCCACCGTCATCAGGCTTTGCTCTACCTTGACAGTGTCGCCTACCTTCACCAGCATTTCAATCACGGCTACATCTTTAAAGTCGCCAATATCAGGCACCTTGACCATGACAGGGCCTACTACAGAATTCATAGCTGCTTGAGCAAGATTTACTTGGGTTTCAGCGGTATTTGATGCTAAAACTGGGGCTGCTAGAGGTGCAACAGGCGCAGTTGTTGGCGCGGCTGTTGGGGCAGGCGCTGGTGTAGCTGCTTGGGCGCTGCCTGTAGCTTCCACCACCATCACCACCGAGCCTTGCTTGACCTTGTCGCCCATCTTAATGCGCAGCTCTTTGACCACACCTGCTGCGCTAGACGGGATTTCCATCGACGCTTTGTCAGACTCTACGGTAATAAGCGACTGCTCAACTTTGACCGTGTCGCCCACTTTGACCATCAGCTCTATCACGGTAACTTCATCAAAGTCGCCAATGTCGGGGACTTGTACTTCTACTAATGCCATTTGTCTCTCCTAGGCGTACAACGGATTGATCTTGTCGACTTTGATGCCGTACCTTTTGATCGCCTCGGCCACTTTAGCCAGTGGCAATTTACCGTCTTCGGCCAGCGCCTTCAGCGCAGCCACCACAATGTAATGGCGGTTCACTTCAAAGTGCTCGCGCAGCTTGCTGCGAAAGTCGCTGCGGCCAAAACCGTCGGTACCCAGCACTTTGTAGTTTCGGCCCTTGCCGACAAAGGGACGAATCTGCTCGGCATAGGCCTTCATATAGTCGGTGGACGCAATCACCGGGCCGGTAGTGGTAGCCAGTTGCGATTCAACAAAGCTCACGCGCGCTTTGTCGGTGGGGTGCAGCAGGTTAAAGCGGTCGCAGTCTTGGCCTTCGCGGGTGAGCTCGTTAAAGCTTGGGCAGCTCCACACATTGGCACCTACGCCCCACTCTTTTTCTAGCAGCTCTTTGGCAAATTGTGATTCGCGCAAAATAGTGCCCGAGCCTAGCAAATTGACGGTGAGGTCTTTCTTGGCCGCTTCTTGCAGCAGATACATGCCTTTGATGATCTGCTCCTCCGTGCCAGCTTTCAGGCCAGGCATGGGGTAGTTTTCGTTCAGTAGTGTGATGTAGTAGTACACGTTGTCTTGCTTCTCGACCATGCGTTTTAGGCCGTGGTGCAAGATCACGCCCACTTCGTGCGCAAAGGTCGGGTCATAAGATATGCAGTTAGGAATCGTACCCGCCATGATGTGGCTGTGGCCGTCTTCGTGCTGCAGGCCTTCGCCGTTGAGCGTAGTGCGGCCACTGGTGCCGCCCAGCAAAAAGCCGCGCGCCTGCATGTCACCGGCAGCCCAAGCCAGGTCGCCCACGCGCTGGAAGCCAAACATCGAGTAGTACACATAAAACGGCACCATGATGCGGTTAGATGTGCTGTACGACGTAGCCGCTGCTATCCAGCTGCTCATGCCGCCCGCTTCGTTAATGCCCTCTTGCAGAATTTGCCCTTTGACATCTTCTTTGTAGTACATCACCTGCTCTTTATCTACCGGGGTGTACTGCTGGCCAGCCGGGTTGTAGATGCCCACTTGGCGGAACAAACCTTCCATACCAAAAGTGCGCGCCTCGTCTACCAAAATGGGCACAATGCGCGGGCCCAGCGCCTGGTCGCGCAGCAGCTGGGTCAAAAAGCGCACATAGGCCTGCGTGGTCGATATTTCGCGGCCCTCGGCGGTGGGCTCCATCACGGCTTTAAACACGTCTAACGCTGGCACGGTAAAGCTCTCATCGGCCTTTACGCGGCGGTGCGGCAAGTAGCCGCCCAGCGCTTTGCGGCGCTCGTGCAGGTACTTCATCTCTGGCGTGTCGTCAGCGGGTTTGTAGAAAGGTAAATCCGCAATCTGGCTATCAGGGATGGGGATGTTAAAGCGGTCGCGGAAAGCTTTGATGTCTTCATCGCCCAGTTTTTTTGTTTGGTGAACGGTGTTTTTGCCTTCACCAATTTTTCCCATACCAAAACCTTTGACGGTTTTGATCAACAGCACTGTGGGTTGGTTTTTGTGATTGACCGCTTTATCAAACGCGGCGTAGACTTTTTGCGAGTCGTGGCCACCGCGTTTCAGGTTCCAAATCTCATCGTCGCTCAAATGCGCCACCATGACGAGAATGGATGCGGTGTTGAACAAAAGGACGAGGCCGCCGCTAATCGCCAGCAGGACGCTGTTGTCGATGCTGCCCGGGCCGCGG
>JANNCO010000243.1:0-12081 GCA_031386655.1 Polaromonas sp. | reverse complement strand
TGGCTTTAACGTGACCTACCTCATCGACGCACTAGGCAATATGCCGCAAGAGATGGTGCGTCTGGAGCTGTCCGACTCCAACAGCTCAGCGCTTTTTACCATTCCCGACAATGCCACGTTTAAGTACGTGGTGATGCCGATGCGAATTTAAACCCCAAGCAAAGAGCATAAGCAAAACAAGGGGCGCAAAGCCCCTTAGGTATTTTTTAGAAGTAGATTTTTTGACTGGGATAGTGATGAGCCAAGAGCAAAACAACGATAAAAGCGGTGCAGATAACAAGCAGCCCGCCGCCAGCAACGACGCACAAAACGCCGACTATGGCGATGCATCAATCCAGATACTTGAAGGTCTAGAAGCCGTGCGTAAACGCCCCGGCATGTACATTGGCGATACATCGGACGGCACCGGTTTGCACCACTTGGTTTTTGAGGTAGTAGACAACTCAATTGACGAAGCCCTAGCAGGTCACTGCGATGATATCGTGGTGACTATTCACTCAGACAACTCGGTTAGCGTGACCGACAACGGCCGCGGTATCCCCACCCGCGTGAAGATGGACGACAAGCACGAGCCTAAGCGCAGCGCAGCAGAGATTGCTTTGACTGAGCTACACGCTGGCGGTAAGTTCAACCAAAACAGCTACAAGGTATCGGGCGGCTTGCACGGCGTGGGCGTAAGCTGTGTGAACGCATTAAGTAAATGGCTGCGCCTGACGGTACGCCGCGAAGGCAAAGTGCACACCATGGAGTTTGCTAAAGGCTTTGTACAAAACCGTTTACTGGAAATGCAAGACGGTATAGAAGTATCGCCCATGCGCACAGCGGGCGATACAGAAAAGCGCGGCACCGAAGTGCATTTTTCCCCGGATGCCGATATCTTCACCGCCAACATAGACTTTCATTACGAGATCTTGGCCAAGCGCCTGCGCGAGCTGAGCTTTTTGAATAACGGCGTGCGCATTCGTTTAAAAGACGAGCGCAGCGGCAAAGAAGACGACTTTTCGGGCGCGGGCGGTGTCAAAGGTTTTGTAGAGTTTATTAACACCGGCAAAAAGGTATTGCACCCCAACGTGTTTCACGCGGCAGCTGAGCGCCCGTCAGAAACGTATGGCGGCATCCCTGGCACCAGCATTGGCGTAGAAGTAGCCATGCAATGGAACGACGGCTACAACGAAAATGTGCTGTGCTTTACCAACAACATTCCGCAACGCGACGGTGGCACCCACCTTACCGGCCTGCGCGCCGCCATGACGCGCGTGATCAACAAATACATTGATGACACCGAGGTAGCTAAAAAAGCCAAAGTCGAAGTGACCGGCGACGACATGCGCGAGGGCCTGTGCTGCGTGCTGAGCGTGAAGGTGCCCGAGCCAAAATTTAGCAGCCAGACCAAAGACAAATTGGTGAGCAGCGAAGTGCGCGCCCCAGTAGAAGAGATCGTCAGCAAACTACTAAGCGACTTTTTGCAAGAGCGCCCCAACGATGCCAAAATTATTTGCGGCAAGATCGTAGACGCAGCCCGCGCTCGTGAGGCGGCACGCAAAGCAAGAGAAATGACAAGAAGAAAAGGCGTGCTAGACGGCATGGGCCTGCCCGGCAAGCTGGCCGACTGCCAGGAAAAAGACCCCGCACTGTGCGAAATCTACATCGTAGAGGGCGACTCTGCAGGCGGATCAGCCAAGCAAGGCCGCGACCGTAAATTCCAAGCCATCTTGCCCCTGCGCGGCAAGATTTTGAACGTAGAAAAAGCCCGCTACGAAAAGCTGCTGACCAGCAACGAGATAGTGGTGCTGATAACCGCCCTGGGCACCAGCATAGGCAAGGAAGAATTTAACGTGGAGAAGCTGCGCTACCACCGCATCATCATCATGACCGACGCCGACGTGGACGGCGCGCACATTCGTACCCTGCTGCTTACCTTCTTTTACCGCCAAATGCCCGAGCTGGTAGAGCGCGGCCATATCTACATAGCGCAGCCGCCGCTGTACAAAGTAAAGCACGGCAAACAAGAGCAATACCTGAAAGACGGTCCCGCGCTAGACGTGTACCTTCTGCAGGTGGCGCTAGACGGTGCCAAGGTAGTGCCCGGCGCAGGCAAAGCCCCACTACAAGGCGACGCACTGGCCGAGATTGCGCGTAAATACTTGGTGGCCAATTCAGTCATCGCGCGCCTAAGCGCATGGATGGACGGCGAAGGCCTGCGCGCCATCATGCAAGGCGTGGCGCTAGACCTGGACACACTAGAAGCCGCTGAAAAATCAGCCCTGGCCCTGCAAGGCGGCCTGCACAACGCGCAAGTGGCAGCAGTGTTCGACAACCGCACCGACAAGCATGTGCTAACCATCACCCGCTGGATTCACGGCAACGCCAAAGTCAGCAACATTACTGCTGACTTTGTGCACGGCGGCGACTACGCTGCTATGCGCGAGGCAGCGCTAACCTTTGAAGGCCTGATCGGCGAAGGCGCTGTGGTGCAACGCGGCGAAGGCGAAAAGCAAAAAGAGCACAAGGTAAGCGACTTTAGAGAAGCCATGGCCTGGCTGATCACCCAAGCCGAAAACGCCGTAGGCCGTCAGCGCTACAAAGGCCTGGGCGAGATGAACCCCATGCAGCTATGGGAAACCACCATGGACCCCACCGTGCGCACCCTGCTGCGCGTGCAGATAGAAGACGCCATCGAAGCCGACCGCGTGTTTACCACCCTGATGGGCGACGATGTAGAACCGCGCAGGGCGTTTATTGAGACGAATGCGCTGCGGGCGGCGAATATCGACGTTTAAGCGCTAAAAGCAATGCCCGTTATCTCGTACTTCTTTGGAATTTACATCCGCATGTACCATGCGGACCATCCGCCTGCGCATTTTCACGTGGAGTACCAAGGGCATGAGGCGTTTGTATCCATAGAAACGGGCGAGGTTTTGTACGGAAAGCTGCCCAAAAGAGCTGCGCGTATTGTTAAAGAGTGGGCGTTAGAGCATGGCAAGGAGCTAATGACAAATTGGCTGAGAGCGTGTAATCTAGAGCCTCTTGAACGTATTGCAGGAGCAGACAATGATTAAAGTAGTGCATGCCCAATGGGCGAATGACAGCAAAGTGGCGCTGTCGTTTTCAGACGGCAGCGACGGCGTGTACGACTTTGCCAGCTTGTTGTCTAAAGATACTGCGTTGACGCAACCACTGCGCAACGCGGAGATGTTCAAACGATTCTTTCTTGAACTGGGTGCCCTGTGCTGGCCCAATGGACTGGAGTTTAGTGCTTCAAAACTGCACAGCGAGCTGGCAGCGGCTGGATCACTTCTTCACTCTGAGAAGGCTGCTTGAGCTAAGCAACAGCCGCCCGTTTTTTCCATGAAATTCCCGCATGCCAAGGCGGATTTTCATGGTTAATGGGCCGTAACTACCATGAAAATCGAACATGGCGTGTTGGAATTTCATGGTAAAAGTGCTACCATGCGGCCATGCTTGCACGACAACAGCTTGAACTTAACATCCGCACAGCGCTAGGCCGCTCTCGGGCCGTGGTGTTGAGCGGGCCCAGGCAGGTGGGCAAAAGCACGCTGGCCCAACGGTTTTTAAGCCGACAATCGCCCAACTATTTTGATCTAGAGTATCCGCCCCACGCCGCGCAGCTAGAGCAAGCCACCCAAGTGCTGGAAGCCTTGCAGGGCTTGGTGGTGATTGACGAGGTGCAACTGCGGCCGGGCTTGTTCCCACTGCTGCGCTCGTTGATAGACCGCTCCAACGTACCCGGCCAATACTTGCTGCTGGGCAGTGCTGCACCCGCACTGCTACGCCAAGCGGGCGAATCATTACTGGGCCGCGTAGAGACGGTGGATGTGGGTGGCTTTGATGTGCAGGAGCTTACGCAGCATGCCGGTGCCTACAGCGACGAAGCCATAACGCGCCTGTGGCTGCGCGGCGGGTTTCCGCTGGCTTACCTGGCCAACACCGATGCAGACAGTGCCGCCTGGCGCAGCAACGCCATATCTAACCACTTGAACGTGGATTTGCCAGAGTTTGGCATTAACGTGCCCGCGCCCACCATGTTGCGCTTTTGGACGATGCTGGCGCATTGGCATGGGCAAACCTGGACTGCCGCGCCGTTTGCCCAAAGCATGGGCGTGTCTGAGCCCGCCATTCGCCGCTACCTGGACACGCTGACCCAAACCTTCATGGTCCGCCAGCTACAGCCGTGGCATGAGAACCTGGGCAAGCGCCAAGTCAAAGCCCCCAAAATCTACTTTAGAGACACCGGTTTGCTGCACACGCTGATGGGCATTAAAACCCTGCCCGAGCTGGTGACGCACCCGCGCGCAGGAGCCAGCTGGGAAGGCTTTGCGCTAGAGCAGATTTTGCGCATTGCCCAGCCTGACGAAGCCTACTTTTGGGCCACCCACCAAGGGGCTGAGCTAGACCTACTAATGCTGCGCGGCCAGCAGCGCATAGGCTTGGAATTTAAGCGTGCCGAAGCCCCCACCATCACCAAAAGCATGCGTATAGCCATGCACGACCTGAAGCTGGACGCGATGTATGTGGTGTACCCTGGTCTGCACCGCTACCCCATGGGTGAAGGCGTGGAAGCGGTGCCGCTGTGGGCGGTGTTGCCTGCAATAAAAGAGAAACGAACATAGATGACAAGCCGTGCTTACTATTCAGAAGAGGTCGTTGAGTTTGTAAAGCGCTCATCGGATGAAATTTTGGGTGTGCTCGTTCGCTCTAGTACTTTTGCCACTGAAGAAACACAAAGGAATGCTTGGATAGAACAAATCGCAATATTAAAAGATGCGTTTGGTACATCCTTCCAAAGCGGAAAAGTATATTTTGAATATGCTGTACCGCGACTTGGGAAGCGAATTGACGTTGTAGTTTTAATTAAGCATGTGATCTTTATTTTAGAGTTCAAGGTTGGAGAAACTGAATTCACAGCTTCTGGTAAAGATCAAGTTTTGGACTATGCAGTCGATCTAAAAAACTTTCACGAAACAACTCACAACAAAACTGTCGTACCAGTTCTAATTGCTACGCGCGCAAAAGAAGCCATCACAGCAACTGCTATGACTGCTCAAAACGATGGCGTGTTATTACCCATTAATGCTTCGTCAAATCAACTTAGAGAAGTATTAGAAAAAGCGTTGCAATTTTGTGATGGCCAAGACATCGATGCGGATGCGTGGGAAGTAGGCGGCTATCATCCAACGCCAACAATAGTTGAGGCTGCTATGGCTTTATATGCCGGTCACGCAGTTACTGAAATTTCACGCAGTGACGCTTCCGCAGTTAATCTAAGTGTGACATCTTCTGCAATAACGCAAGTCATAGCGCAATCAAAAAAAGAAAGCCTGAAGTCCATTTGCTTGGTTACTGGTGTACCGGGAGCTGGCAAAACCTTGGTTGGATTAGACATTGCGACGAAACACGTAGATAAAGACAGCGCTCTTCACTCGGTTTTTCTTTCCGGCAACGGGCCGTTAGTTGCAATTCTTCAAGAGGCCTTAACGCGCGATAAAGTCAGACGGGAAAAACAAGCCGGACGAAAAATGAAGAAAGGCTTGGCCGCTAGCGAGGTGAAGCTGTTTATACAAAACGTTCATCACTTCCGTGACGATTGTCTAATCGATGTTACAAAACCACCGATTGAACATGTTGCTATCTTTGATGAGGCGCAGCGCGCTTGGAATTTAGAGCAAACAGCGTCATTCATGCTTCGTAAAAAACAACGAGCAGGCTTTGATAAATCTGAACCGGAGTTTCTGGTCTCTTGTCTTGATCGGCATACAGATTGGGCTGTGGTGATTTGCCTCGTTGGCGGTGGACAAGAGATTAATACGGGAGAGGCAGGCATAGAGGAGTGGATCCGAGCTATGCAACGCTCCTTTCCAAGCTGGCACATTCATATCTCGCCTCGCTTGCACGAGTCTGAATATGGCGCGGGACGCGTTCTTGATGAATTGAGCAGCCGTTCTAATGTGTTTTTTAACGACGCTATGCATCTTGGGGTTTCGATGCGCTCTTTTCGCGCAGAGCACGTTTCTGCGCTCATCAAGCAAATGCAAGATATTGATCCAGACGCTGCACGACAGACCCTTTTAAATATTGAAAATCGTTACCCGATTGTTATTACACGTGATCTTAGTAGAGCTAAAGAATGGCTGAAACTACAAGCACGAGGTACCGAGCGCTATGGAATGATTGTGTCGTCACAAGCGCAGCGATTGAAGCCGCACGCGATCGACGTGAAATCGCCAATGGATCCGATCCATTGGTTTTTAGACGGCAAATACGATGTTCGTTCATCTTTTTATCTTGAGGACGTGGCCACAGAGTTTCATGTTCAAGGGCTAGAAGTAGACTGGGCGTGCGTGGTATGGGATGGTGATTTTCGTTTTTCATCTCAGGGGTGGCAGCACTTTTCCTTCGTTGGTGACCGATGGAACAATATTCGTAAAGTCGAGAGGCAGGGGTACTTAAAAAACGCATATCGTGTGCTGCTAACACGCGCACGTCAAGGCATGGTGATCGTTGTCCCGGAAGGTTCCGATGTTGATCAAACGCGCTCGCACTCATACTACGATACAACTTACCAATACTTGAAATCTATTGGCTTTGACGAACTGTGAGTTGATCGTAGTTTAGGTTCGCTAGGGTGACCGCGGCTGGGTGTTCATCTGCTTTGTCTTTGATGTGCGTATAGTCTTTTGCTGGGGCGTGGCGATTGCCTGAAAGAGTCTTTGGGTGCGCGGACATCGCAGTCTGTGGCGTAGAACACCGTCCAGTCGCCGTAATAGCAGTCTTGGCAACACACCATGTCACCGTTTATCGTTAACATGGGCATGTTTTGCGTGGGAAAGTATCTTTTTTTCGTCAACTGCGCTGTGAAAGCCTAGTTTGATAGCGTTGGTGTAGGTGGTGTGCACAAAACGTAAGGGGCCGATGAGCGGGCCGTTAAAGCCCCATTCGATCATTTGGTCGTCTGGGTCTTTGCGGCCATGGAAGAGGCCTAGGTATAGGCCGGGTTCGTCGGGTTCTGTGTCGTACAAGGGCATGGGGGAGGGGCTGGGTGAATGCATGGCGCGCCTTGTTTAGTCGTGGGTTGAAGATGCGCTATTGTTGGTTGATTAACGAATGTAGTAACCCAGGGCTTTGCCTGGGTTGACAATCATGCTAATATTCCTTACTCACTGTAAGGAGAGCATATGCCTACCGCCACATTAACCAGTAAAGGCCAGATTACCCTGCCGCTCGCCGTGCGCGCGGCGTTGGGGCTGACTGCTGGCCAGAAGATTGATTTTCTCCCCGAGGGCGATAGCTTTCGCGTGGTTGCGCTGCGCACGGACGTGTCTGTGCTGCGGGGGCGGTTTGCGGGGCGGGTGAAAAAGCCGGTCAGCATTGCGCAGATGGATGCCGCTATCGCTGCGGGTGCCACGGCGCGCATGCGATGACGGGGTTGGACACCAATGTGCTGGTGCGTTACCTCACGCAGGATGACGCTAAGCAGGCGGCGCAGGCTACCCAGTTGATCGAAAACACGCTGACGGTGGCTAGCCCCGGCTTTATCAGCCTGGTGGTGCTGACCGAGCTGTATTGGGTGCTGGGCAATGTTTATAGCGTGACGGGGCCTGAATGGCTGGACACGGTGGACGACCTGCTAGCCAGCCAGCGTATGCAGCTGGAGCAGCGTGAGGTGGTGCAAGGCACGGTGCAGGTGTGCCGCAGTAGTAAAGCGGGCTTTGTGGACGTGCTGATAGCGCAAGTGGCGAAGGCGGCTGGGTGTGGGCAAACGGTGAGCTTTGACAAGGTGGCGGTGCGGTATGCGGGGATGGTGGCGGTTTAAATGTCCATGAAAATCCCGTATGGCGTGCTGGCAGGGCATTTTCAACTCTGGCGGATTCAAGTTCCAAGTGCAACAGGGGCGAGTTTATCAGCCCAATAAGTTTGAAAGTCGAAAGCACCTTCAGGCAAGAATAGCTCTGCCGGGCACCTCCAACCCAATGACTTGCGTGGCCGCACGTTAAGCTGGTGCGCAATCGCATCGAGCTGCTGTTGAGAGTGAATACTCAAATCCGAGCCCTTGGGCAAATACTGGCGCAGCAAGCCGTTGGTGTTCTCATTGATACCCCGCTCCCACGGGCTGTGCGGGTGGGCAAAGTACACCTGCATGCCTGTTTGCCTGGCTAAATGGGCGTGATCTGCCATTTCCCGGCCTTGGTCATAGGTCAATGACAGGCGCATCTGGGCATCAACGCGCCCCAGCACCCCAATAAAGCCATTGGCTGTGCAATCGGCCGTAGCCCTGTCTAACTGCACTAACAAGGTAAACAAGGTTTTGCGCTCCACCAGCGTGCCCACTTGGGACTTATTGAAGGCGCCTTTGATCAAATCGCCCTCCCAGTGGCCTGGCACTAGCCGATCTTCAACCGCCAAGGGACGCTCTTCAATGCTGGTCATGTCCACGATCAGGGCGCGCCGGTCTTTACCTGCCGTGCGGGGTCTGCGCCCTTTGTGCTGTTTGCGCAGCAAGGCCAGCACCTGCGTGCGCAGCTCGCCGCAAGGCATGGCGTACAGCGTGGTGTAGATGCTCTCGTGGCTAATGCGTTGGGGCTCAAGCATGCGCGCTAGTGTGCCGCTGACTTGCTGGGGTGACAAGCCTTGGGCCAGGCCCGCGTAGACTTGCTGCCACAGTGCGTTGCCTACCACCAAGCGACGGGGCTTGCGGGGCTTGGCGGCCAGCAGCTGGGCGCGGCGCTGGGCCGTCTGGCACCAATAACCATCGATGCCCCGTGTGCGCAGCCGCACTGTGGGCACCGCGCGGCTGGCACCGCGCCAGCCGCAGCGCTTGAGTTCCCGGCTGATGGTAGATGGCGCGCGCTGCAAACTGCGGGCAATTGCCCGCAGCTTGCAGCCTAACTCTAGCTTGGACTGAATCAGCGCTCGTTCCTCTACGCTGAGATGTTGGTAGATCTTTCCCATGCAACGCTCCTAGTTGGTTTGACTATGATAGTGTTGCACTTGGATTTTGAGGCCAAGCTGTTTGAAGTGTGTTTTGGGCCACTAACCCAAGTAAATGCTGCTCAAGCAGCTATGAAATTAATAGTACTTGCCTACTGCATAGTCAACTTATAGTCGTCTAAGCCTGGCCAATCAGACGCTAATACCCGCTTGTGTGCCTCAGCCAGTGCGTGGTAAGGCAGGTACGGAAACAAATGGTGTGCTGCATGAAAGCGCTGGCCTATTGGGCACATCAATTCACCCCAAACTACTGGCAAAGTAAATGTGGTGGAGTCTTTTAATTGGCCTGCAGCGTCTATGGGCATACCCACTGAGGTGTACTTGTGAACACGCAGCGTACGCCAAGCATTCAGCATGTTGGCCGACATCATGCAAGCAAACCATATCAATGCAAACCTCCAAGGCAGCCAGCCTAGCAACAGCGCAGCTAGCAGCCCATAACACCACAGCGTAGTAGCCGCCTCTGCCGCTATGTCAGCGCCCGTTAAACGCTGAAAGCTTGAGCTGGGCTTATACGCATTGTTCATCGTCATATAGCTCATGCGCAAGCGCAGCCAAGTGCGCGTACGCCTGTGCACCCACGCCAGCGGTACCAACACCATGGCGCGTAACGTAAACATGCCAGGCACCAGCAACGAACCCCAAAAAAACCACTGCTGCGCCTTGGGGTACGCTGCAAACGGCAAATATTCAGGGTCATTCGCCGTGCCATAGCTGGCGGTACCGTGGTGGTCAACATGCGATTTGAGCATAAACGACGGCATGCCAATCGGTATGCCGCACAGCGCGTTCCACGCCACTGCAAAACCCGGCACGCCCTGCTTGCCAAAATGCCCAACCTCGTGAGCAAACAAAGCTGCGCGGTACAGCGCAAAGCTAGCTGCTACTGCTGCCGCACCAACGTAAACAAGCTGCGATATAAAACTGGCAAAAACAACGCATGCCCAAAAAACAAAAATAGATGCGCCAAAGTCTGCCCAGTACACCCATGGTTTGTGTTGCCTAAGGTCTATCACTAAGCTATGCACACTCGAAGTGGTGGTTTGTTGCGTCATAAATCTTGCCTCACCATATGGTATGTATCTGTAAAACCCAGCTTTTGCCACAGCCGTGCCTGCGCAGGTTTGCACACGCCCTGCACTTTGGCCGCGCCATGCTGCTTCATCCACGCCTTAATGCTGGCCCAATGCACCGTGTTGTCGATCACACCGCGCCCGCCTATGCTGTACACATGGGCTACTTTGTAGTTAGGGTAGGGCACAAACTGCACCACCAAGGCAAACACCACGCCTGCTGTGTCGTCCAACCCCACTATCAAATGTGCACGTTGCGCCTGCAGATCAAGATATACATGCTGCGCGCTTGACTCACCATCTGATGGCGTCAATCCAGCGGCGATCAATGGCTCGCATGCGTTCCAATATTGCGCTAACTCTGTTGTGCCTACCAGTTGAATTTTTACGCTACTCAATTAATTTCCCCGTCATTCACTGAAATTACACGATACTCGACTAGTGTAAGTTTATGTAATTTTATAGTCAGTTATGCTAAAGCATGTTGATATTGTGTAGGGGGGGGGTAATACATTGTCAATACCTTCAATACGAAGGTATTCAATCCAAGGAGCAAGCAATGAGAATTTGTAAATTAGATAAGACAGAGCAAATTTGGGGAAGGGGCGGTCCTGCTGGGATGCCATCTGGAAATAACAGTCAAGGTCTAATCCTTGCATCAGTTAATCCAGGTCAAATTAGTTTGCCTGGTGCACAACCTAGTGTGCCCGGAACTACACAGCCTACATTCAGTGCTACTCCAGCCCCTTCTGGAACAAATGGAACTACTGCAGCACCAGCTACACCTGACTATGCATCCATGTGCCCACCTGGAACTACATTTGCTGATGTTACTGTGAATGGACCGATTTCTCAGAACACAACTGGTGTAACCGTTGGAACTTCGCCTTCAGTTAATTCCCAAGTAGCTTCAACAAATCCCTCGTATTCTGTAAGTTGCCCAGCTAACCCGCCAGCTAGTTCGCCGCCAGCCACTGCAACAAGTACGGTCAGTCAAGCGACAGAACAAACTGATGTAGATACTGATACTGATACTGATACTGACTCAGATTCAGATTCAGATTCAGATTCAGCTTAGTAAATTACTAAATAGGATTAAGGTGCAAAGCATATATGGCGGCGCAATTCAAACTGCGCCGCTGCTGAAATTTATTCCTAGCAATATGGAAAATCAATCTTATATATCATTAAAAATATATTTCTTAGCAATAATTTTATGTTCGGTGTCTACCCAATCTGAAGCAGGCATCTTTCCTAAAAAAATTAGTATTGACATCAAAGTTGAGGGCAACATTACTTTAGCTATTGACATCTACAAAGCATCAAATCCTAGGGCTTTGATAGTTGTCTCACCGGGTTCTGAAGGATTTGGCGAAAACATAATCGCGGCCTTAAATCAAAAAACCGAATCGAAACTAAGTAAAGATAAGCTGATTGAAGTAGCCAATGAGGCAGGGTACTCAATTGCATATTATTGGCAGCGAGGATATCTTAGAACAAGTGATTGTTTAGTAGGCGACTCTTATGAACAGAGAAGAAAATCGTTCGTAGATTATTGCTACAAGCCCAATGTTCGAGGAAAAGCTGACCTTCACACGACAACCATGGACACAGAGAAAGTCTACAAAAAACTCTTGATACATCCTGCAACTAAAAATTTGCCAATCGTATCACTAGCAATATCGGAAGGTTCATATCACGTATCAAGACTAATTGAGTCTAAGAAAATACAGCCAATTGGAATAGTTTTCATTGGCGGGTTATTTGGCAGTTTGCGTGAAACAGTTGAGTATCAACTTCGGAATGATTTCTATATGGAAAAAATATATCAAACATTCAAATTAACTGGTAAAGAATATATTTCATTTGCTGATGTTGTTAAATACGGCAAATTAAATATTTTTATTGAACCTCCGGGCAAACCACCGTGGGGTGCCGCTTTGGCCATGGGACAAATACAGATCAACAAAGACGACGCGGCTGCGCGTAAAAGTTATTTTGA
>JANNCO010000242.1:0-3245 GCA_031386655.1 Polaromonas sp. | reverse complement strand
CACAGCTGCAACAACCACAGACGCTTCGCCGCCGCCGTTGAACACGATCTCGCGCAGGGGCGCTTCGATGGCTTTCATCACCAACTTGATGCCGGCTTCTTGGTCAGCGTTGTCGCCCTTAACTACACCAGCAGCTTGCTTGGCACGCAGGTAGGCTACGCCGCCGCCAGCCACAATGCCTTCTTCCACAGCAGCGCGGGTAGCGTGCAGTGCGTCTTCTACGCGGGCTTTCTTTTCTTTCATTTCGACTTCGGTGGCAGCGCCTACCTTGATCACGGCAACACCGCCAGCCAACTTGGCCACGCGCTCTTGCAGTTTCTCGCGGTCGTAGTCGCTGGTGGCTTCTTCGATTTGCACGCGCACTTGTTTGACGCGGGCTTCGATGTCAGCAGCAGCACCTGCACCGTCGATGATGATGGTGTTTTCTTTGCCCACTTCGATGCGCTTGGCAGAACCCAGGTCAGCCAAAGTCACTTTTTCCAGTGTCAAGCCCACTTCTTCAGCAATCACTTTGCCGCCGGTCAAGATGGCGATGTCTTCCAGCATGGCTTTGCGGCGGTCGCCAAAGCCTGGGGCCTTGACTGCAACTACCTTCAAAATACCGCGAATGGTGTTGACCACCAAAGTAGCCAGGGCTTCGCCTTCAACTTCTTCAGCAATGATCAACAGTGGACGGCCAGCCTTGGCTACTTGCTCCAAAATCGGCAGCAGGTCGCGGATGTTGCTGATCTTTTTGTCGAACAGCAGCACAAACGGGTTGTCCATCAAAGCCGACTGCTTTTCTGGGTTGTTGATGAAGTACGGTGACAGGTAGCCACGGTCAAACTGCATGCCTTCAACCACGTCCAGCTCGGACTCGAGTGACTTGCCGTCTTCCACGGTAATCACGCCTTCTTTGCCCACTTTGTCCATCGCATCAGCAATGATCTTGCCAATGGTTTCGTCAGAGTTAGCAGAAATGCTGCCGACTTGGGCGATTTCTTTGCTGGTGGTGGTGGCTTTGGAGGCTTTTTTCAGCTCGGCTACCAAAGCAGTCACTGCTTTGTCGATACCGCGCTTGAGGTCCATCGGGTTCATGCCTGCGGCTACGTACTTCATGCCTTCGCGAACGATGGCTTGGGCTAGCACGGTAGCGGTGGTGGTGCCGTCGCCAGCGATGTCGCTGGTTTTGCTGGCCACTTCTTTGACCATTTGCGCACCCATGTTTTGCAGCTTGTCTTTCAGTTCGATCTCTTTAGCTACCGACACGCCGTCTTTGGTGACGGTAGGCGCGCCGAACGAGCGCTCTAGCACTACGTTACGACCCTTTGGGCCGAGGGTTACTTTTACAGCGTTGGCCAGGATGTTGACACCCTCGACCATACGGGCGCGGGCTTCGCCGCCAAAAATTACGTCTTTTGCTGCCATGATAGGCTCCTAAAAATATGAAGTTTCAATAACTGGGGTATTGTTGAGAAAAGAATTGCGTAGCGAGCGGGTCATAGGCTAGGCGGATGGAGCGGAGCAACCGGAACGTACTTAAGGTACGTGAGGATTGCGAGCACCGCCCAACGACGCATATGGCACGCGCAGTAGCAATTACTTCTCAACAACTGCGAACAGGTCTTCTTCTTTCATCACTAGCAGTTCGTCACCGTCCACTTTGACCGTTTGGCCAGAGTACTTGCCAAACAGCACACGGTCGCCCACCTTGACGTTCATAGGCGCAACTTCGCCTTTGTCGTTGCGGCGGCCTGGGCCTACGGCCAGCACTTCGCCTTGGTCGGGCTTTTCAGCGGCAGCGTCGGGGATGACGATGCCCGAGGCGGTTTTGGTTTCACTGTCGACGCGTTTGACGATCACGCGATCGGCTAAAGGACGTAGTTTCATTGCATCTCCTAAGATATGAAGCAAGTAGTTTTAAAAGAAATTTAGAGCAGTAACTGTCGATTTACAGATAGTTAGCGTTCACAAACTTACGAGGATTGGGTTGAAAACTGAATTGTTAGCACTCAAGTCCTGCGAGTGCTAATGATAAGGGCTTTTTGTGACAATTCAAGGGCACTGCGCGCTTAACGCCTGCCTGATTACAGATTTTTGCTATTTAGTGGGTAGGGTTTAAGCGCGCGTTTTGCGGCACAACTTAATATTGTCTGCATTACTTGGCATTAATCAAGGCGCTAATGTCTAGCAGCGTGAACTCGTTGTCGTCAGGTTTGTCAATCTCGCGGCCAGATGAATAGGGAAAGTTGTTGTCGTTCACTACAACAATATGTTTACTGTCCACTACCGCGATGCCTTCGGGGCCCAGATGGGGCAGCACAAAATTAGCCTCATTGGGGCCGCGCTTGGCCAGGCGCTTGGGGTTGCTGATTTTGGTGAGGTCAATGTAGGCAATCTTTTTAACCACGCTGTCTGCGTCCGCTTGGGACAGGTCTATTTTGTAAATGCGTTTGAGCTTGGCAGGGCGGGTAAAGCAGTCAACGCGCGGCTCGTCAGGGCAGGTGGGTGTGGCGCCTTCGGTGTTGTCGTCGCGCTCAATCACTATGCCGGTGTTGGCGTCCAGCATTTGAAAGTCAGACACCACGTTGCCTGCTTCTTCAAACACATACTTCCACTGGCGGCCCGTGTATTTTTGGCTGGCAACATCCAGCTCCAGTATGCGGGTGATGCTTTTACCGTTGTGCACCTCTTGTGCTTTGGTTTGCGCGTCCCACAGCGGCCATTCAAACATGGGGTACAGGGTTTTGCCATTAGGCGACTTGGCCATAGGCTCAAACCCGCCCGAGCGGCGCACAGTGAATGCGGCGTCGCCGGGGTAGTTAGGCAAGCGGGCATTCATATAGTGGTCGGGGCCGCGGTAGTCACGCTCGCCCACCCTAGTCTCCACCATGCCTAGCACTTTGCCCGATGCGTCGGTGCGCAGCACATAGGGCCCAAACTCGTCGCCAATCCACCACTCGTTGTTGATGATCTGGATCGACTCAGGGTCAAAGTCTGAGCCTGTCAGATAGCGCTCGGCGGTGTTTTCGTTGGTGATGATGAAAGGCACCCTGCGGTCGGGGTCGCGCAGAAAGGTGGTTTTTTGGCGCGCTACGCTGCCTTGCGCCCAGTTCACTTTTATATTGTGCACCATCAGCAGGGCATCGTACGAGTTAATTTTGCTGCCAAAGCCGTTGTCGGTCAGCACCAAAAATTCAGCATGGACCTCGTTGCCACCCAGCGACGCGATGCCTGAAAACCCTTGCACCGCCTGGCCATTAACA
>JANNCO010000222.1:0-3015 GCA_031386655.1 Polaromonas sp. | reverse complement strand
TTTGCCCGTCGGTGCCGTCTTTGCCCCACTCAATGTCCATCGCGCGGCCGTAGTGCTTTTCGATAATGACAGCGTATTTGGCCAGTTGTTCTACGTCAGCGTCGGTCAAGCTGTAGCGGTTGCGCTGCTCAGTGGGTACGTAGATGGTTTGCTCCAGCTTGCCCGACTTCGCTTTATCTTCAGCTGATGCGAAGACCATTTGAATGAGCTTGCTACCTAAGTTACGGCGAATCAGCGCGCACTTGCCTGCGGCCAACATCGGCTTGTGCACATAAAACTCATCCGGGTTTACGGCGCCCTGCACCACTGTCTCGCCCAGGCCGTAGCTGCTGGTGATAAACACCACTTGGTCAAAGCCGCTTTCGGTGTCCATGGTAAACATCACGCCCGCCGCGCCCGTGTCGCTGCGCACCATGCGCTGCACACCTGCAGACAGCGCTACGTCAGCATGGGCAAAGCCTTTGTGCACACGGTAGCTGATGGCGCGGTCGTTGTACAGCGATGCAAACACTTCTTTCATCTTGTGCAGCACCGTGTCGATGCCCACCACATTTAAAAAAGTTTCCTGCTGGCCTGCAAATGATGCGTCGGGCAAGTCTTCGGCTGTTGCAGATGAACGCACGGCAAATGACGCTGCTGGGTTGCCGCTGCTCAAGGTGACGAACGCATCACGAATCGCTTGTTCTAGATCTGCGGGGAATGGCTGGGCCTCCACCATCGCACGAATCTCGCCGCCCACAGTAGCAAGAGCACGCACGTCGTCAGTGTTCAGCGCGTTCAGCTTGGCGTTAATTTTGTCGTCCAGCCCCGCATGCTTTAAAAATGCGCGAAAGGCATGCGCCGTGGTGGCAAAGCCCGTGGGCACTTTCACCCCCGTGGGTAATTGCGAGATCATCTCACCCAGGCTGGCGTTTTTGCCGCCTACCGACTCAACGTCGCTGTTTCTTAAGTTCTCAAACGGAACGACCAGGGCGGTCGGTGAGAAGAGTGCAGACATGGGGAAGCTCCTAAAGTTAAATCTGGTTGTGCGCTGGCGTCACGCGCTGCGCACTGCGCTGCTGCGGTAGTATTGGACGCGCTGCACCCTGCAGGGCTGCTAGCTGACAAGCTAGGCCATAGGCTTTGGTTATTTTGTAATAAGCGTGCGTGGTGCATAAAATGAAATATTGCAAAGATTGTAGGCCCAGCAGCTTACCGCCTAACTTGCAGATAGCTGAAGCTTAGTATTTGCTGGTTTGCACAGTAACTTTGTTACAAGCAGGTGCCGCTATTTCAATAGTAGTTGTACTCAATAAATAGCAACGTGTGTCCATACTGAAAATACGCTCGAATCCCCAAGGCGTATTTTTTGCATAATAGTCGACTGCACCTGTCATACTAATTTTAATTATGCCCAATCGCACTGTCTTCTTTTTGTCTGATGGCACTGGTATTACCGCCGAGACGTTTGGCAACGCCATTTTGGCCCAGTTTTCCATTGAGGCGCGCCATGTGCGCCTGCCGTTTATGGACACGGTAGACAAGGCCCACCAAGCGGTGCGGCAGATTAAACACACCGCCGAAGCTGAGGGCAAAAAACCCATCGTCTTCACAACCCTGGTGAATATGGAGGTGCTACAGGTGATTACCGAAGGCTGCAAATGCAGCGCCATGCTGCTGGATATGTTTGGCACGTTTGTCAACCCGCTAGAGGTAGAACTGGGCATAAAAAGCAACCACCGTATTGGCCGGTTTAGCGATGTGAGCAAAAGCAAGGCGTACCACGACCGCATTGAAGCGATTAACTTTAGCCTGGCACATGATGATGGGCAGAGCAACAAAGACTTGGAGCAGTCAGACGTTATCTTGGTGGGCGTTAGCCGCAGCGGCAAGACACCAACGTCGCTGTACCTGGCTATGCAGTACGGCCTGAAGGCTAGCAACTACCCGCTGATTCCCGAAGACTTTGAGCGCCAGCACTTGCCGCCTGCCCTGTCGCCACACAAGAAAAAGATATTTGGTTTAAGCATCTTGCCTGAGCGCCTGAGCGAAATACGCAACGAGCGCAGGCCCAATTCAAAATACGCTGATTTAAATAATTGCCGCATGGAAGTAGTAGAAGCCGAGGCCATGATGCGACGCGCCGGCATTCGCTGGCTGTCTACCACCACCAAGTCTATTGAAGAAATTGCCACGACGATATTGCAAGAAATTAAGCCCGAGCGGTTAACTTATTGATTTTGATTCGTTATGGCCAAAGATAACTTTGGCCTAGTTTGCCTAGAGTTTGTCGTTTGGTTCACGCGCACGCAGGTAAGTTGGTTTTTGGGCCAACGTTATTTCTTGAAAGCTGGGCCCAAGCCGGGCATCTTTTTCGCAAAAAAATACTTCGCAAACGCGCGCAAGCCAAGGGCCTTGGTGCACTATCTTCATCAACGCACACCTCGCTGCGTATTTTTCATCCAGACGTGCCCGACACGTCACATTGTGCTTTGCCTGGGGTGAACAGCCCGCGCTTCGCTTAAGATAACGGAGTAGATAATACTATCAATTGCATAGCTGGTTGAGCAGTTACTACGGCCTAGAACCGCTAAAACACAAATAATTTTTTATATAACCACCTACTTCTTCAACAGCCTAGGCCACTTTGCCCACAACGCAGAATTTATCTGCGAATACCCCAACCTACCCGCCTGGCTAACCCGCGCCAAGGTATACGCCGCCTGGCTAGCCATCACCGCCGTAGGCCTGGTAGGCTTCATCCTCATCAAAAACAAAATGATGACCGCAGACCTGCTGCTAGTAGCCACCTACGCCGCCCTAGGCTTCGACGGCCTAGGCCACTACGCCGTAGCCCCGATGGCGCTGCACACGCTGGGCGCGAACATTACCATCTTGTCGGAAGTGGCTGCGGCTGCATAGTTGTTGCCTGCTACGGTGTATTTGTTGGTTAGTCATTTGCGCAGCCGCCTATATCTAAGTAACAGCATTTAACTCCGCCAAAAAATCACGCTAGAGCATTACACAACTACGGCA
>JANNCO010000208.1:0-5601 GCA_031386655.1 Polaromonas sp. | reverse complement strand
CGCACCAGTTGCTCACGCGCGCCGGGGGGCGGTGATTTCAGCTCCAAGTGGTAGGCAAAGCGGCGGCGAAACGCTGGGTCGATCTGCTCAATGCGGTTAGTGACCCAAATGGTGGGTACGGCATTGGCTTCAAGTATTTGGTTGACCCACGCCTTGCCGTTCACGCTGTGGCTCACTGCTGCGGCCATGGCCTGCTGCTCTTGCCGCGCCATCAGCTGCGCGGCGTCTACGCTGATGGGTGGGAACACGTCTTCTACTTCGTCAAACAGCAGCGACGCTTGCTGCGCACCTTTTAAAAACACTTGCGCAATTTGCAGCGACCGGTAACGGTCGCGGCCCGACAGTGAGTTGCCGTCGCGGTCAGCGTATTCCACCTCAAACAGTTCCAGCCCTGCGGCATGCGCCACCACTTTGGCCAGCTCGGTTTTGCCAGTACCAGGGGGGCCGTACAGCAGCACGTTCACGCCCAGTTCTTTGCGCTGCACGGCATTGCGCATCAGGCTGACCAGCACTTGAACGTCATCGTCGACAAAATGAAAATCTACTGGGCTCAGCTCGGTTTTAGTTGCGGGCCGGGTGAACACGGCCATCAACTCGCTTTGGTCGCGGTACTCGCGCATCAGCACCGGGGGCAGTTTTTCGCTTACCTTCATCAGGTCGGCCAGGTCGGTGATGTTGTGCTCGCTGATTAAATTTTCTACCAAACCAATGCGCTCCAGGCGTGAGCCTGCACGCAGCGCCTCGCCTACCTCACTGGCTTTAACGCCGGCAATATCGGCCAGTGCCGCATAGGCCTCGGGTGCGTTGTTGACTTTAAATTCCACCAGCAGGCTGCGCAGGTCGCGCTGGTAGCGGGCCAGTGTGCCGTACAGCAGCAGGGCGCGCTCGGCTTTGTTCAGCTGCAACAAGCCCGCCAGTGCGTCAATATTTTTCTCGACCAGTGTGGAATGCTTTTTCAGCGCGTGGGTGAGCCATTCGCCCGTGGTGGCCAGCACAGTGAGCAGATCTTTGGGGGCGTCTTTGGCGTATTCGTCCAGGTAGAAGAACAGCGTGCCTTCTTCGTACGGGCCGCGCCACGCGCCGTGCCGTTCCAAAAATTCACGTGAGGTCAGCGCCTCGTGGCCGCGCCAAAATTCATTGCCCACGCAGCGACGGGCTAAAAACTCACGCACTTTCTCCAGCACATGCACGGGCCACACTACATGGCGACCCGCCAGCGCCAACAGGCTGTTCAGGTCGCGGCGCACGTTGAACTTGGCACCTTGCTTGGCCGCCAGCGCCAGCACAAAGTGCGAGCACATCAGGTCGAGCACGGGCGCGTCTTTCAGGCCGGGTGACGACAGCAGCTTCTCATCAGAACCAACACCAATGTGGCGCTTGACCATGGAGGCCTCCAACGGGTTGCCCCGTGTATAAATGGTAGAACTACGATAACGCAGGTTGCCATGCTTGGGAAGACACAAGGGTTTTATTTAGAGACCGCGCATGTGTGCAATTCACCACACATTAGCACAATAATCAATGTAGTTGCAGCGCACAATAACGCCATGATTACTTTGCAAGACATTCAAACCGCCGCAGGGCGTATCGCAGGCCATGTGCTGAACACGCCGTGTGTGGAGAGTAAAACCATCTCGCAGATCACCGGCGCACAAGTATTTCTAAAATTTGAAAACCTGCAGTTCACCTCCAGCTTTAAAGAACGCGGTGCGTGTAACAAACTCTCCACACTCGACCTGGCAACCTGCCAAGGTGTAGTGGCCATGAGCGCGGGCAACCACGCACAAGGGGTTGCGCACCACGCTGCCCGGCTGGGCCTGCGCGCGGTGATAGTGATGCCGCAGTTCACCCCCGGTGTAAAGGTTGAAAATACCCGCCGCCTGGGCGCGCACGTGGTGCTGCACGGCGACACGCTGGACGAAGCCCGCAGCCACGCGCTAGAACTGGCCACAAGGGACGACCTGACGCTGGTGCACCCGTACGACGACCCGCTGATTGTGGCAGGCCAAGGCACTGTGGGCCTGGAGATGCTGCACGCTGTGCCCGAGCTGGACACTCTGGTGATTGCCGTGGGCGGCGGCGGGCTGATTGGCGGCATAGCTACCGCGGCCAAGGCGATTAAACCCAGCATTCAAATCATCGGCGTGCAGGCCGAGCGCTTCCCGGCGATGTTTAACGCCATCAAAGGCACCCACCACAAGCAAGGCGCCAGCACCATTGCCGAGGGCATTGCCGTGGGTACGCCGGGGAAGCTTCCGCTGGAGATTATTCGCAACCTGGTTCATGAGATGCTGCTGGTGGACGAAGGCGATATTGAGCAAGCGATTGTCATGCTGCTGGAAATTGAGAAAACGCTGGTGGAAGGCGCGGGCGCAGCGGGGCTGGCAGCGGTGCTGAAGCATCCGGACAGGTTTGTTGGTAAAAAAGTAGGCCTGGTATTGTGCGGCGGCAATATTGACCCACTGCTGTTGTCCAGCATCATCGAGCGCGGCATGGTGCGCGCGGGCAGGCTGGCGCGCATACGGGTGGGGGCGCGCGATGTGCCAGGGTCGCTGGCCCGCATCACAGCCATTGTGTCGCAAGCTGGCGCTAACATTAACGAGGTGCAACACCAGCGCGCCTTTACGCTACAAGCGGCGCAAAACGTAGACATTGAACTGGTCATCCAAGCCCGCGGGCACGACCATGTGGCGCAGGTGCTGGGCGCGCTGCAAGCACAGGGGTTTACGGCAGATGCGGTTTAAAAAACACGTTGGTAGGCCAATATTTATAGATTTAATAGGCTGTAACCCAAGTAATACCTGCTCAAACAGCTATTTAATTTGTAGCAATAGCTAGTTTTAACTCCCCTTGCGCAATCGCATTGGCTTTTTGTTTATCTTGGATGGATGACGTGGGAGTGAACTCCTCTGTGGCAATGCATTGGTTCGCTGTTTACCTTGGATGGATGGCTTGGGAATGAACTCCTCTGTGGCAATGCATGGTGTCGTTGTTTACCTTGGACGGGCGGCGTGACATGTCGCTGCAAAAAATCTCCGCGAACACACGCGGGAGGTAGTAGTTATCTAAGGTTGGTGGGCCGCGCCTCGCTACAATTTTTTCATCGACACGCTCACACCGCTCACCCTGGTGGATGTAGTAGTTTTAAGGCACGCTGTGCAAATTTATTGTGCGAAAGGTCAGAGTGAACGACGCCAGCGTGTGTGGCTTATTCAAACAGCGTGACTAATTTTGCGTGCAACCCCAGCCGACTACAAGCGACCGGGTGTGGGCTAGGCCTGTTGCCACCCGTTGAGCCACGGGCTCGAAGCACGGAAAAATGGGGATCAGAAATTTAGATGTCTGAGCGCAGCGAGTTTCTAAATTTCCCCCATTTTGAGTACTGGAGATGCTTGCCGAAGGCCCGTGGTGTCGGGTGGCAACAGGCCTAGGCCACAGCTGGGCGCGTTCTAGTACAAAGACACAAAGCGGTAGAGCACCAAACCATCTAAAACACACTTCAAAAGGCATTTTCAACAACAAAACAAGCCACTAACCCAAGTAAAACCTGCTCAAGCAGCTATTTTATCAATAGCATGCTTGATCTGCGACCGAAGACGCTGGCGAGCGATTGTTAGCCAGCGCCGTTATTTTTTGCACGACCCACCGATGGAGCTGCTGCCGTCTTTGCATTCGGTCAAAATAGCGCCGCCGCCCGATGCTTTTGCCGGTGGTTTGGGTTTGCTGGTTGTACCTGTAGCAGCGGGCGATGTGGCAGTAGCAGCTTTAGGCAGATTACCGGGGCCGCTGGATGCCGGGTTAGCGGGCGCTGCACTACCCACTGTGCCGGCGGCAGTGCTTTGTACGTACATAATTTTCTTGGCCCCTCTGTCGCACGACCCCACCACCTTGCCCGCAGCGTTAGCAGCGCTGTCTACCACGGTTACCGTAAAGCTAGCCACGCCTGCCGCCTTGATTTTTGACTCGATTTGGGCCTTCAAGTCGTCGCAGTTATTGGCGTAGCTGATGGTGCAAGCTAGTGCGAGCAGGCTGGCAAGGTAGGCAGGTTTGAACATAGTGGTGTGGCACAGAATGCGTGTAAGTTACCAGTATAGCGAGTGCACAGACGGCACTAACCGCACTAAACGCACTAACTGCACCGATCACACCGACCACACCGCGGCCCTCAAGGCCGCGCCTTGTCCACTTTAGGGCGTAGCTGCTGCCCACACCACGGCACTAAAGTTGGCTAAGTCAACAAGGTCTGCCCAGCGTACGTTACTTGTGCATTTTGATAAGCCGTTAAAATATAGCTTGCTATGCAATTTTGACATTGCGCCAGATTTTTGAGGATTTCCACCATGTCTGCTCCATCTGCACCATCGACCGACAATGCGCCAGCTAACTCGGCAGGTAACTCGACAGCCAACCCGCCAGTTAATTCGCCAGCCACCCAAAGCCCAACACAGCAAGACCCAGTGGAGGCCATTGTGCCCATGATGCCTATCATCTTGCCGCTGGTAGGTGGCGTCACTATGTTGTTGATTGCTTTTATCGCTGTCTACATGGCGTAAAGCACGCTCGCCTGGCTGGTGTACCAAGCTGGGCTCCATTGCGGCTGTGTAGCCCCAATTTATATGCCTTTTAGGTAGTTCAGGCCGTAGAACCTGCTCAACCAGCTATTAAATTAATAGTACTAGTTGCCACGCACAGGCATGATGTGCACAGCCTGTGGCGGCACATGCAATTGCAAATCAGTCCCCACTTGGGCATTCAGGCTGCGCAGTACGGCCGTAGAAAAATTCAGCGCAATCACGTCGGCCTCTGGCGCGCCGTGCGCTTGCAGTTTGCACACACACATCTCGCCCAGCGGCAGCATTTCTACCAAAGTGCAGGGCAGAAAATTATTGTTGCCTGCACCAGTGGGAGTACCTGCTTGCGCCTCGGGCGTATCCGCCCTAGCCGCCCTAGCCGTCACAGCCAGCAAGTTCACGCTGTCGCCCGCCAGCACCCACGTTACCTCGGTGCCATCGTCGATTTTGGCTTTGTCGGTCACCTGCAGGTTAATGCGCCCCCAGCGCAGGTAGCCCATACCGCCCATGCCGCCGTGTGTGCTGGCGCGGGTGAATTGCCCGGCAAAATGGTTATGAATGCCCACCAGCTGCGCCACGCGCGCGTTGCGCGGGCTGCGCAGCACGCGCTCGGGCGGGCCGCTTTGCAGTGTGGTGCCAGCGTCTACTATCACCACGCGGTCGGCCAGGCGGCGCGCCTCGGCCAGGTCGTGGGTCACCAGCACCATGGGCAATGGCAGCGTAGCGTGCAATTGCGCCAGCACGCGGTACAGCACCTGGCGCATGGGTGCGTCAACCGCAGAAAACGGCTCGTCCAACAGCAGCACACCACCGCGTGCAGCTTGGGCAGACGGCCCCTGCAGCGGTAGCAGGCGCACCAGCGCGCGCGCCAGCGCCACGCGCTGCTGTTGCCCGCCGCTGAGCTGGTGGGGCAAGCGGTGCGCCAGGTCGGCCAGGCCCATGCGGTCTAGCAAAGCCAATGCTTGTGATTGTTTTAGTGCTGCAGAGGCGGTAATGTCTGCGCAAGCAGCTACGTTATCTATAGCTGACA
>JANNCO010000203.1:0-11823 GCA_031386655.1 Polaromonas sp. | reverse complement strand
GTTTTGTGTGATGGACTCTACCCTGGCACCCGTGTGCACAGCTACTCCCTTGCTTTGCACCCAGCTTTTGATCATGCCGCCAGCCGCTGGGCCCATCATGCGCGGCACCATACGGTCGCCCATTTCCACTACAGTCAGCTTACCTGCTTTGTGCGTTTCAATCCGCGCGGCCAAAGCCTCCATGATGATGCAGCCTATAAACCCGGCGCCCATTTGCAGCACGCGTGAGCCGGGTTTAACTTTGTCCATGATGGCGCGCGCATCAGCCAATGTCCAGCAGCTGAAGATATTGGGCAAGTCAATACCTGCGATAGGCGGGCGCATGGGAGTTGAACCCGTGGCGATCAATAACCTGTCGTACACCAAGGTTTGACCATTGCTGAGCACTACAGTTTTAGTAGCTGCTTGAGCAGTATTTACATGGGCTTGCACCACATTTATGTTTAAATCTTTGAAGTGCGCAGCGCTTTTACGCAAATGCGTGCCCTGCTCTGGCACGTTGCCCACCAGCAAATAAGGTATTGCCATGCGCGAGTAAGGCGCTTCTTTTTCCTCACCTACGATAGTGATCTCGTCGTGTGGGGCGTGTTTGCGAATAGTCTCTGCGGCAATCACGCCTGCGGGGCCTGCGCCCACAATGATGTGTTTTTTAATCTGCTGCATCTTTTGTTCCTTAAAAGCAAAAAAGAAAAGCGGCTTGACCAAGCCGCTTTTCTGGTTTTATTCGCTGTGAGTCTGATGTACTGTGTACAGTTTCAACAGACTCGATTGGATGGGTGCAGTTAAGCTCAATGCTCAACTACACGCTAAGACCCAAGCGTTCACGGGTCTTGGCAGTCGGCCTGCCCTCTGGGTCCCAGCCGCGCACTTCGTAGTATTTAGGAAGCATCTTGGCCAGCTCGCTGACTTTGCCTTTGGTGGGGCCGCTGGTAGCCGCTTCAGTCAACAGGCGCTTAGGCAAAGTGTCGTCTTTGTGGGTGAATCCTGCAGCGTTGTTAAATTCACGCTCCATATTCCAGATGCGCTCACCAATTTTTTCCAGCTCTTCGGTGGTGAATTTTTCATCGCAGGCCGCTTGCATTTGCGGTGCCAAATCAGCCAAACCCCACGCAAAGGTGGTGAACACACACAAGCCAGATGAATCAAATGCAGCGGTGGCGTCTTGGAAAGCTTTCACCAGTTCTGGCTTGCCTTCGTGCTCGAGCGGATCAGTTTTCACCGGGATACCCAGCACTTCAGACGCTATGGTGTAGCCGCGCAGGTGGCAGCCACCACGGTTAGATGTAGCGTAGGCCAAACCAATGCCTTGGATGCCGCGCCCGTCATACGCTGGGAACTCCTGGCCCTTAGTGCTCATGGACAAATCTGGATGACCGTACTTCGCAGTCAAGCGCTTGGAACCTTGGCCAATTTCGACGCCGAATCCGGTGCCGTTGATGGTTTGCTCTGCCAAATAGGCCAGCGCATGGGCTGAGCCAAATGTTGCCTCGATGCCGACAATTTCTTTGGTCAGCACGCCCATCTCGTACAGCTCCATCACAGCGCCTACGGTGCAGCCAAAGCTGATCGGGTCAATGCCTTGTTCGTTGCACAGCACGTTAGCATATTGCAGCGCGTCCAGATCTTTCACGCCGTTGGCTGCGCCTAGAGCCCAAGCCGCCTCATACTCCAGGCCGCCGTTGGCACCCCAGTATTGCGGCTTGTTTTGCACCGTGAAGTGGTCTTTGTCGATTGTCTGAATGCGACCACAGGCAATAGTGCAACCAAAGCAGGCTTGGTTGGTGACCAGTGGCTTTTTACCATCGGTAGCGCGCGGCGTGGCCATAGCCTCAGCGCTGATGTCTTTGGCACTTTCAAACTGATTGTTGCGGTGGTTCCGCGTGGGCAGCGCGCCCACTTCGTTGATTACGTTCATCAACACTTGCGTGCCATAGGTGGGCAGGCCTTGGCCCGTCACAGCGTTTTCCGCCAGTATTTTTTTCTTTTCGTAAGTGACTTTCATGAACGCTTTAGGGTCGCGGATATTGCCCACACCTTTCGTGCCGCGCACTGCGATGGCTTTGAGCATTTTGCTACCCATCACAGCGCCTACGCCGCTGCGGCCTGCCGCGCGGTGCAGATCATTCACAATAGCGGCAAAAAGTACATGGTTCTCACCTGCTTTGCCGATGCTGCACACACGTGTAAGTGGGTCTTGCAAACTCTTCTTGAGCGTGCCTTCGGTCTCTGGTACGCTTTTACCCCATAGGTGGCCTGCGTCACGCAGCTCTGCCATGTCGTCATTGATATACAAATACACCGGTTTGTCAGATTTACCTTCTACAGCAATCATGTCCCAACCTGCCATTTTCAGCTCTGCACCAAAATAACCGCCCGAGTTAGAGCAGGCAATCGCGCCGGTGAGCGGACTTTTAGTGGACACCGTATAGCGCCCGCCGGTGGATGCCATCGTGCCCGTGAGTGGCCCAGTGGTGAAGTAAATTCGATTCGCAGGTGACAGAGGGTCGACCTTAGGATCGATCTCAGTGGTGAGGTATTTGGCAGCCAAGCCACGCGAACCGATGTAGGCTTGTGCCCACTGCATATTGAGCGGCTCTGACTTGCAAACGCCGGTGGTCAAGTTAACACGGAGGATTTTTCCAGCCCAAGACATGATGTGTTCTCCAATTTAATCAGTTGAGGACGGCTTGGCGGAATGGCCAGCGCGCACCTTACGAATTTTTTCTGCCAATTTCTCTATCAGTTTCAAGCAGCGCTGGGTTGGTTACCCAGTTTGTCAGCCCAAGATTTCATCTTGTCTATACCTGTCCAGTTGGCATCGACATAGGTAATCGCAGCCGTGGGGCAAGCTTCAACGCAAGCAGGGTCGCCGCCGCACAGATCACATTTTTGTACTTTTCCGGTTTCTTGAACGTAGTTCACCGTACCAAACGGGCAAGCTATGGTGCACACTTTGCAGCCTACACAGGTAGATTCGTTGACTACTTTAGCCCCGGTAGCTTTATCTACGGTAATGGCCTCTACAGGGCAAGCATGCAGGCACCATGCCTCATCGCACTGCGTGCAGGTATAAGGCACTTTTTTGCCAGTATGGTGAAAATCAAAAACTTTTATGCGCGATTTGCTGGTGGCATAGGTACCGTAGTTTTCAAAACTACAGGCCATTTCACATTGCAAACACCCGGTACATTTGTCGGGGTTGATGTGCAAGACTTTTTGCATACTGCGCTCCTGGTGGGTAGAAGCCTTGCATGTTGCATATGCAAGGCGTTGCCTTTGAAATACTTAACCTACATATTGTTAAACCAAGCACCCGCTGCTCACCTAGGGACAACCCTAAAAGATAGGACAAGGCTTTCAATATTCTCAAAATGCAACACAATGGTGCATCGGATCGAATTAACAAGCTGCACAATATTTTGATGTCTGCACTGCACACTGAACCTCGCCTAAAAAGCATCGCCCTGGCGCGCAATGCGGTGCTGCAAGGCAACCCATCGGCTGCACAGCAATACGTGCAGCCGTGGATCACACAGTCTTGGCAACGCTGCTTGGGCGCTGGGCTGGCACCACACAACCGTTTAGGTTTTGACATGGTCAGTACCAGCATGCAGCAGCGCAGCAAGGAAGCTAACCACACCTTGCGCCAAGCTGCACGCACTAGCCTGGAGCAGCTTGGCGTTGCCATAGCGCAAACACAGTATTTTGTGATGCTTACCAACGCGCGTGGCATGGTGGTAGACACCAGTGGCCACATTGACCGCAGTGACCCGCGCGCTGATGTAATAGCACGTATTGGTGTCGATTTATCTGAATCTGCAGTAGGTACCACCGCTATTGGCAGCACGCTGATAGAGCAGCGCACCACATGGCTGCACCGGGGCGAGCATTTCTACCAAGATGCTGGCTGCTATTCGTGTGCGGGTGCGCCCATTACCGGGCCCGACGGTCAGTGCGCTGGCATGCTGGATGTCACTGGCATTGATGCCCAAGAGCGCCCTGCACTGATGCACTTGGTAACTACCTCCGCCCGGGCGATTGAAAACGCACTGGTGCTGGCCCGGCCCCACGCCATCGTGTTGCATTTGCAGTGGCCGGGCCAGCGCAGCGGCAAAGACGGTGAAGGCCTGGTCTGCATAGACACCGATGGCGTGCTCAGCGCCTTGAATCCCGTTGCACGGCAAATGCTGGGGCTGCAGCTGGCGGGCGCTGCACCACTGCATCTGGGCGATGTGTTTGCTGTGTCGGCCGGCAGCTTGTTTGACGGACGCCACCATGCGACTTGGCAGGACGTGCCATTGTGGTCGGGCTTGCATTTGCAGGTGCGCACCAGCTCTGGCGGTACCCTGGCACCCAAAGCGCACACATTGCACAACACAGCGGTGGCCCACAGCAATTTGCCCAGAGCACTCAAAGACCAAGAAAGTGATTTGATTCGCCACACCGTTACGCAACTGCGCGGCAATGTAGCTGAAGCTGCGCGCCAGTTAGGTATCAGCCGTGCTACGGTATACCGCAAGCTGGGGCAATCCAAGCACTGACAGCGCTGCTAGGCTTGCTTAGGTTGCTGCCCTGGCTGAGGCAGCTTGGTCATCATCTGCAATGCAGAGTCTCTTACATTCTCAGACCCTTTGACAAATGCTTCCTGGCACAGCGCCAAAGCATCGTCGGTTTGCCCCAAATTTGCCAGCTCTTGCGCCAGTTGCAAATGCACCAACCACTGCGCATCGCCGTCAGCCGTGTCAGCAGGCAAAATAATGGTGACACTTGATGGTGCAGGCAGTGACGGGTCAAGTACATGATTTGCTGACGGCGCAATAGCTGTTGCCCCCGCCTGATCTGGTGTCGGTCGAATGGCCTCCAGCAGCACATCGGGCTGCAGCGCACGTTGCTGGCTTTTACGCATCGCGCGTTTATGGGCCAAAGACTGTTGTACCTTGCGTACTTCGTCTGAGACAAAATCACTGGTCGCATGCAATCGGGCATTGGCTGTATCGGTTTGTGCACCACCGGACATGCTGATGTCCAAGTCTAGATCTACAGGTAGCGCTTCATCAACCGGTACATGCGAGGCCATGTTACCGAAAGCTGGCTGGGACATGGCTACCTTGGCAGGAGATGGGCCCCAAGGCGGCAACGCGCTGTATTCAGCTGCCATCAACATGCTGTTAGACAAAGAATCATGTGCAGCGGGTCCCGCCTTAACTTTGGTAAACCGAGTTTTCCGCACCACAAAAAAACCCGCGCACAACAGCAGCACAACCACACCTGTCGCAGCAAACCACACTGCGTGCGCACTCAGCGAAGGCACGGCCCACGCCGCATTGGCATCTGCCTGCGTGTTGCTGGTGACTTGCGTTTTAGCGGACTTCAAGGCCAGGGCCAACTGCGCCTGTTGTGCGCGCTGAGCTGCCAGCATTGCATCAATGCGGTCTAGTTGAATGGAGGTGGATGGCACCAAAAGCAAACCCGGCTCGAGGGTAGACGCCGACGCTGCTGGCTGCGCCGTATTTTGCACTGAAGAATTTATCTGTTGGCTCACCGCTGACACACTCCGTGCGCTGGGCACATCTGCAAAAACCGAGCTGATGGCCTGGGGTTTAAATTAAAACAATCTTTATTTTAGACACAAAATGTAACATTTAGCCGATGGTATGCCACAGGCAGCAGAAATGAGTATGGGAATAAGGCGTTGTGGCGACCTTTTACTTAAGCGCATTCGGAAAAAACAACTGTTGCCCCCCAATTTTGTAGCTGGCTATGCTGGCCTGGCCTGCGGGAGAGATAAGCCAGTCGACAAGCTTTTGTGCATCTGCAGCTTTGACATGCGGGTGTTTGGCCGGGTTCACCACCAACACGCCATACTGGTTGAACAACTTAGTATCACCCTCAACCAAAATAGCCAAATCAGCACGGTTTTTAAAGTTCAACCACGTGCCACGGTCGGCCAGCACATAGGCGCCGGTAGACGACGCAATGTTCAGCGCTGGGCCCATACCGCAGCCGCATTCTCTATAACCACTGCCTTTAGTGTTATTGTCTTTTTTATCCGTGGCAGCGGCCATCGCCCAATAGCGCAGCTCGGCTGCGTGGGTGCCTGACTTGTCACCGCGCGATATAAATGCGGCATTGGTAGCGCTGAGTTTTTTAAGCGCCTCCACAATATCTTTGCCTCGTGTAGCGGCTGGGTCGCTTTTAGGGCCAATCAACACAAAGTCGTTGTACATCACCGGGTACCTGCGGGTACTGTAGCCGTCAGCAACCAACTTGTCCTCGGCCACTTGGTCGTGTACAAACAGCACATCGGCATCACCCCGGCGGCCCATGTCGATAGCTTGTCCCGTGCCTAGCGCCACTACTTTGACCTCCAGGCCAGTAGCGCTTTTTAACTGGGGCAGCAAATAGCCAAACAAGCCAGATTGCTCGGTGGACGTAGTAGACGCCATCACCAGTGGCTGCGCACAGACCGCTGTATTGAACAGGCTTGTTACTATAAATACCATAGCTGCTTGAGCAGGTTTTACTTGGGTTACAGCCCTAAAATGCTCTAAAAAAGAGGCTTTGAACAGGGGTTTAAGTGCCATAGTCATGTCAATTTAACTTTCGTACAGGTGTTCTGCGGCCAAGGCTTGCGGTAAGGTCTGGTTAAAAAATTGTGGTGTAGGCAAGTCTGCCACTACCCGCCCTGCGTCCAGGCATATGACACGCGTGGCCAGCCGTTTGACCTGGCCCAAGTTATGACTTGCGAACAGCAGCGTGGTACCGCGCAGGGTGCATTGCTGCATCAGTGCTTCGACATCGCGTTTGGCCTGCGGCGCCAGGCTGGCAGTAGGCTCGTCCAGCAGCAGCATGTCGGGCTGCGTGCACAACGCGCGTGCAAAGGTCAGCCGCTGCTGCTGGCCACCTGAGAGCGTGCGCGCCTGGCGTGTGGCCAACGCCTGCAGATCTACTTGCACCAGGGCCTGCAGCGCGCGTGCCTTGGCTTGCGCCCACGCGGCTGGCCGTGGCCGTGCACCCGCTTGCAACCACGCAGCCAATGCCACATTGGTCAACACAGTAGCGCGCAGCACGTAAGGCTTTTGAAAAACAAAGGCTTGACGTGCAGACATATCGCGCTGCACCGTGCCTGCAGTGGGCAGCACCAAGCCATGCGCCAGCCGCAGCAGCGTGCTTTTGCCACTGCCATTGCTGCCCACCAGCGCCACACATTCACCGCGCTGCACCCGCAGCGACACGCCCTGCAGCGCCTGCACGCGCCCCCAGCGCACACCCGCTTGGTCGATCTGCAAAACTGCAGCAGTCATAGCGCCTGCACCTCTACGCGTTCGCGCCAGAATTTAATGGCCGCTACGCCCGCGTTCAGCAGCAGCACCAGCAGCAGCAAAACCGCACCCAAGCCCAGCGCCAAAGGCAAGTCGCCTTTGCTGGTCTCCAGCGCAATCGCCGTGGTCATCACCCGGGTAAACCCATCGATAGTGCCGCCCACAATCATCACTGCACCTACCTCTGATATAGCGCGGCCAAAGGCTGCAATCAACACGGTAAGCAGTGCATACCGCTCATCCCAAGCCAGCAACAGGCTGCGCAGCCCTGTACCTGCACCCATGGACTGCAGTTGTTCGCCGTGGGCAAGCTCTGCATCTTCAATGGCTTGGCGAGTCAGCGCGGTAACCACCGGCAGTACCAGTACAGCCTGTGCCAACACCATGGCCTTAAAAGAAAATAACCATCCTAAATAGCCCAGTGGCCCGCTGCGCGACAGCAGCACATACACCAGCAGTCCCACAACCACGGCAGGCAGTGCCAGCAGTGTATTTAGCACCGCCAGCACCGCTGTGCGCCCCTTAAAACGTGCGACACCCAGGTAAGCGCCCAAGAGCAGCCCCAGCCCACAGGCCAGCACACACGCCGTGCCACTGACCGCCACCGAACGGGCAATGATGGACCACAGCACGGGGTCGAAACTGCCTACCAATCGCAGCGCGTGGAGCAGACTATCTTGCACTGGTGGGGCGCGTTGTCGCGAAAATCAAGGTTGTCATAAGTAAGCTAATCTTAGCCGTTGCCGCGCAGCTTGGCGCCATAACAATGATCAGACACGAGACCTGTGCACGTCCTGGCACTTGGCGTGAACAGCATCAAAGCTGTCCTCCGCCCTGCGGGCTCCCCCTTTATGCCGCTGCGCTGTTCACACCAAGCGCCAGGGCTGCGTACTGGCTAAGTGCGAATACAGCGGTCAATCGCCAAGCGCCTCACAGAAACGCGATTGTGGTCAGTTAAAGGCAGTGGATTGACTACCATGCTTGCGAGAGCTGGCAGGCGGTGTACTCAGCGCAGCGGCATAAAGGGGGAGTAGGCGGCCCTAGGCCGCCATGGAGGACAGCCGCGGAGCTGAGTACGCTGTCGGCCGGCTCCAGTACAAAAAAAAAGACCAGCTCAAAATACACAGGATACAAGTGCCTGATCAGTTAATAGCTTAAAGACACTATTAATTTCATAGCTGCTTGAGCAGGATTTACTTGGGTTAGAAGCCCTAAATGCCTCAAAAAAGGCCTGTGGAAGGCTACAAAGCACAGGTTCGGAACCCAAAAAACCCCACATCTGTTTCCGCCCTTGCAAACCCACGAAAGCCCGGCTGCTTCATGCGTGCGCGGGTGGCAAACGACGCGCCACGTAGCACCTTGGCATGGCCAAAGCTGCGGGCGCTGTAGTCAGCCCACGGCCCAGCGACAAACCCTAGGTAGGGCCGAAAGGTATTGGCTGTCCATTCCCACACATCACCCCAGCGGTAGCCCATACCTTGCGCTTTGTGGGCTGCCATATCCCACTCTACCTCAGTGGCCAGCCTGCGGCCTGCCCAGCTGGCGTAGGCCTGCGCTTCGTACCAAGTCACATGCATGGCGCTGGCACTGCCTGCGGCACGCCTGTCTTGACCAAAGCGGCGGGTCAGCACCGCGCCACTGGTTACACCAATTTGTTCTACATAGCGCGGGCCACGTCGACCCTCGGCCAGCGCTGCGGCCTGCAGCCAGTCCCAGCCTTGGGGCGACCAATGCTGCACATCGTCATAACCGCCGTCTGCGGTAAATTCAACGTATTGCGCCCAACTGACGGGCTGGGCATCAATTTCAAATTCGGGCACAGCCACGGTGTGCACTCCAGCTTGGTTGTCCCACGTAAAGCTAGTCTGCGCAGCACCCAGTGTCCATTGGGTAGCAGGCATGCGCAGTGGCGCGCGGTGCTGGTAGGCAGGGCTTGGTGGCAGCTCCATTTTTACTTCCAGCGCCTGGGCTAGCACTGCCAGTTGCTCACCTATCTGGTCTTCGCGCGCTAGAGACAGGCGGTAGAAATACAGCGCCGAGTCTCGGTCTTCAGTTTTCTCCAGCAGCTCCAGTGTGGTCTCTAATGTTTCCAGCAAATACGCTTTGATGCTGCCTGTGTCGGGATATTTGTAAGTCCAGCGGTCGGCGCGCTGCATGAGTGCGGGGTTCCAGCACAGGTCTGCGCGCGGCTCAATCGATGCCAGGCGCGTGGGCAATGGCGGGCACTGCGCGCCCAGTGCGCGCTGCGTGTTGCGGCCTATCCACCATTCTTGAAACCACCCCACATAACCCAGCAGCCACAGCGGCGGATTGAGTTGTTTGATTTGCAGCGGGCCCAGCGCCGCGGTCGATTGCAGTTGAGGCTGCAGAGCTTCAAACTGGGCTAGCGTATACAGGGTGTGGTTGCGCGCGTCCATCAGCGCCAGCGACAACACATCGCGGCCCGCCCGGAACACATGGGGACTGTCTATCGCATGGGACGGAATAACCTGCATGCTGTGCATTATCGGCCAGTGCACTGCGCAGCATGCGCACGGCAGTGGGTTTTACATCTGCCAACCAGCAGTTCAAATTCTAGGGTTAACCCGGCATTGCTATGTCAGGGTTTTGCCAGTGCCTGCGGCCCAGTCTTTGCGACAATACACGTATGTACCAACGGAGCTGTCTATGTCTGTGCTTTTAAAGTTTGCCTTAGCGGTTGACTGGATCAACGAACGGTTTAGCAAGCTGGCAGCTTGGGCCGTTTTTATATCTGCCATGATTTGCGCGGGCAATGCCTTCATTCGCTACGGCTTTAATTTAAGCTCCAACGGCTGGCTGGAAATTCAGTGGTACCTGTTTGCGGCCACCGTCATGCTGGGCGCACCTTTTGTGCTGAAAATGAATGAACACGTACGGGTTGACTTGATCTACGGCAAGCTTAAAGGCAATGGCCCTGTGTATGTCGATTTATTTGGCCTGTTGTTCTTTTTGCTGCCTGTGGTGGGTATGTTGCTCTACATGTGCATACCGTATTTTTACCAAGCTTTTATATCCAAAGAAATGAGTCAAAACGCAGGCGGACTGATTCGCTGGCCTGCCATTTTGATGCTGCCACTGGGCTTTGGTTTGCTGTTTGCACAAGGCATCTCCGAGGTCATCAAACGCCTGGCTTATCTTGCCGGCAAATTTGAGATGGACACCCATTACGAGAAACCTATCCAGTAATTTGAACTGCTGTTTTTAACCACTGCAGAACACGTCCCTCATTTTGAACAGAATAAAACCATGTTGATTGAAAATTTTCCCCCGTTGATGTTTGCCGGCCTGATCATCATTATGTTGATAGGGTTTCCAGTGGCGTTTTCTTTGTCTGCGCTGGGTTTGGGTTGCGGTTTCTACGCTATCCACATGGGCTGGTTCCCCTCGGCTTACATGAGCAATTTGCCGTTGGCACTGTTTTCTATTTTGAGCAACGACTTGCTGCTGGCCATACCGTTTTTTACCTTCATGGGAACGATTTTAGAAAAATGCGGGCTGGCTGAAGACATGCTGGATTCGATGGGCCAACTGTTTGGCCCGGTCAAGGGTGGTTTGGGCTATTCAGTCATCATCGTAGGATTTATATTGGGTGCCATCACCGGCACCGTGGCAGGCCAGGTGATCGCCATGGCGCTGATCTCGCTGCCCGTGATGATGCGTTACGGCTACAACATGCGTTACGCCACAGGTGTGCTGGCCGCATCAGGCACTATCACGCAGTTAGTACCGCCCTCGTTGGTATTGGTGGTGCTGGCCGACCAACTGGGCCGCCCTGTAGGCGACATGTACAAAGGCGCTTGGGGGCCTTCAATTTTGCAAATTTTGCTGTTCGCGCTGTATACGTACGGCTTGAGCGTGATGAAGCCTCACTACGTACCCGGCGTGCCTAAAACAGCACGTACCTTAAACGGCTGGGCCCTATGGGGCAAGTGCCTGCGTGGCATTATTCCATCGGCGCTTTTGATTTTTACCGTGCTGGGTTCCATGGGCGGTCTGCCGTTTCAAAACACTGCTATTGCCACGCCCACCGAGGCGGGTGCCATGGGTGTGGTAGGCGGTTTGATACTGGCAGCATCCTACAAGCGCCTGACCACAGCGCTACTGTGGGAGGCCATGGTAGGCACCATGCGTTTAACGGCCATGGTGGTGTTTATATTGATCGGCTCACGCGTGTTCAGCCAGGTGTTTCAGGGCGTGGATGGCTCATTGTGGGTAGAGCATTTGCTCACCGGCCTGCCGGGTGGACAAGTAGGCTTCTTGATTGTGGTGAACATTTTTGTGTTCTTTCTGGCTTTCTTTTTAGACTTTTTTGAAATCGCCTTCATCATTGTGCCCATGCTGGCACCGGTGGCAGACAAGCTGGGCATCAACCTGATCTGGTTTGGTGTGCTGCTGTGCGTGAACTTGCAAACCAGCTTCATGCACCCTCCATTTGGCTTTGCACTGTTTTATTTACGGGGTATTGCAGACACGTTGTTCA
>JANNCO010000167.1:0-2388 GCA_031386655.1 Polaromonas sp. | reverse complement strand
CTTCAACAACGCGCGCCTTGCTGCCCGTTCAAGTTGCTCGCTCGTTCGCTTTTCTAGTCATTCATTTTCTCGCCCGTTCGCGAACGCGTAGGCAAGCTCATGTCGAACGGGTAACGTTTTACATATCACTATCAATAGCATAGCTGGTTGAGCAGGATTTACTAGGGTTACTGGCCTGTTTCATTACAAAAATAGCCTAAGTAACTGAAGCATCAGACGCCACGGGCCCGCCCACCTTTTTCGGCCCAAGTACGGGTCCAGCGAATTTGCATGCTGCGCAGCATGAGCAGCACCAGCACTGCACACACGGCAAATCCTACAAACCCCCATAGGTAAGTGCCAGTGTGTTGCTTGCTCAAGCCCATGGCGTTCGGTATCAAGCCGCCGCCTAGTGCGCCTACTTCGCCTATCATGCTGCCCGCTACCGCAGTAGCCAGCGGCCAGCGCAGGGGTACCAGTTGAAACAGCGCGCCGTTGCCAGCCCCCAGCGCGGCAAAGCACAGCATAAACATCAGCGTGGTCACCACCAGCGACCCGCTGGCCAGCCCGCATAGTACCAATGTGACGGCTACCACTGCCAGCACTGCGCTTAGGGTATTCACGCCTCCCCAATGGTCTGAAATCCAGCCGCCCAACACGCGCACCGCCGCACCCATAAAGGCCGCCAGCATCGACAATTGGCCTGCCTGCACCTTGCTTACCCCAAACTGGTCGTAGTAATAGCTGGGCAAAAATGTAGCCAGGCCGATAAATCCGCCGAAGGTGATGGCGTAAATAACGCTGAACGCCCAACCATCTTTTTCAAAAAGACAAGCAATATGCTCTTTGAAAGTGGCATGCTTATCAATATCTTGCGGCTCTTGTGCAAACACGACCATGGCAGCCAGCGGTAGCAGCATAAACACCGCCGCCATGCCATATACCGCTTGCCAGCTGTACGCCTGGGCCAGTGCAGGCGCTACCAGCACCGACACCGCGGTACCTACATTGCCTGCACCCACCAAACCCATGGCCAAACCTTTGTACTTGGCTGGGAATGACCCCGAGCCTAGGCTAAGCGCTACACCAAAGCTAGCACCAGCCACGCCCAACAACACGCCCATGGCCAACAGGCTGTGGTAGGAGCTGACAAAAAAGTAGCCAAACAGCAGTGCCACAATGATCAGCACCATCTCAATCAGCGTAGCGTTTTTGCGGCCTACATACTGCGCAAGCAAGCCCAAGGGGAAGCGCATTAGTGCACCTGCAAAAATGGGGATCGACAGCATGATCCCTTTTTGTGCAGGTGTAAGGCTGTAGGCCTCAGAAATAAAGGGTGCCATCGCGCCGTTCATTACCCAGATGCAGCACGAACATGCAAAATAAAAAAATGCTGCGCCCAGCGTGGGTGCATGCCCACTGTTTAAAAACGACCGAAAACCTGCCATGACCCACCCTTAGTATTTATTCCACCTAGGCAGTGCGAAATACGTGCCAACTTGGCGCGCACGCGGATGGTGCGCAGGGGGTCAATGTGGTCGTGCTGTCTAGGTCTTTTGTTTGGGCACGCGCCCCATCACATAAAACTCAGGGTTAGGAGCCATGCCGCTAAAGCTGGCCATGCGGTTAGACAGACCAAAAAACGCAGTAATCGCAGCGATGTCCCAGGCATCTTCATCATCTAACCCATGCGCCTGCAACAGCGCAAAATCAGCATCGTTGATTTGGTCAGACTGCAGGCACACCTTCATGGCAAAGTCCAGCATGGCTTTTTGGCGTGGGCTGATGTCGGCTTTCAGGTAGTTCACGGCGACTTGGTCGGCAACCATAGGTTTTTTTTCATAAATCCGCAAAATCGCGCCGTGCGCCACCACGCAGTACAGGCAGCGGTTGGCCGCGCTGGTGGTCGTGACGATCATCTCTCGATCGCCTTTGGTCAAATGGCCATCTTCTTTCAGCATCAACGCGTCGTGGTAGGCAAAGAAGGCGCGCCATTCGGCAGGGCGGCGCGCGAAGGCTAAAAATACATTGGGGATAAACCCCGCTTTGTCTTGCACCTCGGTAATGCGCGCTTTGATGTCATCGGGCAGGGTGTTCAGGTCGGGCAAGGGGTAGCGTGGTGTGGTCATGGCAAGCTCTCTTAGGGTGGTATGCCACATTCATAGCAGAGGCAATGGATGTGGTGATGAACGCAATGATGAACGTAATGCTTGGGTAGGGTGATTGGTGCGATGATTATGGGTGAATTTTCAAACCCAAGGAACCCACCATGACTGACCCCATCTACGACAAAGGCCTGGCTACCCGTACTGCAGTGCTAGGCGCAGACTATGTACAAGGCGCAATTAACCGCACCACAGACTTTACAAAGCCATTGCAAGACCAGGTCACGCGCCACGCCTGGGGCAA
>JANNCO010000135.1:0-4596 GCA_031386655.1 Polaromonas sp. | reverse complement strand
CGCGTGGCCGGTTTCGCCTTCAGCGGTAGAGCGGAACAGCGCTGCCACATCTGGCTGGCCTTCTACGTCGGCTTTGTTTGCGAAATATAAGTAGCGGCGGTTAGCCTGCGACTCGCCTGCAAAGGCGGCCTTCAAATTGTCTTCCGTCTTAGAGCCTTTTAGTGCTGCCATGATGGTTTCTCCTGGAGGTTAGTGAAAAAAATGTCGCCTTGAAGATACAAGGAACCTGTAACTTACCCTCAATACCAGCTGTCGTCTAATCGTTCTGTTCAATACCCTTCATTGCATTTGGCTATTGAATTACTTTTATTGATAGTAATTCTCATTTAGCTCAAAAGTATTTAGAAATTGCCATAAAACTTTACGGTAATATTTAATACCAATCAGTATTAATCTATAGGTTTACCCTATACTCTCAGGTGATTCGCTACCTATCCTGGTCAGACAATCATTAAAAATCCATTCTTACTATGACTAGCCGCCGCCAATTCATAATTCAAATTACCTCTGCCAGTGCCGCACTGGGTACCGCACAACTAGCCCATTCTGCTGATGCACCCATGGTGGCTGAAACTGATGCCAACGCCAAAGCACTGGGCTATTTTGCTGTAGCTACCAAGACAGACAAAACTAAATACCCCAAATACACAGCCGATCAAAACTGCAGCAATTGTTCTTTGTACCAAGGTAAAGCCACCGACGCTGCTGGTGGTTGCCCGCTGTTTGCTGGCAAACAAGTGTCTGGCAAAGCCTGGTGTTCTGCCTGGGCTAAAAAAGCGTAATGCACACCCCAGCCAATGGTTGTGTATTTGGGCTGACCGCCCATTGAATTTTTGATTTATTCTTAGAGACACCACTCAAGTGACTGCAAAAAACACACCAATGCCTAAGCCGAAATCTGCGGCTGCTGCTGAAGCTAAGGCTGGGGCTGCTATAAAGCCCAGTGCTAAAACCAACATTAAGACGCCCACACAACCGCCTGCGCCATCTGGTCAAGGCTGTCGCAATCTGATCTTGATATTGGGCGATCAGCTGGATGCAGATTCGTCTGCGCTGGACGGTATTGACGCACAGCACGACGTGGTGCTGATGGTGGAGGCGTTTGACGAGTCGCGCCATGTGTGGTCGCACAAAATTCGCACCACATTGTTTTTGTCTGCGATGCGGCATTACGCCGCCAGCCTGCAAGCACGCGGGCTGCGGGTAGACTATCGCGCGCTGGACACGCATGGCGACACATCGCTGGCTGACGGCCTGACATCAGCAGTGCATGAGCACCAGCCACATGCTGTGATAGGTGTAGAGCCTGGCGATATGCGGGTGCGACACGCGCTAGAATACGCTATAAGTAATATAGCTGCTCGAGCAGGTTCTACGGCTCCAAACGCTGAAAATACTGTTAAAAAGGCTTCCAAATCGGCTTCGGTTGGCCAACAAGCTGCCAGTAGCCCATTGCGCATCGACTGGCGCGAAGACCGCCACTTTTTATGCAGCCTGCCGCAGTTTCGCAAATGGGCTGGCACCAGCAAAAGTTTGCGCATGGAGTTTTTCTACCGGCAAATGCGCCAGCAGTACAAAATCCTCATGGAAGGCAAAGAGCCTGTCGGTGGACAGTGGAATTTTGACGCTGACAACCGCAAAAGCTTCGGCAAAGCCGGCCCCCAAGACGTGCCGCAAGCGCTGGTATTCAAGCCCGACTCCATTACCCAAGACGTCATCAAGTTAGTCAACACCCACTTTGCTGATCACCCCGGCCATTTGGACAAATTTAACTGGCCTACCACCCGCACCGAGGCGCTGCGTGCACTCAAAGACTTTATTGACAACCGCTTGCCGCAGTTTGGCCCGCACGAAGACGCCATGTGGACGAATCTTGAATTTGGCTGGCATTCGCTGCTGTCCAGCTCGCTGAACCTCAAGCTGCTCAATCCACTGGAAGTGGTGCAAGCGGCAGAGCAGGCCTATGCCAAAAAGGGGCTGGATTTAGCCAGCGTCGAAGGCTTTATCCGCCAGATCCTGGGCTGGCGCGAGTTTATGCGCGGGGTGTACTTTTTAGACATGCCCGAGCTGAAAACCGCCAACCATTACGACCACCAGAACCCGCTGCCAAAATGGTACTGGACTGGCGACACGCGCATGAACTGCATGAAAAACTGCATCACGCAAACACTGGACAACGGCTATTCTCACCATATTCAGCGCTTGATGATTACAGGCATGTTTGGCGTCACAGCGCAGATCAACCCGCAGCAAATGTGCGACTGGTATCTAGCGGTGTACGTGGACGCTGTGGAATGGGCCGAGCTGCCCAACGTGGCCGGCATGGCGCTGTTTGCTAACGGCGGGCGCTTTACCAGCAAGCCCTATGTAGCCAGCGGTGCGTATGTCAAACGCATGAGCAACTATTGCACAGGCTGCGCCTACACACCCGAGACGCGCACGGGTGACACCGCTTGCCCCATGACCACGCTGTACTGGAACTTTCTAGACAAGCATGAAGCCAGCTTTGCAGGCAACCCGCGTACCGCGCTGATGGTGAAAAACCTGCAGCGCATGACGGACGATGAGCGGCTGCAAGTACGCAAGACAGCCGCACGGATGCTGGGGGACTTGGATGCTTTGTAGTGGGTTATTTGTCGATATATTGGTTTACAAGCATACTATTAATTTCATAGCTGGTTGAGCAGGATTTACTTGGGTTAGTGGCCTGTTTTGTTGTTAAAAATGCCGTTTGAAGTGTGTTTTAGATGGTTTGGTGCTTCTACCGCTTTGTGTCTTTGTACTAGAGCGCGCCCAGCTGTGGCCTAGGCCTATTGCCACCCGACGCCACGGGCCTTCGGCAAGCATCTCCAGTACTCACTCCGGGGGAAATTTAGAAACTCGCTGCGCTCAGACATCTAAATTTCTTATCCCCTACGTTCCGTGCTTCGAGCCCGTGGCTCAACGGGTGGCAACAGGCCTAGGCCACAGCCGGTCGCTTGTAGTGGGCTGGGGGGCATTCGAAAATTATTCACGCTATTTGGACTAGCCACACACGCAGGCGTCGTTCAGCCTGACCTTTCCCACAATAAATTTGCACCGCGTGCCTTCAACCTACTACATCCACCAGGGTGAGCGGTGTGAGCGTGTCGATGAAAAAATTGTAGCGAGGCGCGGCCCACCAACTCTAGATAACTACTGCCTGCCGCGTGTGTTCGCGGAGATTTTTTGCAGCGACATGTCACGCCGCCCGTCAAAGGTAAACAACGAGCCAGTGCATTGCCACAGGGGAGTTCAATCCCACGCCACCCGTCCAAGGTAAACAACGAGGTAACGTATTGCCCAAGAGGAGTTCAACCCCTACAACCCCAAAGTAAACAACGAGGTAACGTATTGCTAAAGGGGAGTTCTATCCCCACAACCCATGGCTAGCAACGAGGCAACGTTTTTACAAAAGGGAAGTTAAATCCCCGCCTATCCATAAAGATTGCTTCAATCGCCGCCTGAAAGACACTTTTCCAATAAAAACTTGCGGTCATAGACCCCAGAGTTACAGATTCATGCTGCATTGCAATAGAATTTGAGGGTTTAGCAAAATAGGAAAGTTACCAAGTAGTTACCACCACTGGTTACCGCCCCAAAACACAGAAAGCCAAAATATGTCCACCGAAGCGACCGTCACAGCTAAAAAGCGGCCCGAGTTCCGCAATATCAACGCGTTTAAAGATCTCCCCACCTACCGCCTGCCACTGGCTGGCATTGTGTCCATCTTGCACCGTATCAGTGGCGCCATTATGTTTTTGCTGATGCCTGTTATTATTTGGATGTTCGACACTTCGCTGTCATCCGAGATTTCGTTTGCCAAATTCAAAGCCGCATTCAACGTAGGCATGCTGGGCTTGCCAGGCTTTTTATGGAAGCTGGTGGCGCTGGCGTTGATCTGGGCGTTTTTGCACCATTTTGTCTCGGGCCTGCGCCATTTGTGGATGGACGCGCGTCACGCAGTGACCAAAGAGTTTGGTAAAACCTCAGCGGTGGTCACCTTGGCGGTCAGCATTGGCCTGACTGTGATTTTGGGTGCCAAGCTGTTTGGCTTGTATTAATCACTCCCTGCACAATTTAAAGCAATACACAGAGTAAAAAAATATGGCAGTAAATTACGGTTCCAAGCGCTCAGTAGTGGGCGCGCATTACGGTTTAAAAGACTGGCTAGCCCAGCGCGTCACCGCCACGCTGATGGCAGTGTTTACATTGTTGGTTTTGGCCCAAGTGGTGCTTGTCAAAGGCCCCGTTGGCTACGAATCTTGGGCACGCATTTTTGCGTCTCAGTGGATGAAGGTGCTAACCTTTGTCGTCATCATTGCCATGCTGTACCACGTGTGGGTGGGCGTGCGCGATATTTGGATGGATTACATCAAGCCTGTTGCCCTGCGTTTGTCGCTGCAAGTTGTCACTATGGTTTGGCTCGTGGGGTGCGCGGGCTGGGCTGTACAAGTGTTGTGGAGAATTTAAGTTATGGCTACCATTTCTAAACGTAAATTTGACGTTGTTATTGTCGGCGCAGGCGGCTCGGGTATGCGTGCGTCGCTGCAGCTAGCGCGCGCGGGCTTGAACGTG
>JANNCO010000112.1:0-5474 GCA_031386655.1 Polaromonas sp. | reverse complement strand
CGTCAAGCAACGCTTGGCCTTGCGCGAGAAGATGAACCTAAGCACGCTGGAGACGCATAATTTGCAGCAAAACATCCCTCTAGCCCAAGTAAAACCTGCTCAAGCAGCTATTAAAAACATAGTAGCGCAGCCAGCCAAGCTAGAACCCCACCTGCTCATGATGACCGCCACGCCCATTCCGCGCACACTGGCCATGAGCTACTACGCCGACCTCGACGTATCCACCATCGACGAGCTGCCGCCGGGCCGTACACCCATCGTCACCAAGGTGATCAGCGACGCGCGACGCGCTGAAGTAGTGCAACGCATCCGCACGCAAATTGACGCGGGCCGCCAGGTGTACTGGGTGTGCCCGCTGATCGAAGAGTCTGAAATGATCGACCTGACCAACGCCACGCAAACGCATGAAGAGTTAAGCGCTGCGCTGCAGGGCAGGGTGCACCGCGCCGACGGCAGCACCGCGCCAGTGGTAGTGGGCCTGCTGCATTCACGCATGCCACCGGCGGAGAAAAAAGCCGTCATGGCCCTGTTTACCAGCGGCCACATGCAGGTACTGGTCAGCACCACCGTGATTGAAGTAGGCGTAGACGTGCCCAACGCGTCGCTGATGGTGATAGAACACGCCGAACGCTTTGGCCTCTCCCAGCTGCACCAGCTGCGCGGCCGCGTTGGCCGTGGCGCCGCAGCGTCGGCCTGCGTTCTGATGTACGGCACAGGCGACAGCGGCAAGCTAGGCGAGACCGCGCGCGCCCGCCTCAAAGACATGGCGCAAACCAACGACGGGTTCGAGATTGCCCGCCAAGACTTGGAAATCAGAGGCCCCGGCGAATTTCTAGGCGCCCGCCAGTCCGGCGCCGCCCTGCTGCGCTTTGCCGACCTGACTACCGACACCCAGCTGCTAGACACCGCCCGCCAAATAGCCCCACTCATGTTGGATCAACACCAGATGCTCGCCGAAAAGCACATCGCCCGCTGGCTAGGCGGGCGAGTGGATTATTTGAAGGCTTGAGGTTTCACAAACAATTTAGTTTTATTGCCGTGTAGCAGATGCAGTAGTTTGCAAGCTCGTTGGATAAACAGTGATGGTGGCAGATCCAGCCCCCAAACCTTCAAACAACTCATTACCATCGATATAGATCAAAGTTTTAAATGTGTCGGTTCTGGTGAAGTAGTTTGCTACGTAGCTGACACCATTAATAGTTGTCGCAGCAGAACCAGCATTAGGGTCAATTGCTTCAAGCGTTTGAGTCACTTTATCAACTGTCTTGCCGCTAATAATTACCGTGCCATCTATTGTGAATGCGAAATTTTGATTACTTGTTGCGGTCGCTGCGCCAGTACACGTTGAATTGTTAAAAATCTTACTTGAAGTGCTACCGCTTACGTTAGTGGCACTTGCCGAATTAAAATTAATAGTTCCGACAACGTATGCGGGGGCACCGTTAATAGTGATGGACGATCTTTGTTTGCAAGCGGCAACCCACGTACCAGAATACCCAGTTAGCGGGGCTACTGCTACAGACTGCTTTATGTACACGTAAACGTTATCAAATGCTTTAGGATATCCATCAGTATCAAGCATCGTCTCGTCACCCAATTTCAGAGTGTTACCTTCGATGATTGAAATATCCTTTTCGTCTGGGCCAGCGGGACTAACAGGCTTGATGGTTACCTTGTCAGCTGTGCTTGTGCCTACAGTCTTGGTTCCTGCCAGCGTGGCTACTGACGTAGCCGTATAGACGCCATTAGTCGAATTGCCGGCGCAGGCTGTGCCTGCATGTGATGTTTGCGTAAACGTCACGTTAGCCGATGTTGCACTTGCTTTGGTGTAAACCAAAGTTTCTTTAGTGGATGTAGTAGCCGTACCAGCAACGCAAGCTACCCAAGTGCCGACATATTTGTCTACTGCATCGGCTGCCACTACAGGTTGCTGTGCAGGTTCGCTGCTGCCACCGCCGCCGCCACAAGCTGTCAATGCCGCAGTGGTAACTGCCAAAAGCGCAAAGTAATTGAATTTCATAAATTTCTCATAAAAGATTAAAACCTCGCCAAAATCAGCGTTAACTTTTATTGTAAATGTGTCAATTAGTATCAATTATCTAAACATGCCGGTAGAAAAGTAACACTGCTAGGTTGGTGATATTCATCACGCTCATGCGCTAGTGAGTGTTGCAAACAGCGCAAATATTTTGAATCAAGTAATCTGGTAGGTATTCAGCCTGCGCGCAGCAAGCGGTTGCAAATGCAACTAGCCGCATTTGAAGCTGCTCAGACAATTGAAGATATGAATATGCCTGGCTTTCGGTTGCACGCACTTAAAGGGGCCGAAAAAGATCGTTGGTCGATTTGGGTCAACGGCAATTGGCGCATCACGTTTGTTTTTGAGAATGGCAACGCGCACATATTGGACTATGAGGATTATCACTAATGGCTATGCACAACCCACCGCACCCTGGCGCGTTTATCCAAGAGGTTTATCTCACGCCCAGCGCTATGAGTGGCAGAGAATTAGCGCTTCAATTGGGTATCTCGCCATCCACGTTGAATCGCTTGCTTAACCAAACGAGCGGCGTTAGCCCAGAGATGGCGCTGCGCTTATCCAAAGCGCTGGGCCGCTCACCCGAGAGCTGGCTGGTGATGCAAGACCACTACGACTTGTGGCAAGCCAGACAAGTGGTAGATTTGAAATCTGTACGCAAAATTTCTTTCAGCTTTGCCTAGCCGAAAAGCACATCGCCCGCTGGTTAGGCTGGCGAGCGGCTTATTTGAAAGCTTGAGTAGCGTTACTGTTTTCTATACGGTAGGGTAGTGTCAAGAGAATTGGGAAACCCATCAGCATCAATAGTGCTTGAGCTTGAGCTGTCGGTGTAATATAAAAGCGTCACAGCACTCGCACTATCGGTAACTATTACCCCATCTTTGACGAACAAGATATCTTTTTCGCCACTATTAGAATCAATAACTTTGTCAACTTCCCCTGCCACTGAACCTAGCACTTTTTTAGTGCCCACAACTTGAAATTCACCTATTCCAGCCGCATCGGGAATAGCAGTGCCTGCTCCCGCGCAAGGGTATCCACCATCGTGCGCGGTTGCTTTGAAGTCGAATGCATAAGTAGTCTCACTTTTTTTGGTGATAAGAACGGTTCTTAATACTCCATCACTCCTGCAACTTTTCCAAGTCGCTGTGTATTTGTCCGTAAGTACAGATGTTGAAGTTGTGGGTGTTGGTGTATTAGCCACTGTTGCAGGAACCGCCTCGCTGCCACCGCCTCCGCAAGCTACCAAAGTTAGAGATGTTAACAAAGCAGCGAAAATAGAATTAATTTTCATACGAAATGTTTTCAAGAGTAAGAATTAGATTCTCCTAAGGGGGGTGCATCAAGTCAAGCCCTGCTAGCCCCTTTATTTTTTCAATGTCGGCAATAGTTGACAATCTTCCCCATGACCCTCACCGAACTCAAATACATCGTCGCCGTAGCCCGTGAAAAGCATTTTGGGCGGGCGGCGGAGGCTTGTTTTATCTCGCAGCCTACGCTGTCGGTGTCGATTAAAAAGCTCGAAGATGAGCTGGATGTGAAACTGTTTGAGCGCAGTGCCAACGAGGTAACAGTAACGCCGCTGGGGGGCGAGATTGTGCGGCAGGCGCAGTCGGTGCTGGAGCAGGCGCAAGGCATTAAAGAGATTGCCAAGCGCGGCAAAGACCCGCTGGCCGGTGCGCTGACACTGGGCGTGATCTACACCATTGGGCCGTACCTGCTGCCTGCGCTGGTGCGCCAAGCCATTGCGCGCACGCCGCAAATGCCGCTGATGCTGCAAGAAAACTTTACCGTGCGCCTGCTGGAAATGCTGCGCACGGGTGAGATTGACTGCGCCATTTTGGCCGAGCCTTTTCCTGACGCGGGGCTGGCGATGGCCGCGCTGTATGACGAGCCGTTTATGGTGGCGGTGCCCAGCACGCACGCGCTGGCACAGCGCAGCAGCATCAGCGCTGAAGAACTGAAACAAGAGACCATGCTGCTGCTGGGCAACGGCCACTGCTTTAGAGACCATGTGCTAGAGGTGTGCCCCGAGTTTGCACGGTTCTCCAGCAATGCCGAGGGTATTCGCAAAAGCTTTGAAGGCTCGTCGCTAGAGACCATCAAGCATATGGTGTCCGCGGGCATGGGCGTGACAGTAGTGCCGCAACTGTCGATTCCGCGCGCCGAGCTGGCGGCGTCGCAGCGCGCTATACAAGAGGCTGCTAATGCCTCTGCTAGTGCCATTTCGATTGCCGCTGCCTCTACACCAGCCGCTAAAAAAACTGGCGCTGTGACTAAACAGGCTGCGGCTAAAAAAACGACTGGCAAAACAGTGGCCCATACCACAGCAGCTAACCTGACGGCCCCCCAATATGTCCAAGCGCTAGAGAGCGAGTCTTTTGTGCGCTACATCCCTTTCAGCGGCGACATACCCACGCGCCGCGTGGTGCTGGTGTGGCGGCGCAGCTTTACCCGGTACGAGGCCATAGCCGCGCTGCGCAACGCCATCATGGCGTGTGAGCTGGCGGGCGTGCAGAGGTTGGGTACTTAAGCGTTGTCTGCTGGTACGCTATTAATTTCGTAGCTGTTTGAGCAGATTTTACTTGGGTTACTGGCCTGTTTTGTTGTTAAAAATGGCGTTTGAAGTGTGTTTTAGATGGTTTGGTTGTCTACGGCTTTATGTCTCTTTACTAGAGCGCGTCCAGCTGTGGCCTAGGCCTGTTGCCACCCGACACCACGGGCCTTCGGCAAGCATCTCCAGTACTCACTCCGGGGGAAATTTAGAAACTCGCGCAAGCGCTCAGACATCTAAATTTCTGATCCCCTGCGCTGCGTGCTTCGAGCCCGTGGCTCAACGGGTGGCAACAGGCCTAGGCCACAGCCGGTCGCTTGTGCAGGGCTAGGGTTTCGCGCAGTGGTGGTCACTACAAATTAGCTACGTACTTGAGATCAGCAATTAAGACCGCTACCCACCTGCCAGTCACCATGCTAGTGGAGCGCAGCAACGTACGGTATGCCTATGACAAACAATAAAGGGCCGCTAGGTACGTTGGGCATGGGCATACCGTGCGGTGCTGCGTGACCGCGAGGTAATAGGCTAGTGAAGCCTCATGCACCGTGCAGTGCCAAGCGACCGCGCAGCACCGAGAACAACAAGGCTTAAGTGGTTACGGGCGCTTGGCGATCACTTGGTCTACTACACCGTAGTCTTTAGCTTCGTTGGCCGACAACCAGTAGTCGCGCTCTACATCGCGGGCTACTTTTTCAATAGTCTGGCCTGTGCGCTCAGACAAAATCTTATTGAGTTGCTCACGAGTTTTCAATATCTCGCGGGCTGAGATCTCAATATCACTGGCAGGGCCGCGTGCGCCGCCCGAGGGCTGGTGAATCATTACGCTGGCGTTGGGCAGTGCAATGCGTTTACCCTTAGCGCCTGCTGCTAGCAAAAAAGCGC
>JANNCO010000106.1:0-4404 GCA_031386655.1 Polaromonas sp. | reverse complement strand
AAGCTGACTGTAGTGGAAATGGGCGACCGTATGGTGCCGCGCATGATGGGCCCAGCGGCTGGCGGCATGATCAAAAGCTGGGTGCAAAGCAAGGGAGTAGCTGTGCACACGGGTGCCAGGGTAGAGTCCATCACACAAAACGGTGCAGCTCTGGTGGCCAAGCTGTCTACAGGCACCAGCATTGAAGTGGACGTGATTATCAGCGCCACCGGTGTCAAGCCCACAATAGGTTTTCTCAAGGATTCTGGTATTACCTGTAAAACTGGTGTGTTGACTGACGACCACATGCAAACAAACGTGCAAGGCGTGTATGCAGCAGGTGACTGCGCCGAGGCTTTTGACCATTTCACGGGTGCGCAAGTAGTCAGCGCCATCCAGCCGAATGCCGCTGATCAAGCACGCGTTGCAGCGCTGAACATGGTGGGCCAGCATGCATCGCTCAGGCAGGTGACACAAATTAACGTGCTGGATACGCTGGGTTTGGTGTCAACCAGCTTTGGCAATTGGCAAGGCGTACCGCAAGATCAAGGGGGCGAGCACATTGAGCTGAAAGACAATGCGCACCACAAGCTGCTGTCTATGCAGTTCAAGGGCGATGTGATGGTGGGCTGCAACAGCATAGGTTGGACAGACCATATAGGTGCACTGCGCGGCTTGGTGGAAGGTAAGGTCAAGCTGGGCGAGTGGAAGGCCGCACTCAAGGCCGATCCCACCAAGCTGATGGCGGCGTATCTGGCTACTGCGCAAGCGCAGGGTCAATGGAGTGGCGCAGCCGATGTTGCACGGCGTGGACAATAAGACTCACTAAGTTAATCTTTGTTAAGCTATGGCGCATGTGGTTCAGTGTGGTGGCAGTGATATTGTATTTTTCCTTGCATTGCGCGGTGTGCCTCGCGCTGTGTGTTTGTAATGTTGATTAATAATCGTAGTGCTATGAAGATTACCCTAAAGCTGTTCGCATCACTAACTGACTACTTGCCTGCCGCAGACCGCACCAGCAACATCACCCAGCTAGACATTGCGCCAGCAAGCACCATCTTGCAAATCATCGAACCATTGGGCATGCCGCACAAACTGGTGCACTTGGTGCTGGTCAATGGCGTGTACATCGACCCAGACAAACGTGCTACGCGCACCTTGCAAGAGGGCGACGTGCTGGCCATTTGGCCACCCATTGCAGGTGGGTAAGATTTTGGTACTGTGTACCGACTCAAGCTGTACAACGCCGAACACCGAGCGCCGAACGCCTCATACCGGTGAATTAATGAGCTAGCGATCTAATTTTTTGATTGGCTGTTTTGCAATCTTTTTACCTTGAGAATTTTGACCGCGAAATGGGCTGCACTGTTGCCGAATGGCTTATGTGGCTGCCCGCTGCGATGGGTGATGCGATATGGGTCCAGCAAGGCGATGCGCTGCAGGCTAGGATTCCAGCGGTGCCACACAGCACTTTGCTTGTGACTTGGCGTGTAGGCGAGCCGCGCCGTATTGCACTGTTTAGCTTGCCGCGCCTGCATGTGGCATTTAGCTTTAGCGGGCTAGACGACGCGCAGCGCTATACTTTTATGAAACGATTTGATCTGTACATGCAACGTGGTGGTGGGTAGCATTGCCGCTGTCGACGCAGCAATAATAGAACAGCATTCAAGCCAGAACAATATTTCACAATATGCAAACTTTATAGCGCATCACGATATAAATCGATTGTTGCACTGCCACATTTTTTCTCGATATAGAAAAATTGTGTTCGTATGGTGAAATACAGCTATAACCCCATGATTTCATTGATTTTAGAATTACTCTTCTATAAGACATAAGTCTTGCTATATGTCTTATAGAAGACTTATAGTTGCTTCATCGGTTTTCGATAAATGGTTTTAATATTTACCAACCTTGATGGAGCGCACTATGACCCCCAATTCAGCAAACAACTCAACAGGCAACTGGACCACTTTATCCCGTGACGAGCAAATCGCTCAACTGGAGAAAGACTGGGCGACCAACCCGCGCTGGAAGGGTATCAAGCGCGGCTACAGCGCCGCTGACGTGGTCAAGCTGCGTGGGTCGGTCAAAGTAGAGCACACCCACGCACAGCGCGGTGCTGAAAAACTGTGGAGCCTGATCAACACCGAGCCGTTTGTCAACGCACTGGGTGCCATGACTGGCAACCAAGCCATGCAGCAAGTCAAAGCTGGTTTGAAGGCCATTTACCTGTCTGGCTGGCAAGTCGCTGGCGACGCCAACAGCAATGGTGAAATGTACCCAGACCAGTCGCTGTACAGCGTAGACAGCGTGCCAAAAGTGGTCAAAAAAATCAACGCTACATTCACCCGCGCAGACCAGATCCAGTGGGCCGAAGGCAAAGGCGCTGGCGATGCTGGTTACATGGACTATTTTGCACCCATCGTGGCCGATGCTGAGGCAGGCTTTGGCGGCGTGTTGAATGCTTTTGAATTGATGAAAGCCATGATTGAGGCTGGCGCTGCTGGGGTGCACTTTGAAGACCAACTGGCCGCTGCCAAAAAGTGCGGCCACATGGGCGGTAAAGTGCTTGTGCCGACACGTGAAGCTGTTAGCAAATTAGTGGCAGCCCGCTTGGCTGCCGACGTGATGGGCACACCCACCATCTTGCTAGCCCGCACCGACGCAGAAGCCGCTGACTTGGTAACCAGCGATGTGGACGACAATGACAAACCCTTCATGACTGGCGAGCGCACCATAGAAGGCTTCTACCGCAGCAAAAACGGCATCGAACAAGCCATCAGCCGCGGCCTCGCTTACGCTGAGTACGCCGACCTGATCTGGTGCGAAACCGGCACACCAGACTTGGCCTTTGCCAAGCAGTTTGCCGATGCTATCCACGCTAAATTCCCAGGCAAGCTGCTGAGCTACAACTGCTCGCCAAGTTTTAACTGGAAAAAGAATTTAGACGACGCCACCATTGCCAAATTCCAGCGTGAACTGGGTGCCATGGGTTATAAGTTCCAGTTCATCACATTGGCTGGCTTTCATGCGCTTAATTACGGCATGTTCGATTTGGCTTACGGCTATGCTCGCAACAACATGACCGCATTTGTTGAACTGCAGCAAAAAGAGTTTGCAGCTGCAGACCGCGGCTTTACCGCTGTCAAGCACCAGCGCGAAGTGGGTACGGGTTACTTTGACTCAGTGACCACGACCATCGAAGCGAATGCGTCGACTGCTGCGCTGAAAGGTTCTACGGAAGATGAGCAGTTTTTTGACAAGAAACATGCCTAAATAGCAGTGCCGATTTGCCCGTTATGGGCAAGTCAAGAAAAATCAATGTAAAGCCCGCGGAGCAATCTGCGGGCTTTTTTAATTTTTTGATAATTGACTATGCCATCAGTGTGTGCTGTCCTACAGCGTAACTTGGCGAAGGTAAAGAAAATAAATTTCCGATTTTTGAAACGATTCAAAACTTACATATAAGCATTTTCTAAGGACTTATTCCATGCCTTCTTCGACCACTTATGGCGCAACTCCAGCGTCTGCGGTACACAACAGAGCACCGCTAGGGGAGCCAGATAGACTACCCAGCGAAATTAATGTAGTCAATACAGCACCACTGCGACGTATTTCTTGGGCTGCCGTTGCAGCAGGTGCCGTCACAGCGATGGCTATTCAAATACTGCTTGCCATGCTAGGTGCAGGCATAGGTGCCAGTACAGTTGATGCAACAGTGCCTGGTCAAACACCATCTGCAGCTTTGTTGGGCAGCAGTGCGGCTATTTGGTGGGGCGCGGCCAGTTTGATTTCGCTGATGGCAGGTGGGTGGGTCGCAGGACGTTTGTCGGGTGTATTTCGATCTGCAGAAGGTGGTATGCACGGCATGCTGACTTGGGCTGTGACGGTGATTGCCACTGTATATTTGCTGAGTTCGGCAGCCGGCTCGTTAATGCGTGGGGCTGCAGGTGTGCTCGGTACCGCTGCAACCGTGACCGCCACTGGTGCGGCAGCTGTTGCACCCAAAATTGCTGATGTGGCTGGCCAACAAATGGACAAAGCCGGGATTTCATTTGACTCGATCAAGCGCGACGCAATGGCTATTCTTGCACAGACTGGTAAAGCAACCATTCAACCTGGAAGTATTGAACAACAAGTCAAAAACGCCGCAAGCAGTCCCACAGACCAAGATTTTTCAACCCTGCTTGATAGATTGCTATCTGTTGGCCGTACTGCAGTGAGTGAAGTGGACCGCGAAGCGGTGATTAATGTAGTGATGACTCGCGGCAATATCAGCCGTGAAGAAGCTACACAACGCGTTGCGGTCCACTTCACTCACTGCAGTACGGCCAACAGATAGCAATCTATCAAGCAGGGTTGAAAAATCTTGGTCTGTGGGACTGCTTGCGGCGTTTTTGACTTGTTGTTCAATACTTCCAG
>JANNCO010000040.1:0-2203 GCA_031386655.1 Polaromonas sp. | reverse complement strand
ATAGTATTGACCATTCCGAACAACCCAACCGAAGCAAGGGCTGCCCCAAACCAAGCAAAGAACAATGTGACGAGTCGGGTCCGTCTCGATGAAAAATATGCAGCAAGGCGCGCGTTGACAATGCTGACGAAACAAACATCTCAGTTCGCGCGTGTTTGCGGAATATTTTTCGCGAAAGAGATGCCCGGCTCGAGTCCAGCTCCCCGGTGCGCACGCTAACCAAGCGACCAGTTAACCGGCGCACACGCAAAGCAAAGCCAATAACCCAAGCCCGCTCACGTTAACCCAACCGCAGCTTCCACTTGTACAAGGCAGTCGTAGAACACCGGGCCACGGCCCATGTCAGTTAATTGCTGGCTGGTGACCTCATTCACATTGGTGCCCTGCAAACCCAGCTTGCGCCACCAGATGCCCAGCCCATGCACAACACCCACACGGGCGCGCGGGCTGATGCGAGTTGTGCAATGGTAGCTGCCGCGATCGTTGAAGATGCGCACCACTTGACCGTCCGCCAGCTGGCGTGCAGCAGCATCGGTTGCATGCATCTCCAGCACGGGTTCGCCTTCCATATCGCGCAAGCTTTTGACGTTGACAAACGTGCTGTTGAGAAAGTTGCGCGCAGGCGGCGAGATCATGGCCAGTGGGTACACCAGTGATGACCCCAGGGTTTCATAGTTAGCTACATGGTCGGGCAAGCCGTCCATACCCATAGCACTTAAGCGGGTGCTGAAAAACTCGCACTTACCTGACGGCGTAGGAAAGCCGCCTTGCGCAAAAGGTGCATCGGGCACGCGCAGCGGCGCAAAGCCGTCACGCAGCAATTGGTCAAAATCTACAGTTCCATCAAACGCGGCGCGGCACATAGCCTCGTCACTGTCGGTAAAACACGCGTCGGTGTAACCCATGCGCGCTGCCAGCTCGCGGAAGATTTGCGTATTCGGCTTGGCTTGGCCTACAGGTGTCACCGCGGGCTGGTTGAGTAATACATCAGTGTGGCCGTAGCTTAGGTGCACATCCCAGTGTTCTAGCTGGGTGGTGGCAGGCAAAATATAGTCGGCATAGTCGGCGGTGTCGGTTTGAAAATGCTCCAGCACTACGGTAAATAAATCTTCACGCGCAAAGCCTTTGACCACTTGACTTGAATCGGGTGCCACCGCCACGGGGTTGCTGTTGTACACCACCAGCGCTGCAATCTTGGGGCCAAACTCAGCGGAACTACCCCGCAACAGGTCGTTGCCAATCGTGCTCATATTGACCGTGCGCGGTGTTTTACCGCTGTGCAAATCAGGCCGCTGCAAAGCATTTTTATTGACCGGGAACATGCCCGAGCTGGACAGCAGCACACCCCCTGCGCGGTGCCGCCAAGCGCCAATCAACGCAGGTAAACAAGCTACTGCGCGTGTGGCGTTACCACCACCTCGCACGCGCTGCATGCCGTAGTTCAAGCGTATCGCTGCGGGTGTTTGGTTGACCAAACTCATGCCATAGTCGCGCGTAAGCGAGGCAATTTGTGCTACCGGCACACCACATACTTGTGCCGCACGCTCAGGGGGCCACTGCAATGCGCGTGCTTTGAGCTGGTCCCACCCTAGCGTGTGCTGTGCAATGTAGTCATGGTCTAGCCAGTCATGGGCTATCAGCTCGTGCATGACAGCCAGCGCCAGCGCTGCGTCTGTGCCGGGTAGCAGCTGGATATGTTCGTGGCATTTATCAGCCGTTTCTGTCTTGCGGGGGTCTATGCAGATTAATTTAGCCCCGTTGCGTTTGGCCTCTTGCGCATAGCGCCAAAAATGCAAATTGCTGGTAATGCTGTTGCTGCCCCAAATGATGATGAGTTTGCTTTCGGCAAAAAACTCGACTTTCATGCCCACTTTGCCGCCCAAGGTGTACACCAAACCTTCTGTTCCCGCTGATGAGCAAATGGTACGGTCCAGCTGCGAGGCACCCAGCTTGTGCCAAAAACGTGCTGCCATGCCTTCAGCTTGCACCAGCCCCATGGTGCCTGCGTAGCTGTAGGGCAGTATGGCCTGCGGGTCGTGCGCAGCAATGGTTTTTAAACGCACGGCAATGTCGGTTAAAGCCGCGTCCCAGCTGACCTGTTCAAATTGGCCTGAACCTTTAGGCCCAGTACGTTTAAGCGGATGCAAGATGCGCTGGGCATGGTAGGTGCGCTCTGTGTATTTAGATACTTTGGCACACAGCG
>JANNCO010000030.1:0-3984 GCA_031386655.1 Polaromonas sp. | reverse complement strand
CCCTTTCGGCCGCGGCGCTGAGAACACCGCCTGCCAGCTCTGGTGAACAGGGTGGGCGAACTCCCGCTAGCATATACACCCACCATATTCGCAGCCTTGGCGCTTGGTGTGGACAGCCGTGGAGATGTTCACGCCAAGTGCCAGGGCGTGCACAGAACAGGCGTTGAAGGCACGCCAGGAATATTCCAAGGCCTGTTTTCAGAGTTTTTTAGGCCACTAACCCAAGCAAATCCTGCTCAACCAGCTATTAAATTAATAGTAATGCCCGGCTCGAGTGCAGCTGTCTGGTGCGCACGCTCAGCTTGACTACCCGGCCTCAAGGACGCGCAAAAAACCCAGCTTCCCGGCGCATTTACAAAATCTGGCAACCAACCTAAAAAAGCGCTCGCCTAACAAAGCGATCAACTAAAAAATGCGCGCTAACAAAATCACTTCACCGCCGCTTGCCGCTTACAACTAGCCAAAACATCCACATGATTTAATTGTTCACCACACAATCAACCCGGTTTGCAAACTTCTCAGTTACTCAGCGGCGAGAAGCGTTCGTCTTTACGGGTTAGCAGGGGCAGCACGCGGCTGGCGGTAAGCCACGAGATACCAAACGCCATCAGGGCTGCGCGTTCGCCGTAGAAGGCAAGCCTGGCTACTTTGGCGCTTAGCATTCCGCCAGACACAAAGTCGAGCGCTACCACCACCACGCTGGTGGCAATGGTGATACCGCATGCAGCGTAAATGCAAGCGCGGGCGGTGGCTTGGGGGTAGCCTTTTACACGCGCGCGGCGGTAGAACACATAGCAAAAGTAGGCCAGCACCGCAAACATGGTGGCAGCTGACACGGCGTGCACATACGGAATAATTTGTTCGCGGTTGCCGCACTTGCAGGGGAACAGTGCTACGCCCAGCGCTGCCACAGCGGCTACCTTGCTGAGCACCATTTCACGGGTGGACAGGCCGTTGTAGGCCAGCAAAAAAGCTGCAATGGCGAAGAGAAACCCGACAAAAATACTTTGCGCCCAGCCGCCCTCGTAGTACGCCGCGCTGATGGACGTGATAGTGCCGCCTGCAAAATAACTGGTTAAGGTAGCCAACGTCAGTGCAATAACGCCAATCAGCAGCTTGATGGTGCGATGGTCGATCTCTTCACGTTGTGGGGCCAATGACATGGTGCAATCCTCCTGCCGCTAATAGGTTACTTTACCGCGATGGCGTTGGCGCTGCCGCGTTGGGTTCAACGCATTGTAGATGCGTCGCGGGTACTATTAAATCCATAGCTGGTTGAGCAGTATCTTCGTGCTCTGGCGGCCTATTTTTCATTTAAATGGAGCCATAAGGTAACAGTGGGTAGCTTGGGGCCTAGCTGCAAAATCTAGGCCACTGGAGCATCTGCTACATTCCCACCTATGAACGCTAATCACAATTTGCAGGGCAAACACATCGTACTGGGCATTACGGGCGGTATTGCGGCGTACAAGGCGGCCGAGCTGTGCCGTGCGCTGATCAAAGAAGGCGCTACCGTGCAGGTAGTGATGACTGAGGGGGCTGAGCAATTTATTACGCCCGTGACCATGCAGGCACTGAGCGGGCGCAGCGTGGTGACCAGCCAATGGGATAACCGCACGCTGGGCGGCGTGGCTAACAACATGCCGCACATTAACCTCAGCCGTGAGGCCGACGCGATAGTCATTGCACCCGCGTCAGCAGACTTTATGGCCAAGCTATTGCACGGGCGGGCAGATGATTTGCTGAGCCTGATGTGCTTGGCGCGCCCACGCGAAGACAGCGTGCAAAGCAGCGCCAAACCCGTGCCACTGCTGATCGCCCCGGCCATGAACCGCGAGATGTGGTCGCACCCTGCCACGCAGCGCAACATGGTGCAGCTGGCCGCCGATGGCGCGCACATGCTGGGCGTGGGCAGTGGCTTTCAGGCCTGCGGCGAAACAGGCGATGGCCGCATGCTAGAACCTGCCGAGCTGCTGGAAGACGTGATTGCGTTTTTTCAGCCCAAGGTGCTGGCCGGGCAGCATGTGCTGATCACCGCGGGGCCCACGTTTGAGGCCATTGACCCCGTGCGCGGTATTACCAATTTGTCCAGCGGCAAGATGGGTTTTGCCATCGCGCGGGCAGCGCACGAGGCGGGCGCGCAGGTTACGCTGGTAGCGGGCCCGGTGAGCTTGCCTACACCACGCGGTGTGGCGCGTATAGATGTGAAATCTGCAGTCAATATGCTGGAATCGTCCGTAGATGCTGCTCAAACAGCTAGTATATTTATAGCATGCGCCGCCGTGGCCGACTGGCGGCCAGCCACCACGGCAGAGCAAAAAATTAAAAAAGACGGGTCAGGCAAAACCCCGGTGATGGAATTTATCGAGAACCCCGACATACTGGCCACCCTGGCCAAAAGCGACCGCGCCGCCCAAGGCAAATTGTTTTGCGTAGGCTTTGCCGCCGAGAGTGAAAATTTGGTTGCACATGCCACAGCCAAGCGTGCACGCAAAGGCGTGCCGCTGCTGGTGGGCAATATTGGCCACACCACCTTTGGCCAAGACGACAACGCGCTGCTGCTGGTAGACGCGCACGGCAGCCAAGAAATACCCCGTGCGCCCAAGCTGCAATTGGCCAGGCTTTTGGTACGCCAGATCGCGCAGCGCTTGCAGCACTAGCTGGTGACCTAGCGGTTGGGTCAACCAGTGGTTTGCTTTGCGCAAACTAGCCACATGCGATAGTGGCGACGCAGTTTTCTGCTGTAGGCAACGGTGCAAAAGCATGTCGCTGAACTGGTAAAATTAGCAGTTAAATAGTGCTTTTAGGCCGTAGTATCTGCTCAAGCAGCTATTAAATTTATAGTAGCTAATGCAACGCACCTGCAGCTTGTGCACGCAATGCACACTGCCCAATGCACACCGACCAATGCACACCATCATAAAACCAGCCCATCTTTAAACCCCCCGCCATGAAAATCGATGTTAAAGTTCTCGACCCTCGCTTGACTGACAACCTGCCCGCCTACGCCACCCCTGGCAGCGCGGGGCTAGACCTGCGTGCCTGCCTAACCGAGCCGCTGACCTTGCAGCCCAATGCATGGCAGCTGGTGCCCACGGGCATGGCGATATTTTTAAATGACCCGAATTTTGCCGCGTTGATACTGCCGCGCTCGGGTATGGGGCACAAACATGGCATCGTGCTGGGTAACCTGGTAGGTTTGATCGACAGCGACTACCAAGGCCAGCTGATGGTAAGCGCGTGGAACCGCTCGCCAGTAGCGTTTACCATCGAGCCGATGGAGCGTATAGCCCAGCTGGTCATCGTGCCCGTAGTACAGGCGCAGTTCAACATAGTCAACGACTTTGTGGCCACGCAGCGCGGCGAGCGCGGTTACGGCTCTACCGGCAAGGCTTAGCACTATGGGCCGCTCACGCAAAAAGAATGCAGGCTTGCCAAAGCCGCCGGTACTTAACGAAGACGGCACCGTCAAGGTATACCCACCGCCGCCCAAGCTGTATGTCGAATCGCTAGACCTGGAAGCCCAAGGTATTGCACGCATTAGCAGTGACGATGCAGACGGTGCAGACAACGGCAAAGTAGTGTTTATCGAAGGTGCGTTGCCGTATGAAATAGTCAGCGCGCAGATTCACCGCAAAAAGAACAACTGGGAAATGGGCACGCTAACGCAGATTCACAAAGAATCTTCCCAGCGCGTCACGCCCGGCTGCCCACACTTTGGCCTGCACCAAGGTGCCTGTGGCGGCTGCAAAATGCAGCACCTAGACGCAGCGGCGCAAGTAGCGGTAAAAGCCCGCGCGCTAGAAGACCAGCTGTGGCACCTAGGCAAGGTCAAGCCCGAGCTGGTGCTACGCCCCATCTCTGGCCCCACCTGGGGCTACCGCTACCGGGCGCGTTTGTCGGTGCGCTACGTAATTAAAAAAAGCGAAGTGCTGATTGGCTTTCATGAGCGCAAAAGCCGCTACGTGGCCGACATTAAAAGCT
>JANNCO010000009.1:0-3097 GCA_031386655.1 Polaromonas sp. | reverse complement strand
TCAAGCGCGCTACACGTTCGAGCATTTCGCGCTGCTGCGGGTGCATGGCAACATCGGCGGGCAGTGTGCTGCCCCAATGCAGGTACAACAGTTGCGCGCCGATGTGGTCAATTTGCTCGGCTTCGCGCAAATCCCATGGCGCTTGCGGTGCCGCAGCTTGGGTAACACGTGCCTTAGCCAAATCAGCCAGCGCCGCGTCCCAGTGCAACGGGTCGGCAAATTGCGCTGCTGTCCAGCGCCCGCGCAGCACATGCCGCGGGCCTTGTGGCGTGGCGATGGTGTCAATGCGTGGCGCGGGTGTGTCCATAGGCTGGGATGATGCTAGGCAACATAGTAGCCTGTAACCCACCCACTGACGTGTAAGCGTTTTGCTCTTAAATATTGCCCCACACATTGTCCAGGGCCTGTCTGGCAGCACCAATCACCAGCTCATGTGACCGGGCAGCGGCGTAGACAAAGCACAGCGTGCAGTCCAGCGAGACTTTGTCGGCTATCACCAGGCCACGGGTTTGCGACTCGTGAATGGCAATAGAGTCGCGCGCCAAGCTCAGGCCCACCCCAGAGCGCACCAAGTCAAGCATGGAGGCTTCTTGGTCGACCAGCGCGGCGCGTTTGGGGCTGATGCCCAGCGGGCCAAATACGTTAGCCAGCAGGCGGTGGTGGGCCGAAGCGGGCGGCGTGGTGATCCACGGCAGCGCCGCCAGGGCCCGCCAGTCGCGGCCCAGTACCTGTGGCCCCCAGCCTGCAGGTGCCAGCACGCGGTAGGTAAATTTGGTCAACGGCAGTACTATAAATTTAATAGCTGCTTGAGCAGGATTTACGTGGGTTGCTAGTCTATTTTGCATAATATTTTGGTTTAAAACAGCATCCGAGTCAGCCAAGTAGAAGCCTACGTCCAAGTCGCCGCGGGCCAGTTGCGCTAGCACTTCACCGCTGATCGCTTGGCGCAGCTCGGTATCGATTTGCGGCGCAGATTCGACCAGATGTTTAAGAAACTCCCCCAGCCGCGTAAATTCGGGATCGAGAATAGTGCCCACCCGCAGCGTGCCGCGCAAAGTGCTGTGCAAATTGCGCGCAGATTGGCCAAAGTCCTGTAATGCCGCAAGCACCTTCTCAGCCTGCGGCAGCAGCGCAGCGCCGTCACGCGTGAGCGCCAGACCTTTGGGCGTTCGGTTAAACAGTTGCAGCTTGCTGCGCTCTTGCAGGGCCTTGATTTGCAGGCTGACGGCTGGCTGGGTCAAATGCAGACGCATGGCGGCGCGCGACACATTGCCTTCGCGCGCTACGGCGCAAAAAGCTTTCAAGCTGGCCAAATCGTAGCTATTTGCCGTGGCAGGCGATAACTGGGCCGACGCCTGTAGTTGGGCCTTCGGGTGGGCTGTAGATACTGTAGTAGCATGAAGATGAGAGCCAGCGGTAGGATTGCGCATCACCGTATTGTATAAATATTACTTATAGCAATATTTTGCCGATTTCATTGGCTATTACCCATCAATTCAAGCAAAATTTAGCCTTGTTTTGAAAGAGCGCTATGAGTATTGCAAATATTGACCACTTTATTAACGGCCACATAGCCGCCAGCGCCGCAGGTGCTACAGCCCGCAGCCAAGACGTGACCAACCCCGCCACGGGCGCAGTCACGGGCCGCGTTGCGCTGGCGTCAGCTGCGGATGTAGACACCGCGGTAGCTGCCGCCCAAGCCGCCTTCCCGGCATGGGCCGACGCACCGCCGCTCAAACGCGCACGGGTCATGTTCAAATTCTTAGAGCTGCTGAACCTGCACAAAGACGACCTGGCACGCATGATCACCGCCGAGCATGGCAAGGTGTTTACTGACGCGCAAGGCGAGGTGACACGCGGTATTGATATTGTCGAATTTGCCACTGGCATACCGCAGCTGCTTAAAGGCGACTTTACCGAGCAAGTCTCCACAGGCATCGACAACTGGACGTTGCGCCAGCCACTGGGCGTAGTGGCGGGTATCACACCATTTAACTTTCCTGTCATGGTGCCAATGTGGATGTTTCCGGTGGCCATTGCGGCGGGCAACACGTTCATCTTGAAGCCTAGCCCCATTGATCCATCCCCTGCGTTGTTCATGGCCGAGCTGCTGAAAAAGGCTGGTTTGCCTGATGGGGTCTTCAACGTTATTCAAGGCGATAAAGAAGCCGTGGACGCGCTACTGGTGCACCCCGATGTCAAAGCCATCAGCTTTGTTGGCTCCACACCGATTGCCAACACTATTTACGAAACTGGCGCGCACTACGGCAAACGTGTGCAGGCGCTGGGCGGCGCAAAAAACCACATGGTGGTGATGCCTGATGCCGACCTGGACCAATCAATTGACGCCCTGATCGGCGCGGCCTACGGCTCGGCCGGCGAGCGCTGCATGGCCATTAGCGTGGCGGTGCTGGTGGGCGATACGGCTGACAAAATCATGCCCAAGCTGATCGAGCGCACCAAATCGCTGAAGATCAAGAACGGTACACATCTAGACGCCGAGATGGGCCCGATTGTGACCAAGGCAGCGTTTGACCGCATCACCGGCTACATTGGCGTGGGCGAGGCGCAGGGTGCCGACATGTTGGTGGACGGCCGCCGTTTTGACCAAACCGAAAAAGGCTGCGAGCAAGGTTATTGGTTAGGCGGCACGCTGTTTGACAACGTCACCCCCGACATGCGCATCTACAAAGAAGAAATCTTTGGCCCCGTGCTGGCCTGCGTGCGCGTAAAAGACCTGGCCGAGGCAATTGCCCTAGTCAACGCCCACGAGTTTGGCAATGGCGTGGCCTGCTTTACGCGCGATGGCAACGTAGCGCGTGAGTTCAGCCGCCGCATTCAAGTGGGCATGGTGGGCATTAACGTGCCTATCCCCGTACCTATGGCATGGCATGGCTTTGGTGGCTGGAAGAAATCGCTTTTTGGCGACATGCATGCCTACGGCGAAGAAGGCGTGCGCTTTTATACCAAGCAAAAATCCATCATGCAGCGCTGGCCCGAGAGCATTGGCAAGGGTGCTGAGTTTGCAATGCCGACGAGTAAGTAAATGGCCTCTGCGTTTGCTGCGCTACTTTTTTCTCGTTCAAGTTTTGTAGGT
>JANNCO010000507.1:0-3678 GCA_031386655.1 Polaromonas sp. | reverse complement strand
AGAAAGGAGCCGCTTCATGGAGCGCGACCAAGCTAGTAAATTCATCAACGATCTTTTAAAGTTGATGGTCAGCCGTAACGGCAGCGATTTGTTTATCACGGGCGACTTTCCGCCTGCTATCAAAGTGGATGGCAAGGTGACCAAGGTGTCGCCCCAGCCCTTGTCAGCAGGCCACACACTGGCGCTGGCCCGTTCGATCATGAACGACAAGCAGGCTGCAGAATTTGAGCGCACCAAAGAATGCAACTTTGCAGTAGCGCCCCCGGGTATTGGGCGTTTTCGGGTGAATGCATTTATCCAGCAGGGCAAGGTTGGCATGGTCATGCGTACCATCCCGCTCACATTGCCCACGATTGATGTGCTGGGCTTGCCCCAAGTGCTCAAAGACGTCACCATGACCAAGCGGGGTTTGGTGATTTTGGTGGGGGCCACAGGCTCGGGTAAATCAACTTCGCTGGCGGCCATGGTCGATCACCGCAACGAAAACTCGTTTGGCCACATCATCACCATCGAAGACCCGGTAGAGTTTGTGCACCCGCACAAAAATTGCGTGGTGACGCAGCGCGAGGTGGGGCTGGATACCGACAGTTGGGAAGCCGCACTGAAGAACACGCTGCGCCAGGCACCGGACGTGATTTTGATGGGCGAGATACGTGACCGCGAAACCATGGAGCATGCGGTAGCGTTTGCCGAAACCGGCCACCTGTGCATGGCCACGCTGCACGCCAACAGCGCTAACCAGGCGCTGGACCGCGTGATCAACTTCTTTCCTGAAGAGCGCCGCGCACAGCTGCTCATGGACTTGTCGCTGAACCTGCGCGCCATGATCTCGCAGCGCTTGGTGCCCAAGCAAGACGGCAAAGGCCGTTTTGCAGCAGTAGAGGTGATGCTCAATACACCGCTGATTTCTGATCTGATCTTCAAAGGTGATGTGTCCGAGATCAAGGAAATCATGAAGAAAAGCCGCAACTTGGGCATGCAAACCTTCGACCAAGCGCTGTTTGACGGTTTTGAGAATAACCAGATCACCTTTGAAGACGCACTGCGCAACGCTGATTCAGTCAACGACCTGCGCCTGCAGATCAAGCTGAACTCACAGCGCGCCAAAACGGTTGATCTGGCCGCAGGCACTGAGCATTTGCAAATTATGTAGCTTGGGTTTAGGTGAGTTGGTGGTGCCTCTAGTGCGGCCTTTGCGCAAAACCCGCAAAGCAGATTTGCAAAAAATCCATCGTAGCGCGGATTTTGGCTGCACGGTGGCGCTCTGCCAAAATCATCGCGTAAACCGCGTACTGTCCCGCCTGCACATAGCGCTGTAGCACGGGTTTGAGGTGACCCTGCGCTACCAAGCTGTCTCCCACTACATCGTTAATGCGCGCAATACCTGCGTCCGCCAGTGCCAGTGCTACGACTGCTGCGCTGCTGTTAACGCGCAAGTGCCCAGGCAAAGTACGGATGACTGTTTGCCCGTTTATATTAAAGCCCCACTCGTTATGCGTGAGTGTGGTGCTGTTGCCAATCAGCGTGTGCTGTGCCAGATCATCAGGCGTACGTAGTGCGCCGTGCTGCTGAAGGTAACCGGGTGATGCATACAAGGCGCGGCCATGGTGACCAAGTGGCCTTGCCACCAAACTCTGCGGCGGTACTGCGCCAGCCCGCACTGCAATATCAATGCCTTCGCGCGCCATACTTACCAAGCGGTCATCCACATGCAGGTCAACGGACAGTTTTGGATGCTGCTTACGCAATGCGGCTAAGCGCGGTATCACCACATGCGTGGCCATCAGCTGGCTCACACTGATCACCACGCACCCTGTGACTGTGCGACCACGGTGACTGAGGCTGTCTTCTAGCTGCCCATGCTCTTGCAAAATACGCTGCGCATGCTCTAAAAAAATGTTGCCCTCGGGTGTGAGCGACAGCCCGTGCGTAGTGCGGTGCGCCAGGCGTACATTGCATTCAGCCTCAATACGCCCTAAAGCACGCGACACCCAACTGGGTGCGACGTTACGCTGCCGCGCTGCTGCTGATAGCGACTGCTGCGCTGCAATTTGGGTGAATAAAGCGAAATCGTCGAGACTCAGGTTTTTCATGGCTTGTGCGGTTTTTGCACAAGTATTATGCGCTTTAGGAGGTTTCGCAGGCCCGCGACATCCGGCACAGTCTAGAACCCGTGCAAAGTAATTGTGCACATATTTAAACTGGAGCACACTATGCCATTCGTTCGCATTGATCTACCTACTTCTACCAGTGCCGCGCACAGGGCCGCTGTGTCTAATGCTGTCCACCAAGCCATGGTGGACACTTTTAACGTACCGTTGGCAGACCGTTTTCAAACGATTACCCGCCGTGCATCCGACGAGTTGGTGTGTACGCCAGAGTTTTTGGGCGTACAGCATTCCGCGCACATGGTGTTGATACAAATCACTTGTTCACCTGGACGCACACTGGACGCTAAAAAAGCACTCTACGCCCACATGGTGCAACGCATTGCTGATACCTCGGGATTCGCTGCCAACGATGTCATTATCAATTTGGTTGAAACTGTGCGAGAAAATTGGTCTTTTGGAAACGGTATTGCACACTATGCGGTTTGACAAGGCAGGCTGATTCTTTTTAGTCAATTCAGTACTGCGCTACCTCAGGCTGATCCAATGCTAAAGTAAGGGCACTAATTACCTCTATTAACCCATCGTTATGCCATCTACCAACCCTAAAACCTACGAGTCCACACCCCGCTGCAAAGTTGCTTTTTTAGGCTTGGGTGTTATGGGTTACCCCATGGCGGGGCATTTGCATTTGGCGGGCCACCAGGTGTCGGTATACAACCGGACAGCTTCTAAATCTGCGGCATTTAACGCAGAGTACACAGGTTCTACCCACGGACTAACGCCTAAAGACGCTGTCAAAGATGCTGACCTGGTATTTTGCTGCGTAGGCAATGACCAAGACTTGCGCAGCGTAATACTGGGCGAAGCTATGGGCGGTGGTCGTCGTGGCGACCAGGGTGCGTTGGCGGGCATGAAAAAAGGCGCTGTTTTGGTAGACCACACTACCGCGTCTGCCGATGTGGCGCGCGAGTTGTATGCTGCGGCACACGCTGCCGGTTTGCATTTTGTCGATGCACCCGTATCGGGTGGCCAAGCCGGCGCGCAAAACGGATTGCTGACGGTAATGTGCGGTGGCGATCAGCCAGCGTTTGACGCTGCGCAACCCGTGGCCATGGCTTTCTCGCGCGCCTTCACCCGCATGGGCGAGGCAGGTGCGGGGCAGTTAACCAAGATGGTCAACCAAATCTGCATCGCAGGCTTGGTGCAGGGTTTGTCGGAGGCCGTGGCGTTTGGCCAAAAGGCGGGCTTGGATGTCAACCTGGTACTGGACGTGATTGGCAAAGGCGCAGCGCAAAGCTGGCAGCTGGACAACCGAGGCAAAACCATGGTGGCCGACAAGTTTGATTTTGGTTTTGCAGTCGATTGGATGCGCAAAGACTTGGGCCTGGTGCTGGACGAAGCCAAACGCAACGGTGCGCGCCTGCCGGTCACTGCACTGGTCGATCAGTTCTATGCTGACGTGCAGCAGATGGGCGGCAAGCGCTGGGATACGTCTAGCCTGGTAAAGCGTTTGCGTTGAAGTCTGGTATTTTGCTATTAATTAAATAGCTGCTTGAGCAGTATTTAC
>JANNCO010000495.1:0-1692 GCA_031386655.1 Polaromonas sp. | reverse complement strand
ATGCAATTAAAAGCAGAGCAGCATGAGCACGTATTACCAGCCCTGCCGCCCCAAAAGACATATGAAATAGCCTATAAATTTCATGCGGATTTAACGGATTTTAACACCGCAAGCCAAAACCTGCCACCGCACGACGCACTGGCCGCCATCTACCAGCATGCCGATGTGATAGCCCGCTTTATGGCCGCTGCACCGGCGGCTGACCGCACGGCAGTGGCCACGCAATTGCAGGCACTGCTAACCGCCGCGCTCGACGTAGACGGTGGCCGTTTTCTCACACCGTACGCGTGGGTACGCGCACTCAAGGCGGGCCATGTGCGCGCGCCCACCATCAGCGTGAAATCTGCCAACGCTGTGCAACTGCTCACCGTGCACGGTGCCAAGGGCCTAGAAGCCCACACCGTGCTGCTGCTAGACGCCAACGCCCAAGCTGAAAAATCTCGCAGCATGGACGTACTGATCGACTGGCCCGCCCAGCACGCAGCGCCCACCACATTTGCATTCTTAGCCACTGAGTCAACCCCGCCTGCGTGTGTGCAAGACGCGCTGCAGCGCGAGCAACACGCCCGCGCCCGCGAAGAAACCAACGCCTTGTACGTGGTGATGACCCGCGCGCAGCACACGCTGGCGCTGTCGGCCCACGCCGTGCGCACGTTAGATGCCACCAGCCCGTGGCAGCGCTTTGCCGCGCTGGACAGTGGTGTGGTGGACGAGGCGATAGTACAGGGCGATGACCTGTATGGTGATGGTGCCAAGGCATCAGCGTCTGCCACGTCAAGCCGTGATGTATCTGCTGCCAGTTCGCAGGCCAGCCCAGCTGCTGCGCACACTGCGCTGCACCCCGCTGCACCGCTAAACGACACTATTTATATAAAGAAAATGCCGTTTCAGGCCGTAGAACCTGCTCAACCACCTATTAAATTAATAGTAAAACAACCAGACAGCGTAGCCGCACGCCAAGGCCTGGCCATGCACCGCCTGCTAGAGCTGTACCACCCGAGAGTCGATTTGCAGTCCATTGCGCACAGCGTGGGCGCGCAGTTTCAGCTAGCCGCCGCCCAGGCCGACGCAGCCTGCGCCATGGCCCAACGCATCACCCAAGGCCCCGCTGCGTGGGTGTGGGACGACCAGCAAATTGACTGGCAAGCCAACGAGGTAGAGTTGCTGCAGGGGGCAGATGGTGTCGCAAACGATGATTCAGCTACGGTGACTGCCCAAGCTGCTGAGGGTGCTGAGGGTGCTGAGGGTGCTACGGTTATCAGTGCGGCCCATAACACGCAAACCAAAGTACCTGTGTTGCTGCGCCTAGACCGTCTCGTCAAACACCACGCCAGCCAAACCTGGTGGGTACTAGACTACAAATCTGCCTACGCCCCCCAGCAGCAATCCGCCCTGCGCCAGCAACTAGCCCAGTACCAGCAAGCCGTGCAAGCCGCCCACCCCGGCGCGCCCGTGCGCGCTGCTTTTATTACCGGTGAAGGCCAGTTAGTTGAGCTATGACCATTCCATACGCGCACTCTAAAAAAGTAGTCATCATCGGCGCAGGCCCCGCTGGTTTGATGGCCGCCGAGGTGCTGAGCAACGCACGCGATGTGCATGGCAGTGCGAGCGTTGAAGTCCACGTCTACGACGCCATGCCCAGCGCAGGCCGCAAGTTTTTACTCGCTGGCATTGGCGGGCTCAACCTCACCC
>JANNCO010000417.1:0-6834 GCA_031386655.1 Polaromonas sp. | reverse complement strand
GCCATCGCCCAGCATTTTTAAATGCGTACCGCCATAGGCCACTACAGGCCGGCACGCCAGATCAAAGTAACGGCCCAGCAGGGTGGCCAGCTCGGCGGCGGTCAGCCTTTCGGCCATGGTGGTGAAGTTGCGAATATCGGCAAACATGACAGTGGCCTGCAAAGTGACGCTGTCCACAGGCGCAGCGCCTGTTTGCAAAGGCTGCAGGCGCTGCGGCTCGGTCAAGTCAATATAGCCCGAATCGCCCGGCTTGCTGATGGAGCCGGGCGCAGTGCTGTGGCTGTCTGGGGTGCCATAGTGCAGGCGAAAGTGGGCTTGGGTCTGTTCTTCGTTCTGCGCAACGGCCAGGGCAACCGCATGGCTTTTATGCTGGTCAAAGCGTTTGATTTTATGCAGCTGCGCGCTGATGGACTCCAGCAGTTCTTCGCGTTTGAAGGGCTTGGTAATGTAGTCGTCTGCGCCCAGGCGCATGCCTTTGCGCACTTGCGTACGGTCGTCGGCAGCGGTCAGCATGATCACCACCGTGCGTTCCAGCGCGTGGTGCGCACGCAGGGCGTCCAGCAGGCCAAAACCGTCCAGCACGGGCATGTTCACATCGGTCACCACGATGTCGGGCAGCATGCTGCAGGCGGTGGCCAGCCCCTGCTGCCCGTTGCTGGCAGTGGCCACTTGGTAGCCTTCCAGTGTCAGCAAACGCTCCAGGTTTTTGCGGATCACTTCTTCGTCGTCAACAACTAGTATGCGGTGCATGGTGGTGTGTTTGTTTAGACTGCAATGGTAAACTGGTTTGATGCAAAGCAAGTCATCGCACGAGAACTTAAAAGCAGCCATAGTGGATGACGTGCCTGGCACTGCAGCGGTTGACGTGCCTGGCACCCCAAGCACAGCGGCGTCTGGCCTGTCTGCCCAGCGCGCACACGACTTTATGCAAGCCGCCTCGGAGGGTGTGATCTTCTACACCGAGGCCGCTATTTTGGACTGCAACCGTGCGTTTGAACAATTGCTGGGCCGAACGCACGCCTCGCTGGTAGGCCAGCATGTGTTGACCTTGTTTGCGCCGCAAGACCACGATATGGCGCTGCGGCATATTTACCTGGGCCGCGGCCTGCCCATCAATGCCAAGCTGCCATTGCCCGGTGGCCGCAGCCTGGACGTACAGGTGATTGGGCGCATGGGCAGCTACCAGGGCCAGCCCTGCTGCGTGGCCACCGTGCGCGATACGTCTACCGTGGTGTACGTGACTGATTCGCTGGTACGCTCGCAGGCGCGCTACCGGGCGTTGGTAGAGCATGCCGACCAAGCCATCATGTTTTTGCAAGACCGGCGCATGGCGTACGCCAACCCAGCCGCGGCGCGGTTTTTCAGGCTGAGCGCGCAGCAAATGGGCGAGACCGAGTCGATCTATCTGATGCACCCCGAGGACAGGCCTTTGGCGCTCAAGCGGCGCAAAGACATGCTGGCCGGCGACCCAGACCGCAGCGTCATGCTGCGCACACTGTCGCCGCCGACAGAGCATGTGCAACCCGACAGCGTCATATCGTGGGTGCGGTTTTATGGATCGTTTGTAGAGTGGGAGGGGCGCGCGGCAACGTTGATTTTCATGACCGACTTGACAGCGCAGCACAATGCGCAGGAACATATGCGCCAGGCGCTGGTGCAGGAGAAAGAACTGGGTGATTTGAAAACCCGCTCCGTGTCGATGGCGTCGCACGAATTTCGCACGCCGCTGGCCACCATCCAAACCAGCTCCGACCTGCTGCTGCATTACAGCGAGCGACTGTCTGGCGCAGAAAAAACCGAAGCTATTACCGACATCCAGCGTTCAGTGCAGCGCATGCAGAGCATGATGGAAAACTTTCTGGCCTTTGGCCGCATGTCGTCGAGTAGTTTGCAGTGCAAGCTGGCCGCCGTGGCGCTGATGCCGCTGGTGCACAGCGTGGCGCAGGAGACTTTGTCGGCAGATGGGCACCAGCGTTTGGTGAATGTCCACACGCAGGCACCTGCGAGCGAGGCCACGGTGTTGATGCTGGACAGCACGCTGCTGCGCCAGATATTGGGCAACTTGCTGGGCAATGCGTGCAAATATTCAGGGTTTGCAGGTGTGGTTGATTTGACAGTCAATCAGGTGATGGCAGCAAACGGGGCCGTGCAGTGCCCCTGTTTGCAGCTGGTGGTGCAAGACCACGGCATCGGCATACCTGCGCACGATGTGCCATTGCTGTTCCACAGCTTTCACCGTGCGGCCAATGCAGACCATATCCCCGGTACCGGCCTGGGCCTGGCTATCGTTGACCGCGCTGTACGCGCCCACGGCGGCTCTGTCACTGTGGACAGCACTGAAGGCCAAGGCGCACGCTTTGAAGTACTGCTGCCATGGCTACAGGGTGAACTGCCTGATGCTGTGGGCTGAGGACTGAGGACTGAGGACTGAGGGCTGAGGGCTTAGGACTGAGGATTGAGGATTGAGGATTGAGGACTGAAGACTGAGGGCTCATGACTGATTGCCTGTCTGCGTGCATGCCTGCGGGCATGGCCAATTCCATCGCACTGAAACCCTAATCCTATTGTCCCTACCACGGGGCTGCCTTGAACTTGACAAGGTGTATTGATTCGATTAAATTACTAACCGATCAGTCATTAGCAAAAAATTCAGGGCCAACATGTTATATATTTTCAGGCAGAAACCCGCCATATCGCCCGTAGATACTGCTCAAGCAGCTATTTTATCCATAGCATTAGGCGTTTTGCTGTTAGCCGGTGGGTGCAGCAAACCGGCCCCACAGCCAGAGCCTGTGCGGGCAGTCAAGGTGATCAAAGTAGAAGCCAGTGGCATGGAAGCCAGCACGGAATATTCGGGCGAAGTGCGTGCCCGGGTCGAGTCGCGGTTGGGGTTTCGTGTGGCTGGCAAGCTGATCAAGCGCCAGGCTGAGGTAGGCCAGCGCGTCAAAGTGGGCCAAGTGCTGGCCCAGATCGACCCGCAAGACTACAAGCTGGCTGCAGACGCCGCGCGCGCCGGCGTGACCAGCGCTGCCACCAACCGCGACTTGGCGGCTGCAGATTTCAAACGGTTCCAGGCCCTGAAAGACCAAAACTTTATCAGCGGTGCCGAGCTGGAACGCCGCGAGGCCAGCCTTAAATCTGCCCAAGCGCAATTAGACCAAGCGCAAGTCCAGCTTAAATCGCAAGGCAACCAGGCAGGCTACGCTACGCTGGTGGCCGATGTGGCGGGCATTATCACCGCGGTCGAGGCGGAGCAGGGCCAAGTGGTCAGCGCAGGCGCGCCGGTGGTGCGCATTGCACAAGACGGTGCGCGCGATGTGGTGTTTAACGTGCCCGAAGACCGTGTACGCCAATGGAATGTTGGCACGGAAGTATCTATCAAGCGCTGGGCGGATACCAACCAAACCACGGGCCAAACTGTGGGCCGTATTCGCGAGATAGCTGCCAGCGCCGACCCGATTACGCGCACCTTTCCTGTCAAAGTATCGGTCGATGCTGCCCAAGCCCCGGCGCTGGGCTCTACTGTCGTGGTGCTGCCACCGTCCAGCATGGCCGGTGTACAGGCGATCAAGCTGCCCACCAGCGCGCTGTTTCAGCAAGGCCAGGCCAGCTACGTGTGGGTGCTGGACAGCGCCAGCATGACAGTGAAAAGCACGCCTGTACAGATTGCCACCGCCGATGGCAACCAAGCCGTGATTGCTGCAGGCCTGGCACCCGGCATGCTGGTGGTAGCCGCTGGCGTGCATGTGTTGTCACCTGACCAAAAAGTCACTATTTACAATGAAAAACCCGATACAACCCAGGTAAAACCTGCTCAAGCAGCTACTAATACTGTAGCTGCTGCATCAGTTGCATCAGCTACGCCAGCTGCATCTGGCGCACCAGTCGCACCAGCTGCATCTGGCGCATCAGTCGCACCGGCCGTACCGGCCAGCTCTGCCAGCTCTGCAGCCAAGTGAGCACGCCATGACCGAGCCTACATCTACCCTGGCGGCAGACCGCATTGCCGGTAAATTTAACCTGTCCAAATGGGCCATTGACCATGCCGCGCTCACCCGCTATTTGATGGTAGTGCTGATGCTGCTAGGTGCCGCGGCGTACTTTCAGCTAGGTCAAGACGAGGACCCACCGTTTACCTTTCGGGTGATGGCGATTCGCCTGTTCTATCCCGGTGCCACAGCCCAGCAGGTCACCGAGCAAGTGGTCGACAAGATCGAAAAAACACTGCAGGAAGTACCGCTGGCTGACAAAATCCGTTCGTATTCCAAGCCCGGTGAAGCGTTGATCATTTTTCAGATCAAAGACTCTGGCAACCCCAAAGACGTGCCCAGCATCTGGTACAGCGTGCGCAAAAAAGTAGGCGACATTCGCGGTACTTTGCCGCCTGGCGTGCAGGGCCCGTTCTTCAACGATGAGTTTGGCGATGTATTTGGCGTGATGTATGCGCTAAAAACCGATGGCTTCAGCTATGCCGAAGGCAAAGTCTTTGCCGATGGTGTGCGCCAGCAGCTACTGCGTGTCAAAGACGTGTCCAAAGTTGAACTGTTCGGTGTGCAGGACGAAAAGCTGTATGTAGAACTGTCGCAAAAACGCCTGAGCCAGCTGGGCTTGGATTTCAACGCTGTGATCGCTCAGCTGGGGGCGCAAAATGCAGTGGAATCTGCCGGTGTCATGACCACGCCGGCTGACAACCTTCAAATCCGCGTGGGGGGTCAGTTCAACACTGTTGAACAGTTGGCCGCCATGCCGATTAAAAGCAGTGCCACAGGCGCCGCTGCAGCGCAGATTCGCCTGGGCGATATTGCCCAGATCAAGCGGGGCTACGTTGACCCCGCACAAGTCAAAGTGCGCACCACAGATTTTGACAAAACAGGCAAAGTCAACAGCCAGGAAGCCATAGTTTTAGGTGTGTCCATGGCCAAAGGCGGCGACATTATTGCGCTGGGCAAGGCGCTGGCAGTCACCACCAGCCGCATCGAAAAAACTTTGCCCGCGGGTGCGCAGCTGGTGCAAATTCAGGACCAACCCAAAGCAGTGAGTAAATCAGTCAACGAGTTTGTTGCTGTGCTGATCGAAGCGGTGGTGATCGTGCTGGCTGTGAGCTTTTTGGCGCTGGGCCTGCACAGCCGCGGCAAACACATACCGCTGACCAAACGCTACTACGTTGACATGCGGCCCGGCCTGGTGGTGGGCATTACCATTCCGCTGGTGCTGGCGGTGACGTTTTTGGCAATGTGGTATTTGGGTTTGGGCTTGCACAAAATCTCTTTGGGCTCACTGATCATTGGGCTGGGGCTGCTGGTAGACGACGCCATCATCGCAGTGGAGATGATGGTACGCAAAATGGAAGAGGGCTACGACAAAGTGCGCTCGGCTACGTTTGCGTATGAGCTCACGGCCATGCCCATGCTGACGGGCACGTTGATCACCGCAGTGGGTTTTCTGCCTATTGGTATTGCCAAATCGCTCACCGGTGAATATACCTTTGCCATTTTTGCGGTGACGGTGATTGCATTGCTGATCAGCTGGGTGGTGTCGGTGTATTTTGTGCCGTACCTGGGCTTGTTGATTTTGAAACACAAGCAGGGCCAAGCTCTGCGCCAGGCCGACGGCAGCATGGGTGCAGGCGACGAGCACCATGAGCATTTCGACACGCCTTTCTACAACACCTTTCGCCGCATGGTGAACTGGTGCGTGCGCTTCCGCTGGATTACCATCGGTGCCACGGTGGTGGTGTTTGCGCTGGGTATTGTGGGCATGGGCAGGGTGCAACAGCAGTTTTTTCCCGATTCATCGCGGCCTGAGATTCTGCTGGAGCTGTGGTTTACCGAGGGCACCTCGTTTGCGGCCAACGAAGCGGTGGTCAAACGCCTGGAGCAGCGCTTGATGACCGAGCCTGGCATGGTGAGCGTGAACACCTGGGTAGGCTCTGGCGTGCCGCGTTTTTATCTGCCGATGGACCAGATCTTTCCGCAAAGCAATGCCAGCCAGATGATTGTGCTGCCGCAAGACTTGCCTGCGCGCGAGGTACTGCGCATGAAAATCCCCACTATTTTGGCCACTGAATTCCCCGAGATCCGTGGTCGCGCCAAGTTGCTGCCCAACGGCCCGCCGGTGCAATACCCTGTGCAGTTCCGCATTGTGGGCAGCGACCCGGCCGTGCTGCGCGGCCTGGCCGACAGTGTGAAGACCGCGCTGCGCAAGTCGCCCAATACGCGCGGTGTCAACGACAACTGGAACGAATCTGTCAAGGCATTGCGCCTGGATGTGGACCAGGCCAAGGCACGCGCGCTGGGTGTGACCAGCCAAAGCATTGCCCAGGCATCGCGCGCTATTTTGAGCGGCTCTACCGTAGGCACCTTTCGCGAGGGCGACAAACTGATCGACATTGTGCTGCGCCAGCCTATGTCGGAGCGTGATGCTATTACCGACCTGGGCAATGCGTATTTGCCCACCAGCACAGGCCGCAGCATACCGCTGCTGCAAATTGCCCAGCCAGTTTTTGTATGGGAACCGGGCGTGATGTGGCGCGAGAACCGCGACTACGCCATCACTGTCAATTCTGATGTGGTCGAAGGCCTGCAAGGCGCCACGGTCACCAACGAAGTGTTGCCCAGCCTGATGGCGCTGCAAGCTCTTTGGCCTGCAGGTTACGCGGTGCAAGTAGCCGGTGCGGTGGAAGAAGCCAGCAAAGGGCAAACCTCAATTGCTGCGGGCGTGCCTATCATGCTGTTCATCACGTTTACTTTGCTAATGTTGCAGCTGCAGAGTTTTAGCCGCGCCATGCTGGTATTTATCACCGGGCCGCTGGGTATTGCGGGTGTAGCAGGCGCG
>JANNCO010000408.1:0-21821 GCA_031386655.1 Polaromonas sp. | reverse complement strand
TGACAATAAACAGTTTAGCTTTGCAGCGCATGGTTTGCCTGAAATCGCTTGACTTTTAAGACAGTTGCTGATCCCCATTTTTCCGTGCTTCGAGCCCGGGGCTCGAATCGGTGGCGACAGGGCTGCGCCACAGCCGGTCGCTTGTAGTCGGCTGGGGTTTTGCTCGGTTTGGGTCGCGGTAATTTAGATCTTTACTTGAGATCAGCGATTAAGACTGCTACCCACCTGCCAGCAACCACGCCAGTAGAGCGCAGCAACGTTCGGTGTGCCTATGACAAACAGTAAAGGGCCGTAGGTCCGTTTGGCATGGGCATGCCGTGCGGTGCTGCGTGACCGCGAGTTTTTAGGACAGTAAAACCCCAATGAACATTGAGTGGTGCGGTATAACCGCGTGGTACTTGAACGATAAAACACTAACGAAATTTCAGCGGTGCCGCGTGACCGCGCGGTCTACAAGAAAAATCTCATAACGCATTACCAACGCCCACGCGCCTTACGCCAGCGCTCTTCTTCTGTATTTTCCAGCGCTATAAATTGCAGACGATTTTCATTTCCTGGCAAAGCGAAGCTTTCCAACAAGCGGTTTTGATAATCAGGCAGCGCCAGCGCGTTCATGCAGCTGTTTGACAGCAGATCCACCTGACTGGCTTGCATGCTGGGCGGTGCAAACAAAGTGTGATGATCATATATCTCGTACCCGCTAAATTCTGCCATGTCGTACAGCCTAGGTACTGGCTGTTTCAGACCTAGGGCGTTCCAATTAAGTGGGGGCTGTTGGGGCGAAGCAGTGTAGGCCAGTGGGCGCAGCGCTTTGGCGCGAACAGCATTTTTAATCAGATGTACGTTTTCAAACAATAGATCTGTTTGCCCACTGATCACCGCGGCAACATCGGTGCTCATACTATTGCTGGCAATGCGGTTAATGTAGGTTTGCGACATGCTTTTAAACAGCTCTGCAGCCAAGTCGCCCGTGCCGCCGTCGGCACCAGAGGCAATCGTTAATTTGCCAGGGTATTTTCGGGCGTAGCGTAGCAAGTCTTTTAGGTTGTCGATTTCGAGTTTTTGTGCACTGTGGGCAGACATGACCAGCACCATCGGTTCCCGCGCCACTAACGCAATGGGTTCCAGGTGCGACAGCATGGTGTTTTCTGGATCTGGCTTGAAAACGCCGCGCCGGGGTAGGCGCACCATGGCCATCAGCAGGGTACGGCTGTCATGCGGCAAATTAGTAAAAGCCTCTACCTCGCGCAATGAGTCGCCTGTTTTATGTTCCAGCACTACGGTCTCGCCCAGCACGTCAGCTAGCGCCACCACCAAGCGCTGCGCAATAAAGCTTGACCGCCCACCCGGCGGAAATGGCACCACCACTGTCCAAGGCTTGGCGGGTGTGTAGGCTGGCCCCATGAAACTTTGCGCGCTTGCTGGCAGCACTGCAGTTGACCCTGCTACGCCTGCACAACATGCTGCTCCATGCAAAACTGTACGGCGTGAAAAGTTTTGCATAAATGGTATTTTTCCTGCAGGAAGTTTGAAAATTTGGGCTGGCTAATCAAGAAAATATGAAATTTAACATATCGCGAACCACGCTATCAGTGCCATCTATCTGCTTGTATGCCGGGCGACTGCCGCTAGGCTAGGCAGCTGTGCGAAACAGGCCGCGCAGCGCAGTGATGCATGACCAGGGCTTGCGTCTAAATGCAGACTCAGCGCCTAGAATTTTCAATGAATTAGCCATTCTAGTCCGTAGATACTGCTCAACCAGCTATTGAATTAATAGCATTAATACAAGCTGCCTGATCCAATACCAAGCATTAAATCTATGGTTACAGACTTGACAGACGTATGTCACTGAAGGCAGTACCTACAACCCTGAATAAAACCCGTGCACATGCACTTAGCTGATGTGGTGGCAGTTTGAAGCTTAGCTAAGAGCGCGGTCCAGTAGACCCGCCAGGTGTCGTACGTGGATGTCTGCTTTGTCGCCGTAGGGCTGAAGCAGCTCAAGATAACTGGGAAGTTCACGACGCAATTGTGCCAAAGATGTGATTTGTCCAAACATCAACGCCAAGGGCAATCCGTCTAGCCCGGCTGTACCAGAAAGAAAATTTTCCATCTCTTGCAGCAGATCTTGCAGAGTAGGCGCATCCAAAGACACATTGGAGCCTACATGGTTAATGCCGTCTTTTGAAGCGTAAATAGAAGCACCTGTAGCCAACAAATTAGCCTTTGGATCAAGGGTTAAATTGCTAGCCAATGCTTGTAAATCGGGTGCAAAATTATTCCCAGAATTGCCGTGATTAGGCCCTGTCAATACAGACATATCCAACGCCAGGGCTAGTAAATCTGCTTCGTTCAAAGAAGTAGAGCCGAGATCAGTAGCAGGCTTGTCTGTCTTAATAATGACGTCATCTATGGTGGCTCTTTGTACACGTTCGCTGCTGACGCCACTGGCTAGCGGCTGGCTGCCTTTGCGGCGCAGGTAACCTAGCTTCTCTAGCTCATCAAACTTTTCAGGCAACGAGCCCAAAGCCGAAAGGAAAGGCTGATACTGAGCAACCTGCGAACGACCGTCCACTACCAGCATCAAGGTGCGCAGCGTGCGTGGTATGTCGTTAGCGCTAGACTTAATGGCGGCTGTGCCTAAGTCAGTTCGTTCAAAAACTACCGATGAGAAGCTGTCAATACCAGACGCAGGGCTGCCTGGTTTTGCATCGGAAGGCGGCATGATCAAGGTTATTTATTCAAGAAACGGGCAAAGATTCCCGTCTCAGTGGCATTAGCCGCAGTAGGGACTGCCGTGGTGGGAGCCACTGCTGCAACAGCCGGCGTAGCAACAGCTGTCGCAGCAGGTGCTGCTAAAGCAATCGTGGTGGTAGCCAATTCCATCAGCATTTTCTCCACGGCATCGGCTTTCATGCCGTAAGGGTTAAAAATACTTTGCTGAGAATACTTCAGGAACAGTGAGCGGTTGTTGGCATTGGGCGCCGCAAACCCCATCGACCAATTGGCCCAATGGCGCTCTTCAATTTCTTTGTAGCCCAGCATGGTCACAGTATGGTGCCTTGGGTCGCGAATCAAGCGTGCATACAGGTCATTAATCTGGTCCCGGGCGCCTTCCAGTGCTTGAAGAAAGATTTTGCTGTTGAAAGCCAACATGCCTGTCAGGTCACGGCTGTGGTTATTAGTTTGCGCCTGCAGCAAAATACGCTTGAATTCATTGAGGTCTACCCCAGGCTGGGCTGTACTTGCATAAATAAGTCTAATCAACATAAAAATCCTTTGGGCTATTGGTTTGGAAATATCTTAAATTTTTAACTTAATGTTGCTTGAAGCTGGGCAAGGTGCTGCTGCGCTGGATTACCCAATGGTGCGATCAACGAGGCATAGCTGTTAAGGCTTGTCATCAACTGCTCTACTGTTTCCAGACCTTCCAAGGCCAAGATAATTTCAATGGATTCACCGGGCATATGCACAGTGACAAAATCACTTATCAGCAGGATAACGCTGCGCAGTTTGTATTGCGACGAATTGGCCGTACTGTTGTTGGGTACTAAATTTGGCGCTATCACGGAAGGCGTGATGGGCACAGGAGCAGCTTTTACCTGTGCATTGGCAATGATCGAAAGCTCATCTGGAGTAGCTGCCGCAACATGTGGCTCGATGTATTTGGCAGCTTCGCTCAATGTATTGATTGCAGGGGCGGTTGCTTCGGGCTCAATATCACCCGCGTGCGTGTCGCTCCAAGGCACTACCAAGCTGGGAGCAGAGCTTAGTGCATGGCCTACAGACGTGGCTTTGGTAGTAATAGGTGTTTTGTATGCTACCTGTATGTAGCCACTTTTTTCTAGCGAATCCAGCAGCAACTGAACATCGCCCAGAGATGGGAGCCTGCTTTGGTAAACGCTGGAATCGCTGTAGCCATCAATTACCGTCAACAGCGTACGCATGCTGCGCGGCAACAGCGATAAAGGATTTAATGCAGCTGACCTGCCCGCCGCCGTACGGATATAAACTGGCATTTGGATTAAAGTCTTTGGTGGTTGTTAATATACTCAACGTAATGCAAAATTTATTTACATTACCCGCTAATTATTTTATGTACTAATAATTGTAATATATTGTTCAAATGTAGGTGCATCAAACTAAAAATATAGTGCGATTTACCCTAACAAGTATTACTTAAGAAATATTTTTGACATCAAATTTTCCTAACTGCACATTATTGTCTTGAATTTCCAGTTACAGATCAATTTGGATGACATTCGAGCCGCTACAAAATAAACAACTACAGAAAGTTCAATGAATGTTCGCTACCTCCGTCGCAGGCAGTTTGCCTAAACCCGCTTGGCTGTCTGAGACCCATAAACTTTGGCCACAGTGGAAGGTTGAGGGTGCCGATCTGGCGCAAGCTAAGTTAGACGCCACGCTGCTGTGGATCAAGGCGCAGGAAGACGCAGGGCTGGACATCATTGGTGATGGTGAGCAATCGCGTCAGCATTTTGTGCATGGCTTTTTAGAGCAGGTCGACGGCATTGACTTTGAGCATAAAGTCACTATGGGCATTCGCAACAATCGCTACGACGCGCAAGTGCCGCAGGTGGTGTCAGAATTAAAACTAAAGGGCAGGGTGCATGGCACAGAGGCGCAATTTTTACGCGCCCATACCACTCAAAAAATCAAGTTTACCTTGCCTGGCCCCATGACGATTATTGACACTGTGGCAGACCGTTTTTATGGCGACAAAGTGAAGATGGCGTATGCGTTTGCCAAGCTTTTAAACCAGGAAGCGCTTGCGCTGCAAGCCGATGGCGTAGACATAGTGCAGTTTGACGAACCAGCGTTCAACGTTTACATGGCTGACGCAGCAGACTGGGGCGTGAAAGCGCTGGAGATAGCCTGCGCAGGGCTGACATGTACCAAAGCGGTTCATATTTGCTACGGCTATGGCATTAAAGCCAACACCGACTGGAAAGCCACCTTAGGCGACCAGTGGCGCCAGTATGCACAGGTGTTCCCAGCGCTGGCGCAAAGCAGTATTGACCAAGTTAGCCTGGAGTGTTTTCAAAGCCATGTGCCGCCCGATTTAATGGCGCTGCTGAAGGGCAAAGATGTGATGGTGGGCGTGATTGATGTCGCCAGCGACGTGATTGAAACGCCCGAGCAGATAGCCGACACGATTGGCACCGCACTGCAATATGTGGCCAAAGACAAGCTGTTTCCGTGTACCAACTGCGGCTTGGCACCCATGAGCCGCGAGGTCGCCATGAAAAAGCTGCAAGCGCTGGGTTTGGGCGCTGCGCTGGCACGCCAGCGTTATGCTTAAAGTACTGGCGAGCCACGCTTGAAGTGCCAAGGCAGCTAACCGCCGCTTTAGCGCGGCAATGGTATGCCCGCCATCTGATCGTATTTGGCAAAATATTTACGGGCTAGGCTAACTAACGCAGTTTCTGTCGGATGGTCAACTACCTCGTAGCCCACAATGCGTTCACCTGTGTGCGGGCGATGCTTGGTCACATAATGGCGAAAATCAGCCAGGCCTACATGCCCGCTGGTTATCAGAATTTCAGCTATACCTTCCATAGCGTCGCAAACCTCCCCATAAAACTCGTGCTCGGACCGTACCGCGCTGGCATGCTGGCGGGTGTAGTGGGCATGGCTGTGCAGTTTTCTTTCCTGCACATGTTCTGAGCCAAATTGCAGCACTTGGGCAGATTGGTGGTCAACAAAAACAACAGCGTGAAAAAGACTCATGATTGGATTTCCATTTTTGGGTAGCAAGGCAGTGCCGCATGAAATGTGCATATTTGCATATGCTGACAACTTAACGTGATCCTATGCGACTGTCTGTGCGCCAGCGCACAGAGCACGCCTGCAGATTGCGCTATCGTAGATTACCGCATCGCTACACACAGCACAAACATCAAATTCAATGCGCACTACCATGCGTCTCATAAAATCAAAGTTCGTATTAGCAACAGCAGCTTGGATGGTGCTTGCATCCCCTTATCTGCGCGCGGAGGTAATGTTTGAATGGCGTGAAACTGACGGTACTGTGGTTTATTCAGACCAGAGGCCCACCGCAGCGCAAGGCGAAATAACGCGTACCCTGACTGTAAAAAATTTATCAGATGGCAACCGCGCTGCACTTGTACGTCTTGGTAGCCAAACGGTGCCTGCAGAACACCCCTTCCGGCAAATGTTGGTTAACGCAGACAATACCGTTGCACAAGCTGTAACCCATTTGCAGCAGGCCGAATCAGCGCTTCAACGTGGGCAAGTACCTCAGCCAGGTGAGCGTAGCGGTTTAGTTAATGGCCACAGCCGCTTGAACAGCACTTATTTCGAACGCATCATATTGTTGGAAGCACAGGTGCAGGAAGCCAGACTGAAGATGCAATCTGCCTATGCCCAGCGTGACGAACTAAAAAAGTAGTTCTAACCACAATCGTCTGCTGGCTATACTTTTAAGAAGGTTGTTTGACCACACGCAGATACGGCTTGGGTGCTTTCCAGCCTGCTGGAAACAGCGTTTTAGCATCTTCATCGGTGACTGATCCAGCAATGATCACGTCGTCACCGTTTTTCCAATTCACAGGTGTCGCCACTTTGAATTTGGACGTAAGTTGCATTGAATCCAGTACGCGCAGAATCTCGTCAAAATTGCGGCCCGTGGTCATCGGGTAGGTCATCATCAGCTTGATCTTTTTGTCTGGGCCAATAATAAAGACAGACCGTACAGTGGCGTTGCCTGCTGCCGTGCGGCCGTCCGATCCGCCAGTCTCGCCTGCAGGCAGCATGTTGTACAGCTTGGCCACGTTCAGGTCGGTGTCGCCAATCATCGGGTACTTCACAGCAGCGCCTTGGGTCTCTTCAATGTCAGCGGCCCACTTGGCATGGTTGCTGACGTCATCAACTGACAGGCCAATTAATTTGGCATTGCGCTTGGTAAATTCAGGCTCGATCTTGGCCATATAACCCAGCTCGGTAGTGCACACCGGTGTGAAGTCTTTGGGATGTGAAAATAGAATGGCCCACTTATCGCCAATCCATTGGTGAAAATCAATGCTGCCTTGGGTGGTGGCAGCTGTAAAGTTGGGGGCGGTGTCGTTGATGCGCAGTGACATGAAAATACTCCAGTATTTAAGACTCGCCGTGAAAGCAAGCTGACAAAACAAAAAAGGGGCACGAATGTGCCCCTGCGTGTATTTGGAGTATAGATTGTCAGCAGCTATAACGCATGCTTACCATTTACCATCATCAGACTTAAATATATCTTTAGGCTTTGCTGCTACGACCTTCTTTTTAGGGCCACTGGCGGCTTGGGCGGTTGCAGACGCCACCAGTTTGCTGCTGCCTAACTCTCGCAGTTGCAGACCACCAGCTTGAATTTGGTCTAGCGGCATTTTGATATTTTCAATCCGACCCTGTGACATCGTGGGGCTTACCTTGTCCACCACCACTTCGCAGCACTCGTATTCTGTGCGGCCTAGCGACTGCCCGGTTTGCGGATCTTTGATCTCTTGCCCCATAGACACCAGTTGGTAGCGGGCGCCTTCGCGTACAGATTGGCCGCCTTGGCTTAGTACCACGTTATTGCCATCGCGCGAAGCTACGGTGATAGGAAAAGTGCGCACTAAAATAGCGCTGACTACGTTACTGACTATCTGTGTCTCTAGCGCCTCACGCGCTTTGTCCATATTGTCTTTATAGGCACTGGCAGCGCTGCCAAGATTGCCTTGCAAAATGCTTGACAACTGTACTTGGCGTGTTGACACGTTGATGACACGCTGGTTGACTGACCAATTACCGTCAGCACCTTGGAAAGTGAAAGCGTTGATACTACCTGTCCAGATTAAATCTGCACTGATAGCTTGGCTCATTTTGGAGCGTTCTGCTGACGGGGATTGGCCGCTGCTGATCATCTCCATTTCTTGCTGCACATCATCACCCAGTTCACGGTCAAGCACTGAGAATCGACCTGTGTTGGTTAGTGCATCCAGGATTTTCTGGCGAATTTCAGACGCAACTTTGCCCGAGGGTACGGCCAAACCTGCCAGACGGTACGAATCGGTGTTCACACGTACAGGGCCCACAACGATTTTCAGTTTCTTGCTGTCACCAGGTGCATCAAACTTGGCGATATTAGCCTCAATAGTAGCTTTGTAGTTGCCTTTACCTAGCATGGGTTCGTCCAGTTTGACAACTTTAAAACTGCTAACTACACCGCCCGATTGCTGTGATACAAAGTCAGAAAAAGCTTTAGCTTGCAATTCAGCGCCACTTTTACCGACCGATACTGCCAAAACAGACCGGTACGCGTCAGAACTCATGTCCACTGATACGCCATTGACCTGCTTGATGGCGAGTTTGATGGCCTCATCAACTGCGGCTGCAGCGTTAGGGCCAACACCGGTAGCCGTAGTAGCAACTGATGTCAGCTTGCCAGCATCAGGTATGGCCGCAACAGGTGCAGCAGGTTTAGCTGCGGGCGCTGCAGCAACAGGAGCTACCGGTGCTGCAGGCACCTCTTCTTTTTTAAAGCATCCAGTCATTGCCAGAGCAATGCTTGTACAGCCTATCACGTACGACAACTTCATATAAGATTTACCAGTGGAGTTTGAGAACCAGAGTGATGCGAAAACTATTTAAGTTAAATGCAAATTACAGAGCTGCAGTTGCATCCTTGGGCACAGGGATATCGTTGCTCTTGGCAAAACTAACCGCTTGTACCAAAGTGTTTTTCAAATTGACACTGTTGCTAGGGAAACTTTGCAAAACATACGCACCAGAACTTAACTTAGGAATCATCAAAGGCGATGCTGAGGACAATGCGTTTTTAAATGCTGTGAACTTGGGTGCCATACCAGCGTATTGAATTAGGCCTTGACCCAAGCTCTCCAAGCCTTCAGCGTATTCTTTTTTGGACTTGTCGTCCATTTTCGTACCCTTGGCATTTTGGCGCTCGCTGATTGCCTTAGATACATCGCTTTGCACTGAATCGGCTTTAGCCAAGTTGTCTTTCGTGGCGCCTGATGACAAAGCATCAGCTTCTGCTTTAGCCAAGGCTGCAGCCTCGCTCAGGCCTAACGCGCTGGCCATTCTGTATTCGGCCATTAAAACTTTTTTATTGGCTGCTACATAGGCATTGACCAACGCGTCTTGGTTAGACACTGCATCGCCGCCGCCGCTACTGCCGCCGGTGGCCACACCTGCAGCACCTTTAACGGCATCTAACAAACCTGCGTTTACGGTGAACGGGATGCTGGCACATACTATAGTCAAGGCGATAATATTTTTACGCATGGTGAAAATTCCTGAAGATGAAATATAAAAATTGAGATGGTTAAAGTTACTTGATAAAGTTATTTGATGCCAGCATTGGTCATCTGGCTTAGCAACTCGCGGGCTACTTTGTCGGCTGCGTTTTTAAGTGCGTTGGTTTGAGCTTCTTCTTCTGTAGGGCCCAGGCCTGCTACCTGGATAGGGCCAACCTCGGCCACAGTTTCTGGAATAGTTTCTTTGGCGTTCAGCAGCTTGCCTGTAGCCGCTACTGATACACGAAACAACCCGGTAGCAGGATCGGTGTCGGACAGGCGCACGTCCAAGGTGCCATAAGCAATATAGGGAATCTGCGCATTTTGCAAGCCTTGGGCTACATTACGCTCAGTCTGTGGCTGCAAGTCATTGCCTGCTTTAAAGTCGTTTTCTACGTCTTTGATTTTCAGCAAGCCCTTGCTGTAGGGCTCCAAGTAAGCCGCGTCAACGACTCGGTAACCACCGCTGGCAAATACGCCGTTGAAAACACTCTTCAAATAATTGCTTGGAAACACGACCCAGGTTTTTTGTGTAGCCTTGCGTGTGGTGCTGCCACCTGTTTCTACCGAAGCGCGTGCCTCGCCAGCGGTACGAGTACCTTTGACTTGGCCTTTGACTTCAACGGTTTGGTATTCTCTGTTGTCAAAAGACTTGGCTGTGTCAGTTGAGCGAGACACAAAAATGAAAGTCATCTTTGATTTTTCGCCAGTGGCAGTTTGTGCCACCGTGGAGCCTGCCTTCACGGCATTACGCAGCTGCGCTACGTTGAGCGTCACACGTACCGTAACTGAGTATTGCTTCATGTCTGGGCGGTCTTCTTCGCTCAACATGACAGTTTCCAGGATGTATTTGTCTGGGTCTGCCTTAATTTTGGCGCTGATGATGTCCAGGTTAGCTGATTGCGATTCGCCAGCTTCAGCATAGTATTTTTCTACCGCTTTGAGCTGCGCTTGCTGTTGGGCCTTGGCTTTGACCTCTGGGCTTACCTTAGAGTTAAACAGCGTTGTTTCGTACTTAACCGTGGCTTGGCCTTTGGCCGTGGCTGTTTGCGCCATGGCTTGCGATGTACCTGCCAGCAACAGGAAGGTTAAAAATATAAAGCGGATTATTTGCATGATTTAAGTAGATCCTGTGTTAGTGAAATTTGCTTGGATATATCTGGGTTGGCGCTGGCCGACTTGAGCCAGTCTGATTTATTGCCAGCCAGGTTGTCTGACAGTTTGACAAACAAGCCTTTCAGGGCGTCGTAGTAAGCCGGAAAATCATCTAAAGTGTCCTGTGATGCAGGCACCATCTTGACTTCGCCGTTTTTAAAGTCGGCGTCCATGTAAGATTTGCCAGAGGTAGGTTCTTGAATTTTGACGTTGGTATAAGCGCCATATATGTAGCTGGCGCCCGCTGCAGCTTCACCGCTCTTGATTTTCTTAAAGCGCGGTACATCCAGCGTGATGGTGTAGTCAGGTTCTGGAAGCTTTAGCATGTAGACATCACCATCGGCAATGCGCATGGACATTACGCCGCCAATAGCGTAACCTTTGGAGAAGGGCAGCATAGAGACACCTGTTTTGCTGGACAAGCTCTCACCGAATAGATCAGCGGCCCAAGTTTGTGCCACTTCGGGAGTGCTTTTGAGATCTTTTGGCAAAATATCCAGCGCTTCAGCACCAATGTTAACTTTGCCAACTTGTACGAAGCGCGGCACAGTGGTAGGAATGGTGGCTTTGTTAATCGCTGCGGTGAAGCGGTCAAAGATGCCTAATTTGCCTTGCTCGCCAAAGTAGACTGCTTCAAAGCGCTTGCTCATCTCGTCTTGAGTGGGCATGCGGTCAATGACGTCCAAATGCGTAAAACTAAATGGATAGGCGCGTAATACCGTCATGCTTTTGAAATCAAAAAACATAGCTTGAGCACGCACTTGAGTGAGCAGTTTGGCCATATTGCCAAAGCGCTCTGCAGATACTGTCTCTCCAGTAATCACCAGTGCCACCACTACAACCTGGTCTTGGCCTTTAAGTTCTTGCAGCGCTGTTTGGTTCATCTCGAAGCCGGTAGGCTTGCTTTTGGCTACGGCTTGCGCAATTTGTTTATTGAACGGTTTGCCAGCCGCTGCCTGTGCTGCCTCTAATCGTTTGGTGTAGGGGAAACGTGCGGCGATCGATTTGCTATCGCCAGAATAGGCAAGCCCGGCTAATGTCACGTTGGCAGCATAGGAAGAAGTGGCCAGCGTGGCCACCACTAAAAACACAATTCGATATATTTGGATAAACATTTAAACTTATTTAATAAACCTGGCAGCAGGCTTTGTAATGGAAGACCGAAGTTTATGTGTTTTCATTACACTTTCATCCTGAAACAGCAACGAATACGTGACATATCTGTCTTATTGAGCGTATTTTAGTTGTATCAGTATGTTTTTCGCTGAAGAAAATATGTAACAGTGGCATTCGTTCTGCTAACAGGCCGCTTTGGGCGCGAATGGTATTGTCACGCGTCGATAGTTCCCAAATGGCTCGCTGCATTAACCAGTTATATTTTCGGTGCGGATGCAAAAGATGGGGTCATTCATGTAGGTCAGATGCCGCCGGCACAAGCTCAACGCCAATAGAGCATAAAAAATGACTCCAGAGAGCCATTTTTTAAGTGTTTTGGGCTGTTAACCCAGGTAAAACCTGCTCAAACAGCTATAGAATTTATAGTGATTGGAGTGTTTGGCATCTCTACGATTGACTGACTTCCAACACCAATTTGCCAAAGTTTTCGCCATTGAACAGCTTGAGCAAGGTCTCGGGAAAAGTCTTCAGCCCCACTACGACATCTTCTTTGCTCTTCATCCGCCCGTCTTTGAGGTAGCCTGCCATCTCGGCAATGGCCAAGTGGTAGCGGTCTGCGTAGTCGAACACCACGATACCTTCCATGCGGGCGCGGTTGACCAGCAGGCTGAGGTAGTTTTTGGGGCCTTGCACCGCAGTGGTGTTGTTGTACTGGCTTATCGCGCCGCAGATGATAATGCGGGCTTTGCGGTTGATACGGGTGAGCACGGTATCCAGTATGTCGCCGCCTACGTTGTCAAAGTAAATGTCTACGCCTTTGGGGCAATGTTCTTTCAGACCATTCTTCACGCTGTCAGGCGCTGCTTTGTAGTCGATGCAGGCATCAAAGCCCAGCTCCTTGACTACCCAGTCGCATTTGGCCGCGCCGCCTGCAATACCCACTACGCGGCAGCCTTTGATTTTGGCCATTTGGCCCACTGTTTGGCCCACAGCTCCAGCTGCGCCGCTGATGACCACTGTCTCGCCTACTTGCGGCATACCGACGTCCATCAGGCCAAAATAGCCTGTCATGCCAGGCATGCCCAGTACGTTAAGCCATTGTTGTACGCTGCCAGCGCGCAAGTCAATTTTGGTAATACCGTTGCGTTTGACTTGATCGCCAGGAATAAAGCAGTACTCCTGCACGCCAAGGCTGGCACTTACATGGTCACCCACCGCAAACGCCGAATTTTTAGATGAAACCACAATGCCTACGCCGCCAGCGCGCATGACTTCGTTGATGGCCACTGGCGCAATATAGCTCTTACCGTCGTTCATCCAGCCGCGCATGGCAGGGTCGAGCGACAGGGCCAAGGTTTTAACCAATACATCACCTTGTGCAGTGGGTTGCTGCACAGGTTCTTGGGTATGGCTCCAACATTCCGGGCCGGGCAGGCCTACGGGGCGCTGGGCAAGGCGGATTTGGTGGTTGGTAGTGGCGACTATGGTGCTCATGACTTAATTCCCTAGGTTGATAAACTTCGCACATCATAGTAAACCCACTATTGCATGGACGCCGATGCTTGTGCGACACTGCAGACAATTAAACTTTATTACTACTATGGCACGGGTTAGATCTTCCACGCAGCGTCCCTACGATGTGGTTTTGTACGGCGCTACTGGCTTTGTAGGGCAACAAACGGTGGCGTATTTTGCTCGGCATGCCAAAGGTGTACATTGGGCTATAGCGGGGCGCAACCAAAGCAAACTAGAAGCGGTGTTGCGTGGCACCAAGGTGCGTGTGCCCATCATCGTGGCCGATGCACAAGACAGTACCGCACTCAAAGAGTTGGCAGCCAGCACGCGTGTGGTGTTGTCATCTGCGGGGCCGTTTGGTTTGTACGGCAGCGCGCTGGTAGCTGCGTGCGTGCAGCAGCGCACGCACTACGTGGACATTGCCGGCGAAACACCCTGGGTACGCGCCATGATCGACACGCACCATGCGCAAGCTGCCGCGGATGGCACGCGCATTGTGCCCTGCTGTGGTTTTGACTCGGTGCCGTCTGACTTGGGCGCTTATCTGGTGGCGCAAGAAATGCTGCGACGCTATGGCCAGCCGTGTGTCAGTATTAAAGCCAGCTTTAGCTTGCGTGGCGGATTTAATGGTGGCACGCTGGCGTCGGTGTTGAATATTATGGATAAAGGCCAGACCGAGGCTTTGGGCAATGCCTTTTTGCTCAACCCAGACCACCAAGCCAGCGCGGCTGATGCTGTGCACGCCGATCCCAATTCACCCTGCTATGACGCAGATTTTGATGCGTGGCACGGCCCGTTCTTCATGGGGCCAGTCAACACGCGCGTGGTGCGCCGTAGTGCTGCACTGTGGCAAAAACACGCGCAAAAACAGGGGCAGGCTGATGGCAAGGCAGCCTATGCTGAAAATTTTAGTTATCAAGAATATTTGCGTTTTGGCACAGGGCCGCTTGCTGCTACTGTGGCAGCTGGTATGAGTGTTGGGTCGTTAGTGTCGCAAATGGCCCTGCGTTTTGCGCCCGTACGCAAACTAACTGCTGCCTTGGTGCCCAAACCTGGCCAAGGCCCCAGCGTGCATTCTATGGACAATGGGTCATATCGCTGCCAGTTGATAGGCAAATCTGCCCTAGGCCAACAAGTGCGCGCGGTACTCGGCGACACAGGCGACCCTGGTAACCGCGCTACGACCAAGATGGTGTGCGAGTCCGCGCTGGCTTTGGCATTAGACACTGCAATGTTGCCTGGCGCTGAGCAGCGCGGTGGCGTGCTGACACCTGCGTTTGCATTGGGCAATGTGCTGGTGCAGCGCTTGCGTGCAGCGGGCATGAAGCTGGACGTTACGCCGTAATGGTCAGGACTTCATGGGCCGTGTGTTAGCCAGCGAGTGCCGGGCAAAAACGTTTGCAGCTTAACGCGCAGGGTCTGGGTAGACCAAATTTTGCAGTCCCAGCAAGGATGGTTTCTGAAAGCGTTGCCATTGATCAGGTTTTTGTGCCAGGCGATCGGCCACCGCCCACATTGCGCTGGGGTTCAGGCCCATACCAAAATGGCTGGCTTGCACCTCAATGTTTTCAGTGTGCGGGTTGTGCGCTTGCACTGCTTGTACGCTGGCTTGCCACGCCACCACGCCATCGGTGCGGCTGTAAATACTGGTGGTGGGCACATTGGGCGCAGTGGCCATATCGTAGGTGTCAGATTCACGGTGCACGTCGCGTCCGCTGGTCAATTCATACAAACGCCACGCATTGGTGCTGCGCGGGCCGCCCGCAAACGGCGTTCCCAGCGTAATCACACAGCGTGTGGCAATGCCTTCTTTCTCCAGCTCTTTAGACAATTCTCGTGCATACACGCCACCCAGGCTCCAGCCCACCAGGCTGATAGATTGACGGTGGTTTTTAGCCAGCGCGCGCAATTGTGCCTTGCCGCTGTCTAGCACACCGGCGCGTGGACCAAAGTTAAACCCTTGGCCCCAGCCGTGGGCCGCATAACCCAAACCATTTAAATATTTACGCAAAGGCAGTGTGGAGGTGTCATTGGCGCTTAAACCCGGATACACCACTATGGTATGGCCATCGCCACGGGGTGCGCGCTGTAGCATGGGCCAAGCTGGCAAAAGCGAGCCAAACTCCCACGGTGCGCGAAACTCCATGGCTAACAAAGCTAAATTGGGTGCAGATACATCACTTGCGCTTGGCTGCGCAAAGTTATTTTTTGTTGTGCTGTTAAAAGGTAGAGGCATAGTGTGCGGTGCAGTCTAACTGTGCGAATGGCTATCGCTGTGGAGCGGCGCGTCGCACGGTTAACAAAGCGTGGGGGGTTACTGGATTTTATGTTTGGCAGATGCAGGGATTTTCTTGAGCGTAACGGTTTTCTTAAGGGCTGGTTTAGATACAGTCACCTGTTTTTTAGTCGCCCGCGCGACGGGCGTTTTGATGGGTGCAGTATTTGTGCTGCGTGTTGGTACAGGTAGGTTAGGTGTTTGGCCGGTAGCCAGCATCTCGCAGGCTTCTTGGTATGCCGCGAGCAAGGCGTCAGCTAAATCTTGCGGATGCGTGAGTGCCTGCTTGCCAGCGATGATGCCAAAATCTACGCTGCCCGCATAGGTTTGAACCGTAATGTTTAAACCCAAGCCGTGCATGACTATGCTCAAAGGGTGAAAGGTCAGCATGCGTGCACCAGCCATGTACAGCGGCACTTGCGGTCCGGGTACATTGCTGATGACCAAATTTGCCAACATAGGCAGGCGCTGTGCAAAATCACCCCGGCCGTAGGTTTTAAGCGCCAGCCGCGCCGCACCACCCACAACCCAAGGCGCTAAAAAACTAGGGTAGTCGGTAGGCAATACAGACTTTAAATTAATCAAGGCGTCTTTAACTTTGCCGGTGGACTCCATAATGGCCGCCATACGTTTAACCGGGTGGGCAATGTGGGTAGCCAAATTGGCCAGCGACATGCTCGCTTGGTTGCTCATGTCTTTATTATTGTCTTCGCGCAGGCTCACGGGCATTGCCGCTACCAAAGGCTTGGTGGGCAGGCTGGCATGTTCTTTAAGGTAGTTGCGCAGGGCAGTGGAACATATCCACAGCACTATGTCGTTAAAGCTCGCTCCCATTGATTTGGCCATGGCGCGGCAGGGGGCAAACGGAATACTCGCAGTGGCAAACACCCGGTCTGCGGTGATGCCAACGTTAAATGGTGTTTTGGGTACCAGTGCGGCTGGCAATTTTATTTTTGCACTATTGCTATTGCTACTTAACACGGGCTTGTTTTTGGTCAAAGAGCTACTTACCTGTGCTGCGGTATTGGGCAGTGATTTGATCAGCTTGGCATACTGCGCCAGTGAGTTGCTGAACACTGCACCAATCATCTCGCCGATTTTCAAATCGCCTGCCAAGCGGCGTTTGCGCAGTGGATTGGGTGGTGCAACCTCGCGTGGTTGCGGTGTTACGTCTAGCACCGCATTGGCCAGCACCGTACCGCCTTGGCCGTCTAAAGCGGCGTGGTGAATTTTGGAATAAAACGCCGCGCACAGCGTGCCATCAGCACGGCGGACTTTGTCAAACACATAAAACTCCCACAGTGGGTGAGCCCGGTCAATCAGCTTGCCGTGCAGCTTGGCCACGGCGGCTTCCACCTGTTTAACGGTAGGTATGCGGGCGCTAGCTTTACCAGTTGTGCCTACTTGGCGAACATGGCGCGCTATGTCAAATGCTTCGTCGTCCACCCAGATAGGGTGCCCTAAATCTAACGGCATAAAGTGCAGCCTGCGCTGGAAGATGGGCGACAGATGGATGCGTTTGGCCAAGTGTTTAACCACTTGAGCATGAAAGCTGCCCTTATAGCCCGCAGGTAGTTCGTACAGATGCAGGCTGCCTACATGCATGGGCGTCTGTGCTGTTTCCAGGTATAAAAAAGTGGCATCCAGGCCGCTTAGGTGTTCCAGTGAAAGCTTTTGTTTAGGTAATATTGTTGTAGTGGCCATGGTGTCTCCAAGGCTTGCAATGTACCGTGCCTGAGCACTTAGCGCAATTGGAGTAACGCCTGCTGCAGTGCACTGGCTGATACGGGCTTGTGCAGCACACCAGCGTCCGTGCCACGCGCTTCGCGCAAACGCTCTGGTGCAGTGTCGCCAGTGATGATGATGGCCGGTACTACAGGTTCATGCCCGCGCATGGTAAGGTAAGCACGCAGCGCCGCAATGGCTTGGCCGCCTGTAGCACCTTCGCGCAAGCGATAGTCGGCCAAAATTACATCGGGCTGCTCAGTCATGGGCAGCAGTGCAACGCATTTCAGAGCGCTGGACAGCTCATCTGCGGTATGGCACACGCAACCCCAAGAATCCAGCAGTTCCTGCATGCCCAAGCGCACGGGTTCCTCATCGTCAATAACTAAAACGCGCATACCCTTCAAGCTTTTATCGACTTGGGTGTTTTCGCGGTCATGCACCACAACACCCGCATACACAGGCAGCCACAGCCTGAATACAGACCCGCGCGCGGGCTGGGAGCGCAAAGTCACTTGCGCGTCCATAGCGGCGCTGATGCGTTCGACGATCGCCAAGCCCAGCCCCAAGCCCTTGCGTCTGTCGCGCTCGGGGTTGCCCAGCTGATGAAATTCTTTGAACACTTCGGCTTGATGGTCGTGTGCGATGCCAATACCGGTGTCCCATACCTCCACTACTACGTTGCTGCCGCGCTGCCGGCAAGCCACCAGCACACCCCCTGTGTCGGTGTAGCGAATGGCGTTGGAGATAAAGTTGCGCAAGACCAGATCGGTCAAATTAGGGTCAGCCATAGCTGCCAGCGTGGTGTCGCGTGTGCGGTACACCAGTTCACGCGCATCGGCCTGCAAGCCAAACTCTTGTTCTAGCTTGCTAATAATAGGCTGCAGCAAAAAAGCTTTAGGCTGCGATTTGACAACACCCGCTTCCAAACGTGAAAAATCCAGCAAAGTGGTGAGCATTTCGCTGGCAGCAGTCGACGCGGAGTGGGCATGGTCCAGCACCGTCAACTGCTGCGCTGACATTTCGCTGCGTGACAAAGCTTCCAGAAATAAGCCCATGGCATGCAATGGCTGGCGCAGGTCATGGCTGGCAGCAGCTAAAAATTTCGACTTGTCAGCGTTGGCCAGCTCTGCCAATGTTTGGGCTTTTTCAGCATCTTGTTTGGCTGTCTGTGCAGTTTGCAAAGCTTGCTGTGATTGCGCGGACTCCAAGCGCAGTCGATGCACCAAGCCGGTATTTTCCAGCTGCAATAAAATGCTTTGATAGATGGCTTCTTCGGCATTGCGCGCCAGCACGCAGGTAAACCCAAAATACAGCGTAGTTAAAAATACCAGTGGTGTAAATACTGGCCCGCCCAACATGGCAAAACCCAAACCTACCATGCCCACAGACGGCAATAAATAGGCTAGATAGGCCGGAAACAATGCGCCTCCCAAACCCAATGCACCAGAGGTAATGCCGCCCACTATAGCCGTGGTGTAGACCATTGCTTCTGGCTTGCCAAACAGCAAACAGATCCAAACTAAACTACCCCAGGTGATACCGATACCCGCCATACCCAGCATAAGCCAGCGCGCTTTGGCATAGGGGTCTTCTGCATTGTCCATGCCCCTTCGCAGAGCGATAAAAACCCCGGCTACGATTGCAATATGGGTAGCTAACCATATCCACAGTGCTAGGGGCAGCACCAACGTGTACATCATCCAGACGCATAAAAAAGCAGACGCTGTGGACGCCATTAAGGTGATGGGAAAACTGCGCCGCATTAACGCGACTTGGCCGCGCAATACGGCCGGTTCCCGCCAACGCAGCCCTATTTCCAGTAAAGGGCGCCGCCGCGTCATAACCCCGTGACCAGCCCTGCCTGCTGCGCGGCGATCAATGCGGCGGTGCGGCTGTTAACACCCAAGTTGGCGAACATCGCCGAGACATGTACGCGTACTGTGTTTTCACTTAAATTCATCTCGCGTGCGATGACTTTATTGGGTTTGCCTTGTGCCAAAAGTGCCAACACCTCCAACTGCCGTGCGCTAAGCGAGGGTGCTGTGGGTCTGGCGCCGCGCAAGTTAATGTCAGTACCCACCAAACTGGGAAAACACTTGCCGCCAGCGCACACTGTCGCCAGCGCTGCAAAAATATCATCGGCACTGGCCGATTTGGGCAAAAAGCCATCGGCACCGCGAGCTGCCGCATCCGTGACAGCGTCACCAGAGACGCTGGCGGAGACAAAAATAATTTTGGCTTTGCGAAACAGGCTGCGCAGCAGTGTAAATCCTTCAAGTCCGTTGAGTCCCGGCATATGAATGTCCAGCAAAATAATGTCAATGGGCAAGCCTTCGTGCTGTTTGGCCAGCATGACCGAACCAGCTTCGAGTACCGAATGCACACCAGGAAACGATGTGACTATCAGCCGCATTCCTGTGCGAAATAAAGTGTGGTCGTCGACCAGCAGTATTTTGGGTGAGGGTAATGGTGTTTGCGTGTTGGCGGTGGTCATCATGCCGTTAGTATCTCGCAATTACTGGCCGTTCTGTCTAGTCTATTTGTGTCAGCCCGCGTGGCTTGCACCCCAAGCGCAGGGCCAACTCAAGCAGCTTGGCTATGTACTGTAATTTTGCACATGGTTCTATCCAGCTACTGGGTTGTGTTGAAATAGGCAGCTATATTTTGTTTTTAAGTTTTCCAGATAAACCATATGACAGACGTTCCAGCCTATTCTTTGGGTCAAATCGCGCAATTGTTGACCAGCGGTGATGCGTTTGAAGGTATGCCGCGCGACCAGGCTTTGCGCATTGTGGAGGTCATGTCTCTGCGTGAATACACCGAAGGCGAAAATTTAATTCAAGAGGGGCACCCTAACCAAGGTCAGTTGATGCTGGTAATCAGCGGCGAGGCCAAGATAACTTCCAAACTGGTTAACGATATCGACACAGTTGTCTATCGCCGTGCCAAACCAGGACATTTAGTGGGCGAGGTAGGTTTTATTGACAAGCAGCCCCATTCCGCTACCTGCACGGCGCTCAACACTATGCATGTAGCGGCGTTGGAGCGCGACCACTTGAGCATGCTGCTGGAACACCAGCCATTGGCCGCTGCACAGCTGTTGGCCGGCTTGCTTAAAATCATGGCCCAACGCGTGCGCCACGCTAATATGACGATGCAGACTTTGGGGATAGTGCACCAAGGTTTGCAACAGGAGATTGCCAAACTGAGAAAAGCACGTCTTCAAGCCGAGTGACGTCTATGGTTAAGTTTTTCGGGTATGCTTTTAGGCGTGATGCTTTTAATGACACAACACGCAAGTACCCGAAAGTCTATGGCGCTACTAAAATCAGTGCATTGCCAGAATTTGGTGCCCAGGAAGGGACTCGAACCCCCACGATGTTACTCGCTAGTACCTGAAACTAGTGCGTCTACCAATTCCGCCACCTGGGCCAATTTGCTGCACATTGCTTGAAATGGTGCAGCCAATCTTGTTTTTCAGATAACTTAGGATTTTATATCAAAACTACCATCCCATCTGGCCGCGAGCTGGAAGAAATCGAAGGCACTGCGCTGGGCCACCGTGACGGACACGGGTTTGTACAGCGCGACGACGGTGGGGCCGATTTGTATTTGCCACCCAACGAAATGCGTGCTGTACTGCACCGTGACCGAGTCAAAGCGCGCATAGTGCGCCACGACCGCAAGGGCCGTCCCGAAGGCAAAGTCACTGAAATTATTGAGCGTCCGCCACAACCCATCATTGGCCGTCTGCTGCAAGAATCTGGCGTGTGGCTGGTGGCCCCTGAAGACAAGCGCTACGGTCAAGACGTGCTGATACCCAAAAACGGTACTGGCGAGGCCAAAGCGGGCCAGGTGGTGGTGGTGCAGCTGACCGAGCCACCTTCGCTGTACGGCCAACCTGTAGGCCGTGTGAAAGAAGTGCTGGGCGAAGTTGACGACCCCGGCATGGAAATTGAAATTGCGGTGCGCAAGTACGCCGTGCCCCATGAATTCAGTGAAGCATGTTTGGCCCAGGCGAAACTGCTGCCCGACCATGTGCGCCCTGCCGATAAAAAAGACCGCGTAGATTTAACCGATATTGCATTGGTCACCATCGATGGTGAAGATGCGCGTGATTTTGACGATGCCGTCTACTGTGAGCCTACCAAAATAGGCCGCGGCAAAACTGCGCAAGACGGCTGGCGTTTGCTGGTGGCCATTGCAGATGTGTCGCACTACGTCAAAACTGGCACTGCAATCGATATTGACGCCTACGATCGCGCCACCAGTGTGTATTTTCCGCGCCGCGTAATTCCCATGCTGCCTGAAAAACTGAGCAATGGGCTGTGCTCGCTCAAGCCTGATGTTGAGCGTATGTGCATGGTGTGCGACATGCTGGTGAACGCCCAAGGCGAAGTACACGCTTACCAGTTCTACCCCGCCGTAATGCACAGCAAGGCGCGGTTTACCTATACCGAAGTGGCGGCTATTTTGTCCAACACACGCGGCCCCGAGGCGGCCAAGCGTAAAGACCGCATTGACGATTTGCTGAACCTGCACGATGTGTACCGTGCGCTATTGCTGCAGCGCAATGCGCGCGGGGCGGTGGATTTTGAAACGACTGAAACGCAAATTGTCTGCGACGATAACGGGCGTATTGAAAAAATTATTCCACGCACCCGTAACGATGCGCACAAACTGATCGAGGAAGCCATGCTGGCGGCTAACGTGTGCAG
>JANNCO010000388.1:0-4222 GCA_031386655.1 Polaromonas sp. | reverse complement strand
GACACGGCGCCATGCCATGTCGGTGATGTGCAGCAAGCCGTCCACGCCGCCCAAGTCGACGAATGCGCCGTATTCGGTGATGTTTTTGACGATACCTTGCACGACCGAACCTTCTTTGAGGGTGGTCATCAGCTTGGCGCGCTCTTCGCCCATGCTGGCTTCGCGCACAGCGCGGTGGCTCAGCACAACGTTGTTACGCTTGCGGTCCAGCTTGATCACTTTGAATTCCAAAGTCTTGTTCTCGTACGGAGACAAGTCTTTCAGCGGACGCGCTTCGATCAACGAACCGGGCAAGAACGCGCGGATGCCGTTAACCATGACCATCAAGCCGCCTTTGACTTTGCCACTGGTCTGGCCAGAGACAAACTCGCCGGATTCGAGAGCTTTTTCCAGGCTCATCCAGCTGGCCAAACGCTTGGCGGTGTCGCGCGACAAAATAGTGTCGCCGTAGCCGTTTTCGATAGAACCGATCGCCACCGAGACGAAATCGCCTACTTTGACTTCTAACTCGCCTTGGTCGTTTTTAAACTCGGCGATGTCGATGAAGGCCTCGGACTTGAGGCCAGCGTTGACGACAACGTGGTTGTGGTCCATACGCACCACTTCGGCGGTAATGACCTCACCAGCGCGCATTTCTGAGCGCGTGAGGGATTCTTCAAAAAGGGCTGCAAAAGATTCTGACATTTAATTTCCTAATGCTTCAAGGATAGCGAGACCGAAAATTCGCTGGAAGCGATTCTTCAACATCACCAATACGACAGTGAGATTACTATCGTTTCTATAGCTGCTTGAGCAAGTAATACGGCGTAAAACCGTGGTTTAAGTTAATAAAACCCAAAAGCTAGGGCGCATGCAGCGCGAAAAGAACTCTTGGGGCCTATGGGCAAATGCGCTGATGGGCGGCGCTATGAACGCCAGCTATCTACACACCTACTTTGCTGCGCCACAGGTTTAAAACTGCATCGACAGATTGCTCAATCGACAGATCAGAATTGTCCAGTTGCACAGCATCTTGCGCTGGCTGTAAGGGCGCGGTGCTGCGACCAGAGTCGCGGGCATCACGGGCTTCTAAGTCAGCGCGAAGACTATCGATTTTAGCAGAAATTCCCTTTGAAATCAACTGCTTATAGCGCCGCTGCGCTCTTTGGGTGGCGCTGGCGGTCAGGAAGATTTTGAGCGGCGCACCCGGAAATATCACCGTGCCCATGTCGCGCCCATCCGCCACCAGGCCAGGCAATTGCGCAAAACTCAGTTGTAAGTGCTTAAGCGCCTCGCGCACTGCAGGAAAAACTGATACTTTGGAGGCACCATTGCCCATGGCTTCACTGCGAATGGCCTCAGACACGTCGTCCTCATTCAGCAGCACGGTAGTGCCCTCAAACACCACGGGCAGGTGGGCGGCCAGCGTGGCCAAAGCCGCTTCGTCGTCCCAGGCCACGCCTGCGCGTTCTGCGGCCAAGGCAGTTAAGCGGTACAGCGCGCCTGAGTCGAGGTAATGGTAGCCCAAACGCTGGGCCACCAAGCTGGCCAAGGTGCCTTTGCCCGAAGCAGTGGGGCCGTCGATGCAGATCACTGGCACGCTATAGGCTGTGGCTACGCTGAACAAAGCTTCAAAGTAGTCGGGGAAGGTTTTAGCCACGCATTGGGGGTCTTCGATGCGCAGCATTTTGCGCGCGGGGTTGAAGGCCGCTAGAGAGAAACACATCGCCACGCGGTGATCGTCGTAGGTTTCGATGCTGGCAGCGTGCCAATGGGCGGGGGTGGCTGGCGGCGTCACCTGGATAAAGTCGGCACCTTCGATGACAGTAGCGCCAAGCTTGCGCAGCTCACAAGCCATTGCGGCAATGCGGTCAGTTTCTTTTACGCGCCAGCTGGCAATGTTGCGCAATGTAGTGGTGCCTTGGGCGTACATAGCCATCACAGCCAGCGTCATGGCGGCGTCGGGGATATGGTTGCAATCCAAGTCAATCGCTTTGAGAGGCCAAGCACCTCGGCGAATATCTAAATGGTTGGGGCCGCTGTCTATTTGCGCGCCCATCATCGTGGCAGCTTCGATGAAGCGAATATCACCTTGGATAGAGTTTTTACCCAGCCCTTCAATGCGAATATTGCCTTTTTCACCCGTAGCTACTGCTCCAAGAGCTATGAAATAGCTAGCAGATGATGCATCGGCCTCAACATAGATATCCCCCGGCGATTGGTAGCGTGCCCCTGCCGGGATGGTAAAACGCTGCCAGCCGTCACGCTGTACCTGAATGCCAAAGCGTGCCAGCAAGTTCAGGGTGATGTCGATGTAGGGCTTAGAAATCAGCTCGCCCACTACTTCAATCACGATGTCTTTGACCGCGACCAGTGGCAGTGCCATCAGCAATGCGGTCAAAAATTGGCTAGACACATCACCACGCACTTTAATGGGCGCGTCCAGTTGCAGGCTAGGCGGGCCAATATGCAGTGGTGGGTAGCCATCGTGGCCGGTGTAGGCCACGGCGCAGCCTAGCTGGCGCAGGGCGTCAACCAAATCGCCAATGGGCCGCTCGTGCATGCGCGCTACACCCGACAGCGTGAAGTCGCCGCCCAGCACGGCCAAAGCGGCTGTCAGGGGGCGCATGGCGGTGCCGGCATTGCCCAAGAATAGATGGGCGGGGCTGTGGGGCTGGCGGCCACCCAGGCCTGTAATGGCCACGGTGTCGCCTGCTTTTTCTATGCTGCAACCCAGCTGGCGCAAGGCATCCAGCATCACGCGGGTGTCGTCAGAGTCCAGCACGTCATGCACCACAGTGCTGCCCGCGCTCAGCGCGGCCAATAGCAGCACACGGTTAGAAATGCTTTTGGAACCCGGCAGCTTAACAGTGCCTTGGGCATAGGCCAGCGCGGGAAGGTCGAGGTAGGCTTGGCTGTACATCAGCAGGTTGCACTCACAAAGGGGTGCTAGAAAGTTAGTTGGAACAAAGCGTTGATAAAAAAGTTGACTGGCGGCTTATACATAGTGCGTGTTTCAGACCTGGCGCAAACAACGCACAGATGCTGTAATTTATTTGCGTGTGGTCATACGCCACTGCGCACGGGTAAGGCTGGCTTTGTCGATTTCAGCTTCCAGTGCATCGGTTTCGTCGCGCGTGATCATTTGCTCCAGCTGCATCATGGCTTTCTGGAACAGCTTGGACTGCACTAGCAGCTCTTGCCGGTTAGCCATGAATACATCGCGCCACATGTGCGCGTCGCTGGCTGCAATGCGTGTGAAATCTCTAAACCCCGGGCCCGCCAGCGATAAATAATCGCGCCCATTGGGCTGCTCGCTGATCGCGTTCATCAAGGCAAACGCAATTAAATGGGGCAGGTGGCTGACGGCGGCATAAGCAGCGTCGTGCGACTCGGGCGACATCTTCAGCACTTGGCAGCCCAATGCGGTCCACAGATCAGTGGCTTTTTGCAGTTGCACGACTTGGGTGCGCTCTGTGGGCGTGATGATGACTTGCTTGCCGTAGTACAGGTCGGCATCGGCATGTTCTACACCCGAGACTTCTTTGCCCGCAATGGGGTGGGTGGCTACAAACACACCGGCTTGCTCTTTCAGCACGCGGCGCGATGCATCGACCACATCGCGCTTGGTAGAACCCACATCCATGATCAGCATGGTGGGTGTAATCAAGTGTTTGATTGCTTTGAAGCTAGCCTCGGTGGCTGACACTGGCACCGCCAACAGAACAATATCAGCGCCTGACACGGCCATCAACGCGGAAGGGGCCTCTACATCAATCACGCCCATCTGGCGCGCACGCTCGGTGGTAGTAGGGGATTTACTGTAACCCACCACCCGTTTGACCAAACCCGCTTTTTTCAACGCCAACGCGAACGAGCCGCCCATCAAGCCGCAGCCAATCAGCCCCAATTGTTCAAACATCTTTGTCTTTCTAATTTGTAGGTTGTGCTTATATCAAGTGCTGGCGGGGTAGCTGCCCAGCACCTTGTAGAAGGCGCACAGTCCGCGCAAGTCAACCAAAGCTGCTGCAACGTTCGCTTGGCTGATATGTCCGGCCAGATCGATGTAAAAATAATACTCCCACTGGCCCGTGCGTGCTGGGCGCGATTCAAAGCGCGTCATCGACACGCCGTGGGTTTTAAGCGGCACCAGCAGGTCATGCACCGCGCCAGGTTTGTTGGGCACCGACACGATCAAGCTGGTGCAATCTTTGCCACTGGACTGCGGTGCGGGCAGGGTGCT
>JANNCO010000357.1:0-2282 GCA_031386655.1 Polaromonas sp. | reverse complement strand
CTTCTGCATCAGCATCACCACCAGCGCCGGTGGCACCATGGCTAGCAGGGCGGTGGCCATGACGACGTTCCATTCGGTTTGGGCGTCGCCTCCAGAGATCATGCGTTTAATACCGATGACCACGGGGTACATGTTTTCGTTGGTGGTGATCAAGAGGGGCCACAGGTACTGGTTCCAGCCATAGATAAACTGAATCACAAACAATGCCGCCATGGATGTTTTAGACAGCGGCACCAAGATGTCGATAAAAAATCGCATAGGCCCCGCGCCGTCCATGCGCGCGGCTTCAGTCAGCTCTTCAGGCACAGTTAAAAAGAACTGACGAAACAAGAAGGTAGCGGTGGCCGATGCTATCAACGGTACTGTCAGGCCTGCATAGCTGTTGAGCAACCCCAGGTCAGCCACCACCTTGTAGGTAGGCAATATGCGCACCTCCACAGGCAGCATCAGCGTAACAAAAATGGCCCAAAAGAAAAACATGCGAAACGGAAAGCGAAAGTACACGATGGCAAACGCCGACAGCAGCGATATCGCGATCTTGCCCAGTGCAATCACTAGCGCACTAACCATGCTAACCACCATCATTTGGCCCACAGGCGCTTTGGAGCCATTGCCACCGCCCGTGCCGTTCCAAGCCGCGGTGTAGTTGTCTACCATGTGCGTGCCGGGCAGCAGCGGCATGGGCGCTTTGATAATCGTATCCACGGTGTGGGTAGACGCCACAAAGGTAAGGTATAGCGGAAATGCGACGATCAGCACACCTATGATTAACACTGCGTGCGACAGGGCAGTCAGCCATGGGCGGCGTTCAACCATGCTGCGCTCCAGCGCAGAGCCGCCGCGCCGGGCCGCCCCAAGCAAGGCAGCGCCCCCTCGGGGGGCAGCGCAGTACACGCAGTGACAAGCGTGGGGGCATATTAATAATTCACTTTCTTCTCGACAAAGCGAAACTGCACTACGGTGAGCGCCACCACTATCACCATCAGCACTACAGATTGCGAGGCAGAGCCGCCCAAGTCCATGGCTTTGAAGCCGTCGTAGTACACCTTGTAGACGAGGATGGAAGTGTCTTTGCCCGGTCCGCCCTCAGTGGCGGCATCAATAATGCCGAAGGTGTCAAAAAACGCGTACACAATGTTAATCACCAACAAGAAAAATGTGGTGGGCGACAGCAGCGGAAACACAATGGTCCAAAAGCGCCGCCAAGGCCGGGCACCGTCGATAGCGGCTGCCTCAATGAGTGATTTGGGAATGCTTTGCAAACCCGCCAGAAAAAACAAAAAGTTGTACGATATTTGCTTCCACACCGCTGCCATCACCACCAGCGTCATGGCCTGCCCGCCGTTCAGCAGGTGGTTCCATTCAATGCCCATCGACCGCAGCCAAAACGACACCACCCCCACGCTGGGCGCAAACATAAAAAGCCACAGCACACCCGCGACAGCAGGGGCCACAGCGTAGGGCCAGATGAGCAAAGTTTTATAGACCAACGCGCCTTTGACAATGCGGTCAGCAAACACCGCCAGCAACAGCGAAATGCTGATGCCCAGCACCGCCACCAAGGTAGAAAATACAGCGGTAGTAAAAAACGATGCGAGGTAGGTGGGGTCGTTCCACAAATTGCGAAAGTTCTCCAGCCCCACATACTCTACCGACGTACCAAACGCGTTGGACTGCTGCACCGACTGCAGCAATGCCTGCGCTGCGGGCCAGAAGAAAAAAACTGCAATCACTACCACTTGGGGCGCTATCAGCACCCAAGGCAGCCACTTCGACCTAAAAACTACGCGTTTATCCATGAGGGCAGTTTAGTCCAGTGGCTTATTGGTTGCAGGCTTAGCCTAGGCTTATTTATTGGCCTTTTCAAACCGCTCTAGCAAGTCGTTGCCACGCGACACGATAGAGTCCAGCGCTTCCTTGCCGGTTTTCTTGCCAGCCCATACTTGCTCAAGCTCTTCGTCCTCGATGGTGCGAATTTGCACATAGTTACCCAGGCGAATGCCGCGTGACTTCTCTGTGGTTTTGCGGATCATCTGGTTGACACCCACGTCCGTGCCGGGGTTCTTTTGGTAAAAACCGGAGTCTTCCGTCACTTTGAACGCTGCCGTGGTGATGGGCAAGTAGCCCGTACGCTGGTGCAGCGCAGCCTGTACATCAGGCTTAGACAGGTAGCTGAAAAACTGTGCAATGCCTTTGTATTCGTCAGCCTTTTTACCCGACATCACCCAAAGAGAAGCGCCGCCAATCACTGTGTTTTGCGGCGCACCGGGTACATCAGGGTA
>JANNCO010000321.1:0-4584 GCA_031386655.1 Polaromonas sp. | reverse complement strand
CAGGCCCAGGCAAAGGTCGCGGGCGTTGCCGTAGCGCACCACCTGCGTGCCGCCTGCGTTGGTGGCCAGGTTGCCGCCGATGGTGCAACTGCCCTCGGCGGCCAGACTCAGCGGGAACAGCAGGCCGGCTTGTTCGGCCGTGGCTTGCACGGTTTGCAAAATGCAGCCTGCGTCCACGGTCAGTGTCAGGTTGGCCGCGTCCAGCGCGCGCACGGCGTTCATGCGCTGCAGGCTCAGCACCACCTCGCGGCCTGACGCGTCGGGGGTTGAGCCGACCACCAGCCCAGTGTTGCCACCCTGGGTGATGACCGGGGCGAGCGCTGCGGCGCAGGCTTTGACCACGTCGGCCACCTGCTGCGTGTTGGCCGGGCGCACGACAGCCAGTGCCTTGCCGTGCGCACGCTTGCGCCAGTCTTGCTCGTAGGCGCTCAAATCACCATCGGTCAGCACATGTTGCGCGCCCAGTGTGGTGCGCAGGGTGTCAAGTAAATCCATAAGTTTTTTAGCTCACAAATTGCAATGCCGCCAGCTTGGCGTACACGCCGCCGCGCTGCACCAGCTCGTCGTGTTTACCTACCTCAACAATGCGGCCGTGGTCCATCACCACAATGCGGTCGGCTTGCTGCACTGTCGCCAAGCGGTGGGCAATCACCAGGGTGGTGCGGCCCTGCATGGCGCGCTCTAGCGCGGCTTGCACCATGTGCTCGCTTTGCGCGTCCAGCGCGCTAGTGGCTTCGTCCAGCAGCAAAATGGGCGCGTTTTTCAGCATGGCGCGGGCAATGGCTATACGCTGGCGCTGCCCGCCCGACAGGCGTACACCACGCTCGCCCAAAAAGGTATGGTAGCCCTCGGGCAGGCGGGTTAAAAATTCATCGGCAAAGGCGTCTTTGGCCGCGGCCAGCACGTCTGCATCGCTGGCACCGGGTCTGCCGTAGCGAATATTCTCCATCGCGCTGCTGGAGAAAATCACCGCGTCTTGTGGCACCACGGCGATAGCGCCACGCAGTGCGGGCAGTGACAAATCGGCCAGCGGCGTGCCATGCAGTTCTATGCTGCCGCTTTGCACATCATAAAAACGCTGCAGCAGCTGAAACACGGTAGTCTTGCCCGCACCGCTCTCGCCCACCAGCGCCACTGTCTCGCCTGGCAGCACACGCAGGCTCATATCTTGCAGCGCAGGCAGGGTAGGCCGCGAGGGATAGTAAAAGTTAATTGCTCTTAATTCTATAGCTGCTTGAGCAGGATTTACTTGGGTTAGAGCCTTGTTTTGCTTAGAAATAATGCGTGAGGGGGCATGCAGCAGCTCCATCAGCCGCTCGGTGGCACCAGCTGCACGCAGCAGGTCGCCATACACTTCGCCCAGCACCGCAAACGCACCCGCCAGAATAATGACGTACACCACGGTTTGGCCCAAATGCCCCGCCGTGATCTTGCCCTGCATCACCGCTTGCGTGCCTTGGTACAGACCCCACAGCAGCGCCGCGCTGGTGGCAATGATGATAAAAGCCACCAGGGCGCTACGGGTTTTATTGCGTCTGATAGCGGTGACAAAAGCGTTTTGCGATGCAGCATCAAACCTTGCTGATTCGCGTGCTTCAGCCGTATAGCTTTGCACCACAGGAATAGCATTTAAAACCTCTGCAGCTATGGCACTGCTGTCGGCCATGCGGTCTTGGCTGGCGCGGGAGAGCTTGCGCACACGGCGGCCAAACCAGATCGACGGCAGCACAATCAGCACCAAAATGCCCAGTACCTGCGTCATCACATAGGGGTTGGACCACACCAGCATGGCCAACGCACCCACGCCCATCACGCCATTGCGCAGCCCCATCGACAGCGACGATCCTACGACCGACTGCACCAGCGTAGTGTCAGCAGTTAAGCGCGACAAAACTTCGCCTGTTTGCGTCGTCTCAAAGAACTCTGGTGACTGGTGCAGCACATGGCCATACACTGCATTGCGCAGGTCAGCGGTGACCCTCTCGCCCAGCCAGCTGACCATGTAAAACCGCGCCGCGCTAAACAGCCCCAGCGCGACCGATACGGCAAACAATTCAAAAAAGTGCCCACGCAGCGCCAGCAGTGTTGCGCCCTTTTCAGCATCGCCCGCACCCGTGGCCAACCCACCATCAATCAAGCCCCGCAGTGCCACCGGAAACACCAGCGTGGCCGCAGCGGCCAACACCAAAAACAGCCCCGCCAGCGCAATACGTCCGCTATAAGGCTTTAAAAACGGCAGCAAGCCTGACAGCGAGCGCGGCTGGCCCTTGGGTTTATCGTGGGTGCTCTTTGCCATTACGCTGCTGCCTTTGCATTGGTTTAAAAAGCTTAAATTTACTAGTGCAGCGCCGCAATAGCGCGCAAAGTATTTTTCACCATGGGTACTCGACCCTGGCTAGCTATGTCAGGTGGAAAGTGTGCTTCTAGGTTGTTGATAAAGTTTGGGCTGGCCATCAGCTCGTTGATGCGTTGTGCAAGATAGTCGCGCAATTCTGCTTTACTTTGCTCGATTTCCATCAGCAAGGTATCACGCCCGTCGATGACCGCTATGAAATCGCCTAGGTCGTGGCTACCAATATAGTCTGGATTTCCAGCACTATTTTTACCACGGTCAGCAAAAGCCTCTAGCTTGGTGGCGCAAAAGCAAGCGGCGTTAATCGCCGTGATTTCAATGCCGCTGGGTAAAGCAATGGGTTGCGCCGTTATGAGTCCTAGCGGGTACCAGCGATTGGCAAAACCTAAAATTGCTTTGTCACTGGGCACCACGTCGACCATAATGCCGTCACAACGCCAGCGGCAAATGGGTGCGTCGCGGCTGATGTCGTTGACAAAGCCCAGTGCCCGCAAATCATCCTCCAACGCGTAGTACCCTTGCCGTCCCGTTACTTGCACTATCAAGTCAACGTCATCAGTAGGGCGAATAGCTGGCTGCATAGGGTCGGTAATCAGCAGTCCCGCCACTGAACCCCCTACAAACACCAGCTTGTCCAGCATCGGTTTGCCTAGACGCGCAGCCACTATTTCTAGTAGCTGCACATTAGGGTCGTTAGGGTTGTGGTGTTGGCGGCTCATGCTGCGGGTTCTTGTGCTAGCCGCTCTGTCAGCATGGTGCGGGCGAGCGCCCGTTCGCGTGCGCTACCCGAACGCAGCGCATCAAACAACGTGAGCAGCTCATACAAAGCGGGCAAGCGCAATGCGGCGATAGGCACCGAAGGGTAGAGTGGAAACAGCGCACATCCGCGCACTGTGCCCGCCGCGTCAGGCCACACCGGCGGGGGTTCTAGCGCCGCAGAGGGCGGCACGATGACGTCTGACAACGGTGGCGCTGCGTAGCCCGTAGGCATGCCACGCATCACTTCGCCGCGCACTGCTGGGTACACATAAGGCGCGCCATGCACTGCAAACTCTGCAAACGACGGGCGCACCAGCACTATGGTGCCCTTGGCCGTGTGCGCGCCCAACACGCCATCTTTAGGCGGCTTGCGCACTAGCTGCGCTATCGACGCGCGCTCTAGACTGGCATGAATCTCAGATTTTGTCAGCGACAGCTCGCCTGCCAACTGTTCGTAAGTAGGTGCTGTATGCACCAGCGACAAGCGCAGCAGCACCACAAAGTCATGGGGACGTAAAACAATCTGGGGAGATGATTTACTTTTATACATAGTCGCAGTTTAACATAAGTTCTAAATTTGCGAACATAAATTAATTATTGCAAGTTATTGATTTATATAGTAAATATTCTATATATTTTTGTTTGCGAACAAATTAAAGATAATTATTCAAAATTTTAGAATTTTGAATAATCACGCTAATGCATAGCCGATTTTCTGGTCATTAGTCTCCAGTGCAAGGGCTGTCCGTTTAGCGTCCGAAACAGGTATTGAGGCTGTTTACTTACGTCAGTTCAGCCTGAACTAGATCCAGCTGTAAAGCGACGTAAATCAACAGCAATAATGGCTTTTTCAATGCAAATTTTTCACCCCCGACACCACCACGCTGCGGTACTGGCCGTCGTCAGCGTCGGGCGAGTCGTCGGTGTGGTCGTCTGCGCCAGCGGAGCTGCCCATTTTGAAAAATCCTACGCCGGCGCTGCCCGTGCCTACTTCTTGCTCAGTAGCTTCGCGTATGGCGTTGATCTTTAAACGCAGGCGCAGGGCGATGCCGGCCAGTGGGTGGTTGGCGTCTAGCACTACGTGTTCGGGGTAGACCTCGGTCACGGCGTAAGTCATGCCTTGGGGCGCGTCGGGGTTGCAGCCGGGGGGCAGGGTGTCAAAGCGCATGCCTTCTTGCACGTCTTGGGGGAACAGCTTGCGCGGTTCTAGAAAAATCAGCTTGTCGATAAAGTCGCCAAACGCGTCTTCGGGCTCTAGGTGCAGGTCTAGCGTATCGCCTACTTTGCGGCCTTGCAGGGCGGTGTCGATTTTGGGCAGCAGGTCGGACCCACCTACAAAAAATTCAACGGGCTCGTCGAGTACGTCGAGTTCTTCGCCTAGCGTGTCTGTCAGCGTCCAGGTCAGGGCGGCCACGCATTGTGGGGTAATCTTGTCCAAGGGGTGGTTAATGTCGTCATTCATAGGGCAGAAT
>JANNCO010000316.1:0-3177 GCA_031386655.1 Polaromonas sp. | reverse complement strand
GGGGTCTTGCCATTTACCAAAGGCCACTAGCAATCCAGAATCGCTGGCTTGCTTTTCGGTGGTTAGCGTGTCTATACGCGCTACTTCAAAGCTGCGCTTCATGCGGCCTGCGATTCGCGTCTCACGAGCGATGAGAATTTGCTGGCCGCCGGGCACACCTGCAAACTCTACGTAGCCTAGCTCGGGGCTGCTGCTGGCAGGGGGCAATATTTCAATGGTCCATAGATCGCCAGCTTTACGAAACACCCACAGCTCGCGCCAGGTGTCTAGCGGCTGCACTGCCAGTGCCAAAGCTTGGCCATTAGGTTGCGCGCTGGCTGAGGCTGCCCACACAATGCCATAGGTGCAGCGTTTAGACACAGGATCTTTGCCGGGTTTGCCGTCGGCATTGTTTTCAAACAATGCCACGCAGGTTTCACCGGGTTGGCCCGCTTCAGTTGTTAGAGTGAGTTTGGCAAATGTGGGCTTAGCGGTTTCTGCTGCCCAGCGCGATGCGCCTACGCGGATGGCGGTGTCGCTGTATTCTTGGCTGTCGTTGTCGGTTAGCTCGGCTTTGTTGACTGCGGCCAACTCGCTCAGTGCGCGCTGCGCGGCGGCGGTGGGCACTTCTAAGCGGCGGGCTTGTTGAAAAGCCAAGCTGGCCGACACGCCAGCGCGGCGCAAGCGCAGACGGTTTTTGTTGACTTCAGACAATTGGGCAAACTGCGTTGCGGTCACTTTGTCCAGCACCTCGGCGCGCCACTGGTCGTGCGCCAGGCGTTGTTGCGGGTGCATGTCGGCGGCCATGCAGTCGTGGCGCGTGGTGGCCAGTGCGGCGCGGGCGCGCTGCTCAGCGTCGGACGGCAGAGCTAATACCTTTTGATAAGCCTCGCCGTTGTAGCACAGCTGCACCGCACCTGCCTGCTCGTAGCCTTTGAAGATGACGCCATAAAACGCGGCTACTTCGGTGTGGGCCGAGATCACGTCGCTGGTGGCTTTGCTGTGCTTCGTCGACGCGCGGCGGGCCAAGCGCTCGGCCATGGTGCCCAGTGCGTCAAAGGCTTCTGCACCAATCGCCTCGGCAGGCGCGGCCTTTAAATACGCAGCGGTGTAGCCAATGCCTAAGGCTTCAGACCCGGGGCTGTCGCGCAAAAAGCGCACCACCGTTAACAGCTCAGGTGCATCAGCTGGCTTGGTAGACAGCATGCGCACTTGGCTGGTGTGGATGTAGCCAGCACGCTCGCGGCGATGGTCGTACACCTGCAAATAGTCCATGCGCTGGCCGCGAATCTCCATTGTGTCGCCTTGCCACAGCGCGGCTTGTTGGACTGCAGAGTCGCGCGGGGCGGCGCGCAGCGAGGCTTGGTCTTGGGTAACGATAGCCAAAGTAAGGAGTGTGGCGGTGATCATGTTATTTAGCCTCTTCGGTGTTTTGCTCTTCATTGCTCTGCTCAACCTTAGCTGTCAAGCGCTCAGCATTAGCTTTGGGGGCACCACCTAGCAATCCTGCTGCACTGAAGCCGCCGTCGGTAGACGGAGGCGCAATGATGACGGTGATCTTGTCGCTCAGTTTGTCAGCCATGGTCTTTTGGATCAGCAATGGGTGTTTGCTGATCAACACGCCTTCGCGCGCCATTTGCTCGCTGTTGATCTTGCCTACTTTGTCAATGCGATAAGCCTCAGCGTCAGCCAGCTTTTGGCGTGAATCGGCTTCGCCAGAGGCTTCAATGCGGCGTGCCTGCGCGCTGCCTTCTGCAGTGCGAATGCGCGATTGTTTATCGGCTTCGGCTTCTAGCTGGCGCTGCTCGATTTGCTTTTGCTTGAAGGGGATCACATGCTTCATAGCTTCGGCTTGGGCTTTGGCGGCGATGACTTGTTCGTTGCCCGCGGCTTCGGCATTGGTCTCGCGGCGTACTTTCTCAGCTTGGGCATCGAGCTCGGTTTCTTTCACGCGTTTTTCTTTTAGCGCCAAGGTGTAGCGCATTTTTTCAGTCTCTAGTTCGGCGGATAGCAGCTTGTCCATGCCACGGCGATAGTCTTCAGGCAAATCAATTTTGCCGATCTGCACGGTGCGCAGCACAATACCGTCGGCTGCCAACTTGGGGGTGAGTTCGGCTTCAATCAGTTGTTGAATTTCTGCGCGTTTGCTGGAGAAAATCTCACGCACGGTGTAACGGGCCAATATTTTGTAGATCACGCCTTGCACTGCGGGTTGCACTACTTGGCCGGCAATGTCGTCTGGCAGATTTCTAGACATAGCGCCCAGTTTGCTGCCGTCCAGCGCGTAGCGCACCGTCATATCAACACCTAAAGACATACCTTCTACCGACTGAAACGCAGCACTGCCACCGGCTTTGCTGCCCTCAGCGGGTTGGTACACCTGGTCGCGCAATGAGAAGGTGCGCACTTCGTGCAGGCCTGGCAGCAGCAGCATGCTGCCATCACGAAACTCGTCAAACCCGCCGGTCAGCTGGTTGGTACGAATGGCCACATCGCCGCGCGCTACGTTGTGCACCGGTGGGTGGGTCCACACCATGTAGCCTGCGCCCGCTACCACCGCTGCGGTCAGCAGCAGGTTGCGCGCCCCTGCTGCTTTGTGCGCAGTGTGCTGGCCCGTAGCTTTGACGGTGCTGGCTGTTTTGGACAACACGCTGCCAAAGGCGTTGCGAATGGTCTGGGCAATCTGGGTAAAACGTGGTTTCATGGTGAGCTCCTAAGGTGTTTTAAATTTAGAGTCACGGGCTGTGTCTCTATGGGTTCTATTGTTCGATTTATGCCCGGAGCATTCAATGCAGTGGCGCGGTGTCTTTGCGCTGAACCACAGTCAAAAACATCCGCCAACGGAAGAAAAACTCACACGCGCCAGCGGCAGCCTCGCCCATAATGAGCACTACCGCACACACAATGCCCCACCATGACCAAAATTGCTGTTATCGAAGACGACCTGCCCATGAGCAACCAGCTCAAGGGCTGGATCGAATCAGCCAAACCCGGTATTCAGGTAGACCAATGGTTTAACCGCGACGACGCAGAGGCCGCCATTGCCCGCGAAGACTACGACGCGGTGGTGCTGGACATAGAGCTGGGCCGCGAGCGCCATGCCGGTGTGGCCATTATCAACGCCATCAACAAGCAGCGCGCCACACCCGTGCTGGTGGTGTCGGCCATGCCCGCAGCGATTTACCGCAGCATCATGAA
>JANNCO010000279.1:0-14045 GCA_031386655.1 Polaromonas sp. | reverse complement strand
GCGCACCACAGCGTCTTTGAACGGCATGGGAAAGCGCTGGTCGGTGTCCATGGCTTCTTTGGTGCGCTCGCTGGTGTTGATGCAGCGGTCGTATACCTGCCTGTCGCAGGCAAATTCAGCGGCGGCCAGCAGGTCGCGCTCAGCCATGCCGCCGCGTGTGTGCAGATTGGTGGTGTAGTTCCACTCGCGCACGCCCTCGCTGCGCAGGCCGATAGCAATCGCGTACAGCGCGCGGTTGAGGCCCGCGTTGGTACGTGCAGTTTCTTTCTCGGGTGGGGTGACAGGTGCCGGGCGCGCGGGTGCGGTGATGCGCTGGCCTAGCTCTTCCATGGCCAGCATTTCATAAAAGCCGCGGGGTGATGCAATGGCTTCTAGCAGCTGCTGCGCTTCGGCCAGTTCGGGGCGCAGCACCACAGTGGGTGTGCCGTTGACGGTGACCATGGCCGTGGTGGCTTTGCCTGCCACCATGCCTTTGAGTGCGCGGGCTTTCCAGTAGGCAAAGGTGGGGTCTTTGCGGCCTTCGTCGCTCATGGCGTTGATGGCGGGCAGCATCACGGGCCAGCCCTTGGGGGCCTCGGTAGCGCGCAGCGCGGCGCGTACCTTCCAGCCTAGCAGGTCGTCGTTTAAAAATTCGTTTTTAGCGTTGGCGTAGTAGCTGTTAGCCTGGTCTGACAAATTAAGCGCGGCTTGCTTGCCTATAACGCCCCAGGCCCAGCTACGTTCTTCGGCGCTGAGCAAGCTAGACCATTTGCTGTCTAGCAGCGTGGCTGCGTTGTTGGGGTCGCTGGTGGCCAGCTTGATCAGCGCCAGGGTTACCAGCTCTCGGCGGGCGCTGCCTGTGGCCGTGGCGCGGCCGGTGAGGTAGCGCGCGGGGCTGGCGTTGATGTCGGCCACAGCGGCGGCGGCATCAGGCGCGACGATTTGCACGGCGTTGGCCGCAGCGCGGGCGCGGTTGGCCTCCATGCTGATGCGGGCCTCGCGCCACACGTCAATAGCGCTGAGTTTTTTGTCGCTGTACAGGCGGTCGGCGGCCTGGGTGCAGCCGTCGTCGGCGTCTTTGATGGCGTACCAGTTGCGGCGCACTTCGTCGACCATTTCTGCACTGGTGTTGCCAGTGCGAATAGACTCCACCATCAGCGCGTAGCAGCGCACTTCTTTGTCGTCGTTCATGCGAAACTTGGGGTATTCGGCGGCAAAGCTGGTGTAGTCGCGCCGCTTGCCTAGCTGCAGCAGCCAGTCGTTGCGCAAGCGGTCTTCGTGGTAGGTGCCAGCGTAGCGCGCTGTCATGGCGTCTACGTCTTGCGCGCTGGCGTCTTCTAGCCGGGCTTTCAGCTCCCAGTAGGCGGCTTGCGCCTCTAGTGCGTGGCCACGGGCTTGGGGTAGCAGGGCGGCCAGGCGCGCTTTGTCGCTGCGCTTGAAGGCTTGCGCCATCTCTAAAATGACCTCATCACCGCGCTGCGACTGCGCGCAGGCACTGCCCCCCAGTGCAAATGCTGAGAAACATGCCAGAATGAGCGAAGTAAGTGGGCGTTTTAAAAATTGGGTCATTGTGGCTACTAAAAAGGTTATCCCCTGATTATGGACAAAACAGATGTGCGCAAACGCTTGGTACAAGAACGTTTGAACCTGCCCGACCGTTTGCAGCGGGCCGAAGAGTTACAAAGAGTCATGCGAATTTGGCTGGTGGGCCAGCCCGATGTGGTTATCGGCGCATATTGGCCCATTAAAGGCGAGTTTGACCCGCTACCTGCACTGTACCGCTGGCAAGAAGACGGTGGGCTGGCTGGTAATGTGGGCAATGGGGGTGACACGCCGCCTACCAGCAGTTCCGTAACAGGCGGTTCCAAAATATCCACAGACAACGCCCCCATCAAATATGTAGACACCAAATTAGAAGCAAAATCAGGCTTTCAGGCCGTAGATACTGCTCAAGCAGCTATCAATTTTATAACAAATCTCACCTCGCCTGCCGCCATGGGCAATGCGCAAGCGGGTGCCACGGTGCGCAAAATCGGCTTACCAGTGGTCGACAAAATTAACAAAACGTTAACCTTCTATGCCTGGTACCCCGGCTGCCCGATGGAAGAAGACGCCTACAACATCCCCAAACCCAAGGGCACCGAGATTGTGGTGCCCACGCTGCTGTTTGTGCCGTGTGTGGGCTTTGGTCCCGGCGGCTACCGGCTGGGCTACGGCGGCGGGTTTTATGACCGTACTTTGGCCGCTTTGCTGCCCAAACCTGTGACAGTGGGCCTGGCCTATTCCCACGCCAGCGTGCCTAATTTTGAGCCCGAGCCGCATGATGTGCCGCTGGCGGCGATATTGACGGACCAGGGGCAGGCGTATCCGTGAGTGCTAATAGTCAAAGCGCTTTGAATTTAGGTAAATATTTCGACTTGGCCGCAGGCAGACCGCCGACATAGATAGTTACTTTTTTCTGCAAGCTGACGACCCACACTTCTTGTGCGCCTTGTGCGAAATACAGGGACACTTTGTAATCTATTTCGGCCTTGGTGTTAGACGGCGACACAATTTCTACGCACAGCTCAGGAGCTTGCGGAAACGGTGTGACGTCGCCGTGGCGCGATAAAAATTCTGCGCTTGCCCAAGCCACATCAGCTACGCGAACGCCATCACGGGTTTGGATGGAGCATTCAGAAAATGTTTTGCCCTTTGGCAATTTGCGCACGAGTAGAGCGCCAATTTCCACCTGAATATTTCCGTGGCGGTTAGACGCTGGTGACATCAGTATTTGGCCAAACTTGTTCAACTCGATTTTGAACGGTAGATTTTGCAAATACGGGGTTTCAAGCACTTCAGACCATTGCATAACAAACTCCAAACAATTCCCAATTTTAGCCCGAAGGCTCAATCATCGAGCGACCCGGTGTCGACATCACTGTCAGGCGCTTCGCCTATGGCGTGGCGGGATTGTTTGGCCTGCGCTTTGAGCCAATTGCAAAACGCGGTGACCTCGCCCCGTGCGTTGGCAGCTGACCGCGCGCGGGGGCTCTGAACAAGCCAATAGGCCATGGGCGAGTCGATGCGCAGCTTGGGCAGCATCTCGACCAAGTCGCCGCTGGCTAAATGCTCGGCTATCAGCGAGGTACGAGCCAGCACGACGCCCTGGCCAGTCAATGCCGCTTGTGTCATCTGGTAGGCGTAGCCAAAGTACAGCCAGCGTTTGGGTATCAGCTTGGGCAAGCCCTGACCGTCCAGCCAGCGCCGCCAGGTCAGCCACTCCAGGTGGCCACTGTGCGCGTCGCCCGCTTCGATCAAAGTGACGTTGGCAAAGTCTGCCGCGCTCTTGCATTTGGGTAATGATTTAAGCAGCCACGGGCTGGCCACGGGCGTGAGCTGCTCGCCAAACAAACGGATAGCGTGCGCAGGCATTTTGTGCGCAGGGCCGTAGCGCAGGGCAATGTCGATGTCGGCGGTTTCCATGTCGGCGGTGGCATCTGAGGCGTCGATACGAATGTCAATGTCGGCGTTTTCGCGCTGAAAAATTTCCAGCCGTGGAATAAGCCACATGGAGGCAAACGACGCAAAGGTAGTGAGCGTGACATGCTTGCGCCCCGTGCTGGTGCGAATCGCGCGCACGCTGCTGTCTATACGCTCTAGCCCGGGGGCTACGGCGCCTAGCAGGCCTTTGCCAGCGGCCGTCAGCTCTACAGACCGGGTGTGGCGGTTAAACAAGCTGGTGCCCACCTCGTCTTCCAGCGCTTGAATTTGCCGCGATACCGCAGACTGCGTTAAGGCCAGCTCTTCGGCGGCCACACGAAAGTTAAGGTGGCGCGACACTGATTCAAACGCGCGCAGGTTGCCTGCGCCGATGGGGCGGGTGCGTAGATGGGTCTGGGAGTGCAGCATGCCAATGCCTTTTTTCTGATTAGTTGGGGACAGAGCAAAGAAAGTAGTTTTATTAATGTCTTTTCGACATTAATAGTGTAGCTCTATTTCATTGGACTAGCGGTCTAGATAGCGAGATCATTCATTCCTAGATCACATTGATTTGGATAACTTAAGGAGTTGTCACCATGCGCCACATTCACCACACTCTACCCTGCACAGCCGCTACGCCATCGGGCGTTCAACACACTACAGCGCATACTTCAAGGCAGTTAGCACCCCAAGGTGCTTTTGCTCTGCGCGCAGGCCGGGCCATGACTTTGCAGCCACGCGCCGCTGCCACGCTACGCATTACCCAAGGCGCGGCTTGGGTAACGCTGGCCAGTCAGCCGGGCGACCATTTTCTACAAGCCGGTGACGCGTTACCCATTAGCGCCTGCGACCGAGTAGTAATGGAAGCGTGGCATGTGCCCGCCCATGAGTCGCTGTATTTTGACTGGGACAGCACACCGCTACCAGTAGCAGCACCCGACGGCATGGCGGTACGTGGCAGCTGGCGTCAACCGGCTAGCGGTGCGCGCACGCAAGGTGCTGCACCGCTGGGGTTGCTAGCGCCCAGCTACTGCGACGCAGTGCTGGCACCTTTGGCTGATTTGCGCGGTGCAGCAGTCTTGGGCGGCAAAGCTGCAGTGCGCTTGGTGCTAGGTTTGGCTGCATTGACTTTGGGCAAAGTGCTCGACACTGCTATCTTTTTAGCCACATCACGCGCACGCGCCAGCACCGCTTGAGACAGCTGGCCCGTGTGCGGGCCTGAGGCTTTGGCCAACGTTTGCAAGGGCATGGCTGCCGTAGGCACGGGTGTGGTGGGCACCGATAATCTGGTAGATTTTTTTGAGACCGATTGGGTAGCTACTGCACGCTTGCCCAAATTGGCGCGAACAGCGCAGGCCAGCGCCAGCGTTGCCCACGGGCGCATGGCGTCGGGTGAATCCATTGCCTCGTCAGGCGCACAAAAATAATTCATCGACCGAGGCACACCCTTCATGGCGTAGGTAAATATTGCGCAACCCGCTGCTGCATACTGGCCGCGCGCAGCATCGTCCCCTTTCAGCCACAGCTTCTCGCCATCACCCAGGTCAGCCAGAAGTGCCAGCGTCAGCCCCCCGGTGCTAATGCCAAACCCACCAAACATCCGCTTAGCCACACACGGCCCTGCCGTGCTGAGCAAGTCGCAGCAGTAGCTGGCGGTATCGCGTGAGGTAGGCATGGGTAAATTATGCGCTGGTTACTATGTTTTGTTGGTAAATTTACTTTTGCTTTTGCTTTTGGTTTTGCTTTTGGTTTTGCTTTTTCTGTTGCTTTTGCTTTTACTTTTGCTTTTACTTTTGTAGTTTGCTGGGGTTGGTTTGATGATTGCGCGCTTGCTGTACTGCAATCAACACGGTGAACATTTCAGAAACCAACCATACTAGCCGTGAGCAAAAGAATTTGTTGAACTTTACAAATTGCAGTCACCAGATGTTGGCGCAGGTTTTTCGGTATACATTTACGTCAGCCTACAAACGGAATAGTGAAATGAAAAAACAAATCAAGCGACTGTCACCACACCAAAACGGAAAAGATTTCGGTGTCCTCATGGCACTGAGTTCTTTAGTGTTTGTAATACCCATGGCGTTGGTATTCTCACTGATGCCCATACCCAATGGTCAAGGCGGTCCGTCAATTTTTTTCTTTCTACTTTTCCCAATCTTGTATTTGGTCATGGGGTATTTGATGGTGGCTGTTGCCTGCTTGATTTATAACGGTGCCTACAAATACCTTGGCGGCATCGAATACGAAACGAGTGACGAAGATGCATAACAGGCTGCCGCGTCACACACATTGAACGTTAAAAGTAGCTGCATTCATATATGCAGATAACACTTCGCTACAAGAGGTAGGAGCGCGCGCATTAAATGCATCGGCCCTAATGCAACCAGCCAAGACGTGATAATTGCGGCATGCAAGACACCACCCGCACTGCCCAGCAAGGGCCTATCCACACCCGCGCCCTAGTGCTGTTCTCTGGCGGACAAGACTCCACCGCGTGTCTGGCCTACGCGCTAGAAAAATTTGAGCATGTAGAAACTGTTGGTTTTGACTATGGGCAGCGGCACAGCATAGAGCTGGTGCAACGCACGGTGGTGATTAAAACGCTGCGCAATAATTTTCCAAAGTGGGCAGCCAAACTGGGCGACGACCATATGCTGGACCTGGCCGTGCTGGGCAAGGTGAGCGAAACGTCGCTTACGCGCGATGTGGCTTTTAAGATGGAACAGTCGGGCCTGCCCAACACGTTTGTACCGGGGCGCAACCTGCTGTTTCTCACGCTGGCGGCAGCGCTGGCGTACCGGCGTGACTTGCAGGTAATAGTCACCGGGGTGTGCGAGACAGATTTTTCAGGCTACCCCGACTGCCGTGACGACACGATGAAAGCCATGCAACTGGCGCTGTCGCTGGGCATGGACAAGCGATTTTTAATTGACACGCCGCTGATGTGGATAGACAAGGCCGCTACGTGGCAGATGACGCGCAGCTTGGGTGATGCTGCAGGTTTGGCCAATGGTGTGTCAGCGGGTGTGACAGACGGCGGCCAGCGCTTGATTGACCTGGTGGTGGAGCATACGCACACCTGCTACCTGGGCAACCGCACGCACCGCCACGCGTGGGGCTACGGCTGCGGCACCTGCCCGGCCTGCGCGCTGCGTGCGCGAGGCTGGGAGCAATACAAAGCAACCTAATACACTACAAAAATAATAGCTGCTTGAGCAGTATCTACCTGGGTTAGCAGGCTAATTACTCATTATTCTTGCGTTTAAACTGGGCATAAAACGCTTTGATCTGCAGCATGTCTTTGTCGATATCACCACACGGGTACAGCAAAGGGCCCAAGCCGGTGCGCTTGTGTTGGTAGTCTAAATACGCCATCACGATCGGTACTTTGGCGCCCAGTGCGATGTAGTAAAAACCTGTTTTCCAGTACGTCACCTGGCTGCGCGTACCTTCGGGCGGCACGACCAGCTGAAAATGGTCATCGGCTTGAATGATGGCATCGCTGGAAGCGGCTACCAGGTTGGTAGATTGTTCGCGGTTCACCGCTATGCCGCCCAGCCACTGCATAACGCCTTTAAACGGCGGTTTGAAAATACTTTGCTTGCCCATCCAGCGCACGTTCAGGCGCAGTGCAAACCCCACCATCAAGGTGTAGGGCAAGTCCCAGTTGCTGGTGTGGGGCGCAGCTATCAGCACACATTTGGCAGCCTCTGGCGGCAAGCTGCCTTCAATCTTCCAGCCAGTGATTTTTAGAAATGCGACAGAAAGACTGCGAAACAAGGTGTTGACGATAGGCGTAGTGAAGATGGTGCGATGCATACGACGAGTATCGCCGATTCGTTCATCGCCTCATGATTAGACTGCAATGTGGTTTGTTATCCAGGGCTTGCGCCGCTGATATGGCCAATTGCCGCCGTCAAAGCGGCGACGTTGGAGTTAAACCGTTCACCCATCGTGGGCTCATCAGACAACGTGGGCTCATGCGTCTCTTCGCTAATGTCCTCGTACAATTTAGCCAGGGTTTTTTGCTCAGATGCGAGTGTCTGTAGGGCTGCAATGGTTTGTAGTTTGTTCATGGGCTTTGTGATGTGGAGAAATTGAGAGCTTGCATCCGGGATGGGTTTATTTGAACGACCTGCGCAGGGGTGTTGGGCGCGCAAGGCCTTCCTGGCCGTACCTGCCTGGCCACAAGTCGTGAAGCGACTTACCCAGGAATGTGGAGATTTGCTGCGCCACGGGGCGTGACACTGCACGACCATGGATCACGTTGCTGATCAGCATGCGAGAGCGGTTCATGCCATCGGCCAGGCTGGAAGGAGTAGCGCCTTTCATGCGTATTTCTGCCTTGATTTGTTCAGGATGCATTTCGATGGTAAGCTCAGATCAAAGTGAAACATTTCAAATTGAAACATATCTTATCTATCAAAATGAAACGTGTCAAGCAGCTCTGCAGGAAGCCATGGTGAATGACTGAAATCCAAGTAGATAACGTTCTGGCCCGCATGGCTGAGGCACTGGAGCTAAATGATTGGGGCGCGCTGGCTATGTCTTTGGGTAAAGACGAGGCCACGTTTCGCGTGTGGCGGCAACGCAGGCAAATTCCTGCCAAGGTGGTGCAAGATGTGGTGCAGCGTGCCAACTGTTCCACCCAGTGGTTGCTGTACGGCGATGCGCTGCATTCTGCCGCCAATGAAGTGACAGAAAATACACCGAGCCATTTTTTTGCACAACAAGCGAAACAAGTAAACCTGCTAGGTGCCAAAGAGGTACAGCTGATACAAAAGCTGCGTGATATGCACCCCAAATTACGCGAGGCCATTATGACGATGATCACGCTTGCACCCACTGTGAACGCAAAGAAAAAGCAATGAAGGCTATTTACAGAACTTGATTTGGCAAGCGTTTCAGGCTGTTGAAGCCGCAGATACTGCTCAAGCAGCTATTTAATTAATAGCGATCATGTAACTCAAGTTAAGCCTTACGCAACAGACTGTCCAGGCTCGCATCCCACTGAGCACCCGGCAGCACCGTAGCCAATGCCGAGTCTGACAAACCAAACGTGCCGCGCAACACCTGCGCCAAAACAGCGCGGTAGTCGTGGTGGGCGGGCAGGTCGCGGTTGTCGTTCAGGTTGCCGCGCGCCAAGCCTGTCCACTTACCGTGCCATTGGCCGCCTTGTATGCGGTTGCCCAGCAGCCACAGCGCGTTGCCAAAGCCGTGGTCGGTGCCACGCGTGCCGTTCTCGGCGCTGGTGCGGCCAAACTCGCTCATCACCACGACGGTGTCATCAGGTTCGCTGAATTCTTGGCGCAACTGCACAATGCCTTTGGCCAGGTTGCCCAACCGATCAGCTAATTGACCTGTGGCATTGCCTTGGTTGGCGTGGGTGTCCCAGCCGCCAGCAGATAAGAAACCTAGCGACAAATTGCGGTCATTGCGCATCAGTGTGCCCAGGTGCTGCGCGTCTAGCTGCAAGCCCACGGGGTCGGCAGCGCCGTTGCTGGCGGCTTGCATTTGTGCGTTTTGCGCAGCGGAGTTACTGGGGGTGCCGTCTTTGTCTAGTTTGCGGTTCACCATGTTGGCTTGCTCGCGCGTGGCCATGGTACGACGGCTGTCGATTGTGTTTTTTTCTGCGCTGAGCTCTTGCGCACTCTTCATGCGGCTGCCCGCGCCTTGGCGAAACGCGGTGCTTAACTTGTCATTGCCTGCGTACAAATCCAGCAAGGCTTGGCGGGTATTGTTATTGGCCAGCACACCCACGCGCTCGGCGGCTTGACCCTGAGGGATGAGCTTGACTTTGGCGTTGCCCGCCAAGATGGCGGGGTTAGCCTCGCCCACGCCCAGGGCACTGGGCGTCTTGTTCACCTCCAGGGCACTGGGCGTCTTGTTCACCTCCAGGGCACTGGGCGTCTTGTTCACCTCCAGGGCACTGGGCGTTTTGCTCACCTCCAGGGCACTGGGCGTCTTGTTTAAACCCAGTGCAGCAGGCGCTGTGTTCATACCCGCCAGCGTATTGATCCAGCCCGAGGCGCCGCTGGTTTTACCGCTGTGGCCGGTCTCCATTTGGTACTGCGCGTCAAAGTGCGACCGGTTGGGTGCAGGCATGCCTGCAGAGGGCACAAAGCTGAGCACGCCTTGCTGCCACAGTGGCATCAACACCGCCATGGATGGGTGCAGCGCAAAAGTGTCGTCCAGCTTGATAGCCGTGCTGGCGTTGCCGTCAGGCGCGGCTATGGCAATGGTGGGGCGCAGCTTGTAATAATCGGCATCGGCATAGGGCACAAAGGCAGACAAGCCGTCATACGCGCCGCGCAAAAACACCACCACCATGCGTCCCTGGCTAGGCTTGCCGCCTGCGGGGGCTGCTTGCGCCCACACGCGCGGGGCAGTGCTGAGCGCAGCGCCTGCGCCTAGAATGCCAAGCAGTTGGCGGCGTGACAGGGCAGATGATATGGTGGGCGCTGCGGTGGTCATTAAAGGGCTGAACATGGGCTACTCCGTTCGGTTAAGTGTCTGGCACAGTGGTTGCATTGGGGTAAATTTAAAACATGCAACAGGCGCATCATTTGCTCATAAAGTCAGGGCTGGCCAGCAGTAAACCGGTGCGCACAGCGGGCGCTTCGCGGGCAATGCGGTCGCGGTTAGCCGCGCTTAAAAACGGCTTTAGGTAAGCAGGCTCTGCCATGCGGCCACCCAGTGCCATAGCAAAATCAGCGCGGCGTGTGAGCGCCTCGGGTGCCAGCCAGGTGGCGGCATCGGTCGGGTAACCGTCGGGCGTGGGCCAGGCATGCAGTGGCTGGCCTGCCTGGTTTAAAAAGCCCAGTGCCAGTTGCACATCGCGCGGGTCTCGTGCGCCGCCTTGCGCTGTCAGCGCAGAGCAGGCGAAGTCCAGCGGAGTTTTAAACAAGGTGTTGTCGGTTTGCCAAAACTCAGGCGACGCGATGATAGTAAGCATCACCGCGTGAATGTCACCTTCGGTACGGGTAAATGTAGCGGCCAGTTGGGCTAGCAGCGCCGGGCTGGGTTGATCTGACACAAAAGCTTGGGCCAGTCGCAGTGTGACGCGCTTGGCCGTAGCAGAGTGGCGCGCCAGCATGCGGATAGCATCTACCCCTTCTTGCTTACCGTTGTTTTTAAATGCAGTGCCCAGCAGCACCTTGTCGCCCGTGTCGTGCTGGCGCGGGTTAAAGGCAAAGCCTTTGCCTTGGGCAATGGGCACGGTCCAGCCGGTCAAAATGCGGGCCAGCTCACGCACATCATTTTGGGTGTAGCCACCACCCACGCCCAGGGTGTGCAGCTCCATCAGCTCACGGGCGTAGTTCTCGTTCAGCCCGCGCGCATTGCTTTGCGCTTGGTCCAGGTACAGCAGCATGGCGGGGTGCTGTGCGCTGGCCAAAACCAAATCTTCAAACTTGCCCAGTGCGTTGCTGCGCATGGCGGTGGCGGCGTAGTGGCCTACAAAGGCGCGGGTGGGGCCTTTGGTCACTGAGATGTTGAAATGGTTAAACCAGAACTCGGTCATTTTGGCCAGCAGCGGCTGCTCTATGGCGCTGTCGCTGCAAGCCATTACACGCCATGCTGCAGAGGTGCGCACCGTCTGGCGCAAGAACTTTTCTTCAATGATGGCTTTGTCGGCGTTGGTGTCGGTATCGGTGGCTTTGGTATCGGCTGCACGTTCGCGCAGCTTTTTGCGGGCTTCGTTGAAGGCATGAAATTCGGCGGCTAGGCTGTCTACCGGTGCGTTAAATGCTGCCATGTCTGCGGGGATGTTGGGTTTTTGCTGGCTGGCTGCGCGGGCTGCATCAACCTGTTGCAGCGCCCACGCTGCCGCGCTGGGTTGCGCAGCCTGCGCGCTGGCGGCAGTGGGCGCATAGCCCAGCCGCGATGTGGCGCGCCATACGGGCGCGGTGCCTGTGGTTGAATTCACAGGCAATCTTTGCACAGCAACCAGGGCCGCTTGGGCTGCGGGGCTAGGCTGCACGCTGCCCTGAGGGCGTGTACCCAAAGGACTGCAGGCAAGCAAAGCTACGGTCATCGCGGCAGCCAGTGCGCCGCGTTGGATAGATAGCTGGTGTGGCATGTGTGCTCCTTGTCCGCTGTGGGTTCGAATTTTTGTGAAGATATATTGGCAGTTATTTAACGCACCCTATGCGCCCAGGTTGGCAGGCTTTACACAGCTTTACGCTGCATTGATTCAACTTTATCAACCCCGCGCCTTGGGCAGTGCGGGGTCATGTGCAGATGATGACACCGTGAACTTTGCACTCTGGCTGCTGGGTGCAGGTACAAAAGTCCATTGCGTGCTGTGGAAATCCGCCACTGAGGGGCGGTGTGCAATCGACACCAAAACGCCTTGCAAGCTGCGCACTTGTGCCAGCAGTCGGGTGTACACAGTGTGCTCAGCCACTGTGTCCAGCGCACTGGTGCCTTCGTCCACAAAAAGCCAGCGTGGTTTTTTCAAAAATACGCGCGCCAATGCCAGGCGCTGTAGTTCGCCGCCCGATAGTTTCTGGCCCCACGCGTCCTCGTCGTTCAGGCGCGCTTTCAAATCAGGCAGCAACGCCTCGTCTAGCGCCGCGCACAGTGCCTCGTCGCTGTAGCGGCTTGCCTCGTGTGGGTAGGCCAATGCTGCGCGCAAACTGGCATTAGGAAAGTACGGCCGCTGGGGTACAAACATAGCTTGCGCATCAAAGCCATCGGGCCGCGTGATAGTGCCACTGGCCCCCAAGCTACTAAAGGGCCAAATACCTGCCACGCTGCGAAACAGCGTGCTTTTACCGCTGCCCGACGGGCCATTGACAACAATGCTGTCACCGGGCTGCGCGGTGAGGTTAATATTGCGCGCCAGCGGGCTGCCGTTGGGCAACGCCAACGCCATGTCATGCAACTGCAGATTATTAGTTGCTACATTTTCAATAGCTGCTTGAGCAGTACTTACCTGGGTTAACGGCTCATTTTGCCTATATTTTTGTTGTTTTATAGTGTTCAGCGATGCTTCAAAGCTGGTAAGCCGGTCGGTGGTGGCCTTCCAAATTGCCAAGTTAGGATAGTTGTCTACCAGCCAGCTGAGCGCCCCTTGCACATAGCCAAACGCTGAGCCTATTTGCATGAACTGCCCGATTTGTATGGTGCCTTTGAAGTACTGCGGCGCTGCCAGCAGCAAGGGGAAAATAATGGCCGACTGCCCATAACCAGAAGAAAACCACATCAGCCTTTTTTGCGCTGCGAGAAGTTTCAAATAGTTAGATAAAACGGCACTGAATCGCCCGTCAAGCGCCTTGCCTTCAACCTGCTCGCCTTTGTCCAGTGCAATGGCTTCGCTGTGCTCGCGCACGCGTACCAAGTGGTGGCGAAAATCCGCTTCAAAGCGCTGCTGCAGAAAATTCAGGCGAATCTGCGGCTTGCCAATATAGTGCGCAATCACACTGCCAGCGGCGCAATACAGCACAGCAGCCCACACCATAAAACCTGCTATTTCATACGTGGTGCCGCCCAGGGTAAAACTGGTCAGCCCACTTAAACCCCACAGCACCCCCACAAAACTGACCAACGTGACCACCGAATTGAGCAGCCCCATGCTGAGCGACACGGTGTAGCTGGTAAATAAATTAATGTCTTCTTGAATGCGCTGGTCGGGGTTGTCGGCTGTAGCGGCTTCAGCAAAGTCGGTGGGTTGGTTAAAACGCATCAGCTCCATGGTGTAGAAGGCTTGGTTGGCCAGCCACCGGCGCAGGGTGTCAGTGGTCATCCAGCTGCGCCAGCGCACCTCAAGCAGCTGGGTCATATAAAACTTGTACACCCCCAACACGACAAACGTAAAAGCTAAATACGTAAAGTGCCACACCTCTTGCCAGAATACTTTTTCGTTTCTGGCTTGCAGCGCGTCGTAGAACACGCGGTTCCAATCGTTGATCAATACCGACATGTAAACCATACCTAAATTAAGCAGTACGATCAGCGCCAGCATGGCGCAGGCTTGCCACTTTTGCTCGGATTGAAAGTACGGAAGCGACAAAGCCCAAACTTTGCGGGTTTGGGCTTTGATGTCGGTCAATTTAGCAGTGAGGGTCATGGCAGGCTTTCTCTACTTCAATGCGTCCCATACTAACTTAATGCCGGTAAGGAACATACCTAAATACACCAAGCGGTAAAACAAAGTGGGCTGGATATGTCTGGCAATTCTTACGCCCACCCACACCCCGATGGGGGCAAACGGTAAGAGTGCCAGCGACGTGGCAAAGTTTCGTATGTCCAGCAAACCCAGCCACGCATACGGAATCCACTTGGCCAGGTTGATGATGAAAAAGAAGTACGCCATGGTGGCAGTAAACACTAGGGGCTTGAGCTTAAGCGGGATGGCATACGCATTGATCGGTGGGCCACCTGCATGGGCGATAAAACTGGTAAATCCCGACGTGACGGTCAGCACCGCGCCCAGCCAGCGCGGCGGTGGCGGTGCATCTGCTTTGGGCGGAAACAGCAGGCGCTGCGCTAAAAACAGCAAGGTGAATGCGCCCACTATGCCCGCCACCACCTGCGCCTGCAACAGCTTGAACAGCAAAGCCCCTATAACAATGCCCACCAAGCCGCAGGGCAATAAAAAC
>JANNCO010000276.1:0-19847 GCA_031386655.1 Polaromonas sp. | reverse complement strand
CCTTGAAAAATGCATCTGCCGCTGTTTTGATAACCAGCTTGCTTAGCTGCGGAGGCAGCGATGGTAATAATGTGGTGTCAGACACGGCATCAGCGTCTGTACCGTCTGCGGTAACACCTAATACAGTACCCTCCGCACCTGAAGTGGTCTCAACCAATACCCCAGTCGCGCTGGCAAAATTTTGGGACACGTATGGTGCTAAGGAAAGTTTCCCCCAGAATTACGTGGAACTTGTCACAAGGTTGCTTGAGGCTGAAGATAAAGTTGTCGCAAAAGACTTCCAAGGTGCACGTGTCATCGTCGAAGATCTAATCAAAAAAAATCCACTTATGGACGACAACACAGTGATCGGAAACAACATTTGGGATATTAACTATTCCAAGATGCAGGCTAAAAATCCGCTACCTCACCTTGGAGAACCTGGCCCTTATGCCTATTTGCGTATGTTGGACGAAATTACCCGGGTCGGCGTAAGCGGAAAATCCATGTTAGGCAAGACCACGATTCAAATGGCCATAGTGATGCCTAAATGCACCGACATAATTCCCCAAGAAGGACCGACGCTACTTAATCACCCTTTGAACCCAGAAATAGAAGCTGATGACTACAAAGTGGTGCGCCAATCTTTGCGCTTGTTCCAAAGCTATCTACTGGCCATCAGCGGTGGCGAACTGAGCTTGGAGTTAAAGTTTTATAAAATCAATAAGTGCTTTCAAATTAATAAAGAAAAAGATTACTTAGGCGGCAATTTCTCAGAGCCACTTCTCCAATTACCCGAGGGTGTAGTAGAAAAAACAGACATGTTTTGGCTCATCTACCCTAACGACATAGACAAAGGAGCAAAGATCAACTACAAAAGCGGATTATCTTGGTTCGGCGATAAACGGAAACCTGTGTTCATGTGTGAAGACGACTGGATAATCAAAAAGAGGGCTCCCCTCCAAGGGGTAGGCTCTCGCACCGAAGTAGAGCGACGAATATATTTGTCCGAGTGGTTTCAACACGAGTTTTTTCACCACCTTTACAGCAGCTATTCTGAACTGAAACTTGAGGGAAAAGACAATCATGAGTGGTTTAATCGGAATTATTGGCAAAAGGACTTTGTCGGGAAAATAGAAGAAGACTACTACTCAGAGTCTCTTCGCAAGCGTTTCTACAACCAACCCATCAGCATCGCGCAAAAGCTGCAGACCGCAAACAAATAATATCCCTAATTTTTTTCCAACGACCGTGTCAGTTGTCCGACACGGTCTGCGCGAACAGTCAATTCTGCGCTTATAAAATTTTGTCAGGAAACTATAAAAATGATAAGTGTTGTTGATGTGAGGCTTCGATTTGCACGTCGTGCTTTGAAAAGCGCATTTGCCGTTGTTCTGGTAACTAGCTTGCTTAGCTGTGGAGGCGGTAGTGGCACCAATTTGGTGTCGGATACGGCATCAGTGCCTGCACCGTCTGCGTCAACATCTGCTGCGGTGCCACCCACACCGTCGTCAACCAATACTCCAGCAGCACTGGCAGAGTTTTGGGATCGATATGGCGCCAAGGAAAACTTTCCCCCCTTGTACGTTGAATTAATTACAAAATTGCTGGAAGCCGAAGATAAGGTTGTCGATAAAGACTATCTAGGCGCACGCCTCATCGTTGACGATCTGATTAAAAAAATTCCGCTTATTGGAGATACCGGGGTCGAAGACCAAGGATGGTGGGCCCACTATGGGCCGACTCAGCCTGGAAAGCCGCGTCCTTTCCTTGGAGAACCCGGTCCTTATGCCCATTTGCGCATGTTGGATGAAATTACCCGGGTTGGCATTAGTAAGCCTATGCTGGGCAAAACCCCGATTCAAATGACCATAGTGATGCCTGAATGCAGTAACATTATTCCTGATACAGGACCAACGCTACTCAACGAGCGTCTGAACCCGGAAATAGAAGCAGTAAACTACAAAGCAGTACGCCAATCTCTACGTTTGTTCCAAAGCTATCTACTGGCCATTAGCGGCGGCGAGCTGAACTTGGAGCTGAAATTTTATAAAATTAACAAGTGCTTTGAAATTAATAAAGAAACGAACCACGTATACAATTTTACCGAGCCGCTCTTACAGCTACCCAAAGGCGTAGCCGAAAAAACAGATATGTTTTGGCTCATCTACCCCCACGATAACGACAAGGGTGCAAGGTGGAATACATTCAGCGGCGGAATAAGCAGTTTTAATGGCACATCGAAACCCGTGTTCATTTGTGACGACAGCTGGATAATCAAGAAGAAAGCCCCCGTACAAGGTGTCGGCCCTCGTACCGAGCTGGAGCGACGAATATACTTATCCCAGTGGCTACAACACGAGTTTTTTCACCACCTGTACAGCGCCTGGAAGGTTGAACTGGGAATTGAGGACAATGGCCATCCATGGCGTGACCGAAGCACTTGGCCCGCGGACTTTACTGGAAAAGAAGAGGCAGACTATTATTCGGAGACTATTCGCAAGCGCTTTTACCAAGTAACCCCAAGCATCGCACAAAGGTTGCAACGCGCAGACAAATAACATCCGTAATTCCGCTGCAGTCAACCTCGCCAGTGGGCTTGCTCGGTTTGCGCAAAAATTTAGTGTTTATTGTCCACTGAGTAGCAGCTAACTCATGCTGCAACAGGCGTTGCGCGCCATACCGTTTTGCCATTGCTGGCTTTATCAATTTGTATGAGCACGTCTTCATGGGCTGACCCCTCGCTATCGCTGGCTTGCAACACTACGAATTGCAGTACGGAGTAGTCAACACGTGCCGCTGCACCATCCTCGCCTGATGAATGTGAGCCCGCGTCGATCAGCAGTGCGTCTTGGCCGCGTGTGAGGTTGATGTACACATCGGCCAGCAGCTCGGCGTCCAGCAGCGCACCATGCAGCGTGCGGCTGGAGTTGTCTACACCCAGGCGGTCACACAAGGCGTCCAGCCCATTGCGTTTGCCGGGGTACAGCTCTTTGGCCATGGCCAGTGTGTCGGTGATTTTGCTGACATAGGTTTTCAACTCGCCCTTGCCTGCCTTGGCCAGTTCCATGTTTAAAAAGCCCACGTCAAACGGTGCGTTGTGAATGATGACTTCTGCGCCTGCAATATAGGTTAAAAAATCTCCTGCAATCGCCGAAAATTTGGGCTTGTCTGCCAAAAATTCGCTGGTAATGCCATGCACGCGCAGCGCTTCTTCGTGGCTGTCACGCTCGGGGTTGATATAAAAATGCTGGTTCACCCGTGTCAGTTTGCGGTTGACCAGCTCAACACAAGCCAGCTCTAAAATGCGGTCGCCGCCCGTGGCCGACAAACCGGTGGTTTCAGTGTCTAAAAATATTTGCCGCATGTGCTGTGCTCTCAAGTCAAGAAACAATAATTGCTTAACACCTATTATGCAAAAAAAGAGCAGTAGCCTGCGCAGGTCTTACCTAGTTACAAGCCATCTTTGCCATAAAATTTGGCCTCTCAGTGATTTTCTTTGGCATGGTTGATCGAATACTTGGGAATTTCCACCACCAAGTCTTTTTGCGCCACAAATGCTTGACACGACAGGCGGCTGTTAGGCTCCAGACCCCAGGCGCGGTCTAGCAGGTCTTCTTCGTTTTCGTCTATCTCATTTAAGCTGCCCATGCCCTCGCGCACGATGATGTGGCAGGTGGTACAGGCACAGCTCATGTCGCAGGCGTGCTCGATCTCGATGCCGTTGTCCAGCAGCGTCTCGCAAATGCTGTCGCCCACATTGGCTTTGACTTCTGCGCCGTTGGGGCAATATTCTGGGTGGGGAAGTATTTTAATAATGGGCATAGCTCGTCATCCGTTCGTCGTGAGCCTGTAGAAAGACTCATGTCAAGTTCATAAAATAAATGCGTTACACGGTCTCAATATTTTTACCCGCCAAGGCTTTGTGGATGCCCGCGTTCATGCGCTGGGCGGCAAAAGCTTCTGTGCCGTCGGCTAAGGCTTTGGTTTGCGCTTCAATGGACGCGGCGTCACCCGACGTTGCGCCTTGGCGCACAGCAAGGATCAATTGTTCAATGGGGTGGCGCTCATTGTCAGCCAGCAGCGCGCCATCGGCTTTGAGCGCCGATAGCACCGCAAGCACCAAACGTTCAGCATCTAACCGCGCCTGGGCCAACGCTCTGGCCTGCATGTCAACTTGTGCCGTGCTGAAGCTGTCTTGCAGCATTTTGGCTATTTGGTCATCCGTCAAACCGTAGCTGGGTTTGACATCAATCTGCGCCTCTACACCACTGACCTGCTCTTTGGCGGCCACCTGCAGCATGCCATCGGCATCTACCGTAAAGGTCACGCGGATGCGCGCGGCCCCGGCCACCATGGGAGGTATGCCGCGCAACTCAAACCTGGCCAAGCTGCGGCAGTCGGCCACCAGGTCGCGCTCGCCTTGCACTACATGCAGCGCCAGCGCGGTTTGACCATCTTGATAGGTGGTGAAGTCTTGCGCCATGGCCGTGGGAATGGTTTGGTTGCGCGGCACAATGCGCTCTACCAAACCGCCCATCGTTTCAATCCCCAAACTCAACGGAATCACGTCCAGCAACAGCAAGTCGCCTTGCGGGTTATTGCCAGCCAATTGGTTGGCCTGAATGGCGGCACCCAAAGCGACCACTTCGTCAGGGTTTAAATTGTTCAGTGGCGGCTTGCCAAAGAAATCTTGCACCGCCTTTTGCACTTGCGGCATGCGGGTGGACCCACCCACCATCACCACGCCTTGCACGTCGTCTTTGGTCAATTTAGCGTCGCGCAGAGCCTTGCGTACGGCTTGCAGGGTTTTGGCAGTTAAATGGGCTGTAGCATGTTCAAAAGACGCTTTTTCAATAGCGAAATCAGCATTTGAGCCCGTAAAACCTGCTCGAGCAGCTACTAAATCCATAGTAGACAGCTGCTCTTTCACATCGCGTGCCAGCATTTTGATGGCCGCTTTGTCGTGCGCCGTGCTGGCGATCAAACCGGTTTGCGCCAAGATCAAATCGCCCAGTACACGGTCGTAATCGTCGCCGCCCAGCGCGCTGTCACCGCCGGTGGAGATGACTTCAAACACGCCTTGCGACAGTCGCAAAATAGAAATATCAAATGTGCCGCCGCCTAGGTCGTACACCGCGTATACGCCTTCGCTGGCATGCTCTAGGCCATACGCTATGGCCGCTGCAGTGGGTTCGTTAATCAAGCGCAGCACGTTGATGCCAGCTAACTTTGCGGCGTCTTTAGTGGCCTGGCGCTGCGCGTCGTCAAAGTAGGCGGGCACGGTAATCACAGCGCCATACAAGTCGTCGGCAAAGCTGTCTTCGGCGCGAAACCGCAGCGTGGCCAAAATCTCAGCGCTTACCTCGACAGGTGATTTGTCACCATACGCCGTGGCAATTTTGACCATGCCGCCGCCGGTGCCCTGCTCGGCTATAAGTTTGTAGGGCAGTTTGTCGGCGTTGGCAATGTCGTTCATGCCGCGTCCCATCAGGCGCTTGACGCTGGCAATTGTGTTCTCGGGGTCAGTACTTTGCGCAGCGTGTGCCAGCGCGCCGATCTGGCGGCCCGGCCCGTTGCCCTCAGGCAAATAGCGCACCACCGATGGCAAGATCACAGCGCCCTGCTCGTCGGGTAGGCATTCAGCTACGCCGTTTTTAACCGCTGCCACCAGCGAATGCGTGGTGCCCAAGTCGATGCCCACGGCAATGCGGCGCGTGTGCGGGTCCGGGCTTTGGCCTGGTTCGGAAATTTGTAGTAAGGCCATAGAATTTTCTGCTTTGCTTTATTGTCCCAGAGCCTCGTAGCACGCACCGATGTCTTGGGTAAAGCGCTCAACGAACATAAGGGCTCTGACGGCTTGGGCGGCTTGCTTGTAATCTTTCGAAGTATCGATCAAATGCTCTACTTCTGATAGCTGCTTGAGCAGTATTTGCTTGGCTTGCACATTGATCTGGTCTAAATGCTCTATGCTTGTCGCATCATCTAGCGCCTCGCGCAGTTCAATTTGTTGCATTAAAAATGCAGCGGGCATGGCGGTATTGCTTTCGGCGTTGATGGGTGCGTGGTGCAGCTCGCACAAATAGGCGGCGCGTCTCACCGGGTCTTTCAGTCGCTGGTAGGCCTCGTTGATGCGCACGCTCCATTGCATGGCGATACGCTGTGCTGCAGCCCCTTGCGCGGCAAACTTATCGGGGTGCGCTTCGCGCTGCAAGTCTTTCCATCGCGCATCTATGGCGGCGTTGTCCTGCGCAAAGGTGGTGGGCAGGTTAAAAAGTTCGAAGTCGTTGGACTGGAGATTCACAAGTGGCTTGCCGCCCGTATGGACGTATTTAGACGCGGAAGCTTTCACCGCAACCGCACTTATCGCGCTCATTGGGGTTGTTAAACTTAAAGCCCTCGTTCAAGCCTTCGCGCACAAAGTCTAATTCAGTACCGTCTAAATAAGCCAAGCTTTTCGGATCCACCATCAGCTTGATGCCTTGGGTTTCAAACAGCACGTCCTCTGGAGGTACCTCGTCCACATATTCCAGCTTGTACGCCAAGCCCGAGCAGCCGGTGGTTTTGACACCCAAACGCACCCCTATGCCCTTACCGCGCTTGGTAAGGTATTTAGTTACGTGCTTGGCGGCGGCGGGGGATAAGGTAACTGCCATATTTCGCTGTACTCGCTATTCGAGCTGAATGTTTTGACTTAAGCAGCCACTGCCACAGCCGCAGCTGCGCCGTGCTTGGCCTTGTAGTCGTTGACTGCTGCTTTAATGGCGTCTTCGGCCAAGATAGAGCAGTGAATCTTCACCGGCGGCAACGCCAGTTCTTCAGCAATTAGGCTGTTCTTGAGCGCGGCTGCCTGGTCAAGGGTTTTACCTTTGACCCACTCGGTTACCAACGAGGATGAAGCGATCGCCGATCCGCAGCCATAGGTTTTAAACCGTGCGTCTTCAATCACACCCGTTACCGGGTTGACCTTGATCTGCAGCTTCATCACGTCGCCACACGCAGGCGCGCCCACCATGCCGGTGCCTACGGTGTCGTCGCCTTTTTCAAAGCTACCAACGTTACGGGGGTTTTCATAGTGGTCAACTACTTTTTCACTGTATGCCATTTTTCTTCTCCAAATATTGTTGCTGGGTAATGACCGAATAGTCGCGCCACACTGCGCCACCGCGGTCATCCCCATAAATAAAGCCAACCCACATTTTCTGCCCTACGGTAATGTCCGCTGGCTTATCTCTTAAGTTGTTGTTTGAGACATTTAACCAAACTGTTTTTGTCTTTTCAAACAACGCTTTGCAATCTGAATCATTGCGGCCGTTGGCATTATCCTTAACCTCTACCACCTTGGCTTTAACGATGGTTTGTTGAATCGGTTGCACAAACTTTTCTTTGACTTGTACTGCCAATAGACAGCTTACGCCGGTAGAGGCCTGTGCACCCAGCGCTGTGCAGATAGCACTGATGGCCACAATGCCTTTAAACATCACTCTCAATGTGCTGTCCACTGAATGGTAGAAATATCGATGCCTTCTTGGTACATGTCCCACAGCGGGCTCATATCGCGCAGTTTGGCTACGTTTTCTTTGATTGTTGCAATCGCAAAATCAATCTCAGCCTCAGTGGTCCAGCGGCCAATGGTCATGCGCAGGCTGCTGTGTGCCAGCTCGTCACTGCGGCCTAGGGCACGCAGTACATAGCTGGGCTCTAGCGACGCTGAAGTGCAAGCCGAGCCAGATGACACAGCCAAACCTTTAATGCCCATGATCAGGCTTTCGCCCTCCACATAGTTAAAGCTCATGTTGATATTGTGCGGCACGCGCTGGGTTTCGTGGCCGTTGATAAACACTTGTTCAATGCCTTTCAGGCCGTTCATCAAGCGTTGTTGTAAAACGGTGATCTGTTTATTTTCTTCGGCCATTTCTTCTTTGGCAATGCGATACGCTTCGCCCATGCCTACGCACTGGTGCGTGGGCAATGTGCCGCTGCGCATGCCGCGCTCATGGCCACCGCCGTGCATTTGCGCCTCGATGCGAATACGCGGCTTGCGGCGCACATACAAAGCGCCAATGCCCTTAGGCCCATAGGTTTTATGGCTGGTCAGGCTCATCAAGTCAATCGGCATTTTGCTGATGTCAAATTCTACGCGGCCGGTGGCTTGCGCTGCGTCTACGTGGAAGATCACTCCCTTCTCACGGCAAGCATTGCCCAGCGCCATCATGTCTTGAATGACGCCGATTTCGTTATTTACGTACATCACGCTGGCCAAAATCGTGTCGGGGCGAATGGCGGCTTTGAACGCGTCAAGGTTGACCAAACCATCTTCTTGCACGTCCAGGTAGGTGACTTCGAAACCTTGGCGCTCCAGCTCACGCATGGTGTCCAGCACAGCTTTGTGCTCGGTCTTTACAGTGATCAAGTGTTTGCCTTTGGTTTTATAAAAACCCGCTGCACCTTTGATGGCCAAGTTGTTTGATTCAGTGGCACCGCTGGTCCACACAATCTCACGTGGGTCAGCACCAATCAGTGCAGCAATATGGTCGCGTGCTTTTTCTACTGCAGCTTCGGCCTCCCAGCCCCACGCATGGCTGCGTGATGCAGGGTTGCCAAAATGCTCGCGCAACCAGGGAATCATGGCATCTACTACACGTGGGTCACACGGGTTGGTAGAGCTGTAGTCCATGTAAATGGGAAAGTGTGGTGTATCGCTCATGGCTAGTACATTCAATGACTGGCTAAAAATAAAATACGCGTATTTACGGATCGGTAAATACTGGGAATCCAAAGAGGCTTGGGTTCAAACAAGCTAGGCAGTTGCCTCACCAAATTTACGATTTGGCAAACACATTGCCCAGTGCAAATACCGAGTTGGGTGCATTCACACGCACTGGCTTGGGTAATGGCATGGGTGCAATAGCTTTTTTGATCATTGGCTTGGATTCAATCTCCAAGCCTTTGGCCAACTGCTCGTCCACCATATGCTGCAAGTTGACTGAATCCAAAAACTCCACCATCCGTGTGTTCAGCGATGCCCACAGCTCGTGGGTCATGCAGCGGCCTGCATCAGTACCGTGGCAATTTTCTTTGCCGCCACACTGGGTTGCATCCATCGGCTCATCAACCGACACGATGATGTCGGCGATGGTAATGTCTGCCGCCTTGCGGCCCAGCGTGTAGCCACCACCTGGACCACGGGTAGACTCTACCAGCTCGTGGCGGCGCAGCTTGCCGAAAAGTTGTTCTAGGTACGACAGCGATATTTGCTGGCGCTGGCTGATTGCTGCCAAAGTAACGGGACCCGAATTTTGGCGCAAGGCCAAGTCAATCATTGCAGTGACCGCAAAACGGCCTTTAGTTGTAAGACGCATCGCAAGCTCCTTTTGCTTACAGTTATTGAATTGCTTCTGTACTCTCCACTCATTGTGGGGAGCGCAGTGGCTCTATCTCCGCCCATACTGACCAGCACGACCATTGCGTATTGGCTTCCTTGGTACACCCGCTATTGGTATGCGGGTTTACCAGCCTTAAGGGTGCAGAACTGTCTGATGAAAGGACCATCTGCTTAGTTCCCGACTGTTACCGTCAAGTATAGCATATAACTGAACGGTCTGCTCAGGTATTAAGACAGTTTATGCCACGGGATGTGTGGGATGTTGTAAGACAAGCCCTATATTTTGGCCAGCGCTCGCGCCAAATGCTGCACCAAGCCATCACTCGCCGCCTCAGTCAAGTCTAAAACCTGCTCAAAACCGCTTGCGCCCCCGTGGTAAGGGTCGGGCACCACAGCGCCTAGAGCAGCGCTGGGGGCGGCAAACTCCATTAACAGCTTGAGTTTGACAGCATGCTGGGGTGGGCAATCAACCTGCAGCAGCGCCAAGTTGTCCCAGTCCATGGCCAGTATCAGGTCAAAGTCTGCATAGTCGTCGGGGTGAATCTGCCGGGCGCGCAAGGCTGACAAATCAAGCCCGCGGCGCAGCGCATGCTGCTGGCTGCGCTCATCGGGCGGGCTGCCGGGGTGGTAGTTGTGCGTACCTGCTGAATCAATCAGTACCTGCTGCGTCAGCCCCGCTTGCGCCACCTTGGCGCGCAAAACCGCCTCAGCCGTAGGGCTGCGGCAAATGTTGCCCATGCACACCATGAGAATTTGGATAACGGGTGGTTCGGGTTGCACAGTGGTTGGAAATGTCATGATCATTGCTACTAATTAAATAGCTGCTTGAGCAGGTTTTACTTGGGTTAACAGCCTAAAATGTCTAAAATTTAATGTCTGCAGCAAATAAAGCTGCCCTGCCCGCATTACAACTTATTGCGCGCGTGATGGAACGTCACCGTTACCTAAGCAGCAGACAGCGGCACGATATTATCTGACCCTGCGGCGCCAAACGCCTGCTCACGCAGCAGTGCCAGTTGGTCGCGCACGCGGGCGGCTTTTTCAAACTCCAGGTTTTTAGCATGGTCAATCATTTGCTTCTCTAAGCGCTTTATTTGCTTGCTGACGTCTTTGTCACTCATGTCCTCGACATGGGCGCGGTCCAGTTCGCGCTGCTCGGCAGCTTTGCTGGACTTTTCGCTGTACACGCCGTCGATCAAATCGCGTACTTTTTTGACAATCGACTTGGGGGTAATGCCGTTGTCCAGGTTAAATTGGGTCTGCTTGATACGCCTGCGCTCGGTCTCACTGATGGCTTTTTTCATGCTGTCGGTCATTTTGTCGGCGTACAAAATAGCGCGGCCATTCAGGTTGCGTGCTGCCCGGCCAATGGTTTGAATCAAGCTGCGCTCAGCCCGCAAGAAGCCTTCTTTGTCGGCGTCCAAAATAGCCACTAGCGACACCTCGGGAATGTCCAGGCCCTCGCGCAGCAGGTTAATGCCTACCAGCACATCAAAAGTACCCAGCCGCAGGTCGCGCAAAATCTCCACCCGTTCTACCGTGTCAACATCGCTGTGCAGGTAGCGTACTTTGCAGCCGTTGTCGGCCAAATAGTCGGTCAGCTGCTCAGCCATCCGCTTTGTCAGCGTAGTAATCAGCACGCGCTCGTTTTTCTCCACCCGAATGCGAATTTCCTGCAGCACATCGTCTACCTGGTGGGTGGCGGGACGCACTTCTACCTCGGGGTCAACCAGGCCAGTGGGGCGCACCAGCTGCTCTACCACCTGGCCCGAATGCTCGCCCTCGTACGCTGCAGGCGTGGCGCTGACAAATATGCACTGGCGCATGCGTTTTTCAAATTCTTCAAACTTCAGGGGCCGGTTGTCCAGCGCGCTGGGCAGCCTGAAGCCGTAGTCGACCAGCGTGGTTTTGCGCGACCGGTCGCCGCTGTACATGGCGTTCAGCTGGCCAATCATTTGGTGGCTTTCGTCCAAAAACATGATGGCGTCTTTGGGCATGTAGTCGGTCAGTGTGCTGGGCGGGCTACCGGGCATGGCTCCGCTGAGGTGGCGGGTGTAGTTTTCAATACCTTTGCAGTGGCCTATCTCGCTCATCATCTCCAGGTCAAACCGGGTGCGCTGCTCCAGCCGCTGCGCCTCGACCAGTTTATTCATGCCTACCAGTTCTTTCAGGCGGTCAGACAGTTCCATTTTGATCGTCTCGATAGCCGTCAGCACTTTGTCGCGCGGGGTCACATAGTGGCTGGACGGGTACACGGTAAAGCGCGGAATCTTCTGGCGAATGCGGCCCGTCAACGGGTCAAACAAGCTGAGCGATTCAATCTCGTCGTCAAACAATTCAATGCGAATGGCCAGCTCGGAATGTTCAGCCGGAAACACATCAATCGTGTCGCCGCGCACACGAAACTTGCCGCGTGAAAAATCTGCATCGTTGCGCTGGTACTGCATGCGAATCAGTTGCGCTATCAAATCGCGCTGGCCTACTTTGTCGCCCACACGCAGCGTCATAATCATCTTGTGGTAACTCTCGGGCTCGCCAATACCGTAGATGGCAGACACGGTAGCCACTATCACCACATCTCGCCGCTCCAGAATTGACTTAGTGCACGACAGACGCATCTGCTCAATATGCTCGTTGATAGCAGAGTCTTTTTCAATAAACAAATCCCGCTGCGGTACATAGGCCTCGGGCTGGTAATAGTCGTAGTAGCTGACAAAATATTCCACCGCGTTCTTGGGGAAGAATTCGCGAAATTCACTGTACAGCTGCGCAGCTAATGTTTTGTTGGGCGCAAACACAATCGCAGGCCGCCCTAGTTGGGCAATCACGTTGGCCATGGTAAAGGTTTTACCTGAACCCGTAACGCCCAGCAGGGTTTGAAACACCTCACCGTCTTGCACGCCCTCTACCAATTTTGCAATGGCGGTTGGCTGGTCGCCCGCAGGCGCGTAGGGCTGAAACAGCTCAAACGGCGAGCCGGGGTAGCGTACGAATGTGCCTTTTTTCGTTTCTGGAATAACTTCGGCTAGATCTTGCATGGCTGGTTTGCTCGTTTGTGCTGCAGTCCCCGGTAAAATATCGGGTAATTTAATAGATTAATACATTTTGGCTGCGAAGGGCGCGAAGATTACGCGAAGGACGCGAAAAAGAGGGTACAAAATGAATACCAAATATATATTTGGATTAGTTTTTAAAAGTTTTTTCATTTTATGAATTAATTTTTGGTTTTTTCTTTTTCGCGTCCTTCGCGTAATCTTCGCGTCCTTCGCGTCCTTCGCGTCCGGAAGTCCGCATTCAAAACCCCCTGTCGAAAGAGCAAAAATGAGCATGTTCAGCACGGTCGAAATGGCCCCCCGTGACCCTATTTTGGGCCTTAACGAGCAGTTTAATGCCGACCCTAACCCCGCTAAGGTTAACTTGGGTGTGGGCGTGTATTTTGGTGACGATGGCAAGCTACCTCTGCTCAAGTGTGTACAAGCTGCCGAAGCGGCCATGGCGGCTGCGCCCAAAGCGCGTGGTTATTTGCCAATTGATGGCATTGCTGCGTACGACAGCGCGGTCAAAGGCTTGGTGTTTGGTGCAGATTCAGACATTGTCAAGTCAGGCCGTGTAGCCACCGTGCAGGGCCTGGGCGGCACGGGTGCGCTGAAGGTGGGTGCAGATTTTTTGAAAAAGGTCTACCCCAACAGCAAAGTGCTGATCAGCGACCCCAGCTGGGAAAACCACCGCGCGCTGTTTACCAACGCAGGCTTTACGGTAGAGAACTACGCCTACTACGACGCTGCCACCCGCAGCGTCAACTTCCCGGCCATGCTGGCGGCGCTGAACGCCGCAGCGCCCAACACCATTGTGGTGCTACACGCCTGCTGTCACAACCCCACTGGGTATGACATTACCGCAGCAGACTGGGACGAAGTGGTTGCAGCGGTTAAAGCCAAAAACCTGGTCGCCTTTTTAGACATGGCCTACCAAGGCTTTGGCTATGGCATTGCCGAGGACGGCGCGGTGATTCAAAAATTTGTCGCCGCAGATCTCAACTTTTTTGTCTCCACCAGTTTTAGCAAAAGCTTCAGCCTGTACGGCGAGCGCGTTGGTGCGCTGTCAGTTGCTTGCCAGAGCAAAGAAGAAGCCGACCGCGTGATGAGCCAGCTGAAAATTGCCATCCGCACCAACTACAGCAACCCACCCACCCACGGTGCCACCGTGTGCGCCAATGTGCTGAACACGCCTGAGCTGCGCAGTATGTGGGAAACAGAGCTGGGCGAGATGCGTGTGCGCATCAAAGCCATGCGCCAAGCTTTTGTAGAAAAACTAAAAGCCGCTGGCGTGAAAGCCGACATGGGTTTTATCACCACGCAAATAGGCATGTTCAGCTACAGCGGCTTGTCCAAAGATCAAATGGTGCGCCTGCGCGATGAATTTGGCGTGTACGGTACCGACACAGGTCGCATGTGTGTAGCAGCGCTGAACAGCAAAAACATTGACTACGTGTGTGCAAGTATTGCGAAGGTAATGTAGGTCGCCTGCCTGCACTTGCAAAGCGCATCTAATACGCTGCATTTTGCTGCATATATCCTTATGAATGCGTTAAATATTTACATCTTCTTTAAGCTGAATTTATCTGTACCGGGCGACAATATAAATGCTAAAGTTTTAACGCTTATGTCTTGATATCTATATCCTAGCGCCCACTATGCCTGCAACAAAAATTCTGCCCTTGCCAACCAAGGGTATTTTCCTGTCCCAAGCTTTTTTATGTGCCTGGCTGCTGGCAGGCTGTGGTGGGGGTGGTTCATCAGATGTAGTGCCTGCGCCCGCACCAGCCCCCGTAGCTGCAGCGCCACCAAGCACCACGCCTACCAAGACCACACCATCTGCTGCGCCGGTATGTCCTGCGCAGCCAGCTGCTGCGGCTGGTGCTACTACATCAGCAGTTGTTGCCAGCATAGAGCTTGCGCAGTCGCTCTTGTTTAACAGTGGCGACGACGCGTTGGTATTGGTTGCTGGCAAAGATGTATTGGTCAAAGTCAACATTACTACCCAGCAGCCCAGCGAGGCCAAACCAGAGGGCACCTTGCGCGTAGAAAACAGCGCTGGTCAGGTGCAAACCATTACGCTCACTCCACCCACTGGCGCTCTAGGCGCTTGCACGCCTGCGGTGCCCAGTTTTACTGATTCGTACACCGCAGTGCTGCCGGGCAGTTTAATTAAAGCAGGCCTGCGCCTGACGGCCAGCGTGCCGAACGGCCAAGCCCCCAGCACCATCAACCCGCGCGTGGGCGGCGGCGTAGCGATCAAATTGGTGGTGGTGCCAGTGCAAATTGCGGGCGTTACAGGCAGTGTGCCCATAGCTGCCAGCTACATTCAGGCGCGCATACCTGTGGTGAGTGTTACGCAGGAAAATCGTGTGCCGTACACCACCAAAAGCAAAGACCTTATCTCCTTGCCTACGAACGAGGCCCAATGGGGCGCAGCTTTTAATATACTGCTGCAAGAAATTGACGACCTGCGCGGATTGGAAGGTGCTCCACCCACGTCATATTATTACGGCTCACTACCCAAAACGACCTATGGCTTTGCTGGCTTTGGTTACGTTAAAGGCAATGCGTCCATAGGTTTTGATGTAACCAACAAACCAGATGTACTTGAGACCATCATGCACGAGCTGGGCCACAACCTCAGCCTGCTGCATGCGCCATGTGGCACCAGTGGGTCTGGCCCCGACCCGCAATACCCTTACGCCAACGCCCAGCTGGGTACTGGCAGCCGATTTATTTGGGGCTATAACGCGCCCAGCAAAACTTTCATCGACCCCCGTGACACCAAAAGGCACGACATCATGAGCTACTGCACCGGCGATACTTTTTCTGACTACAACTACCGCAAAATTCAAGTGCACCTCACACCCACTGATGCGCAACTGCGCGTTGTGGCCGCCCCTTCTGTGTCCGGGCCGCAAGACTTGTTGCTGATCAGTGGGCAAATAGCAGCAGGCAAAGCGCAGCTTAAGCCCATCAAGTCGTTTGTGGGCGAACCCAAGCTGTTGCCCGATGGCCCGTACATGCTGCGCATCGTCACAGCCAACCAAGGCACGCTGGAATACCGTTTTACCAGCAAAGAGCTAGACCACGACAGCACGCAGCAACACTTTGGATTTAGCATTCCGCACCCCGGCGAGATTGTCAGCATGTCGATAGTGAAAGATGGCGCGCTGATGATGCAAACAGCGGCCAAGATCAACGCAGCAGCCACCGCTGGCACCACCGCCGCAGACAAAACCACGGGCAGCGGCATCGCCAAAACGCAAACCGCCGCCAGTGCCAAACCCCAAGTGCAAGTCACCGAGCAAAACGGCATACTGCGCTTGACCTGGGACCACGCCACCTACCCTTACCTGACTGTCACCCACGTAGGCGCACAGCGCGCCAACTTGGCACAAGACCTGGAAGGCGGCAGCGCCACCCTGCCAATGGGTAAGCTGCCCGCTGGTGGCAACTATGAGTTCAGCCTGTCTGATGGCATTAACGCCGTGCGCGTGACAACGCCGCGGTCTTAGCTAAAATTTTGGCTGTGAAAGAGCATCTGAACATGATGCTGTTGATAATGCGTTTACTATAGCAATAGTTAATAGCCTGCGCATGTATGTCCACCACACCACCCACTGAATCCCCCCATAAAATTGCCCCGGCCTGGCGCCTGCGCACTATTTTGATCTGCAGTTTGCTGGTGTTTGCGCTGCTACCTGCAGGCCTGGTTGGCGGGCTGATGTATTCCAGCACGCTGCAAAACGTAGACAAGCTGTCCAACAAAATTATCAGCGACGTGGCCTACCGCGTGCAGCTAGATACCGAGAACCATTTGCTGCAGGCGCATTCTTTGCTCAATGGGCTGCTGCGCCCACTGCCTACACCCGAGCAAACCCAGCAGGTGCAGGCGCTGATGGCGGCGCCTGAAACTTTTGAGTCGCTGGCTTTTTCGCTCACGCGCATGCTGCCGGATGTATCGTTTTTGTACTTTGGCACGGCGCTGGGGGATTTTTATGGGGTGCAGCAAATAGCAGGCATCAGCAACGACAGTGTGAAGGTGCATGTCAAACCTGCTGACGCTGTGGGCAGACGCTATTTCACCGCCATGCAGGCACTAGACCGCAGTGCAGAACTGCCGCCCGAAACAACAGCCTATGACCCGCGCCAGCGCCCGTGGTACCAAGCTGCCCTGGCCCAAAAAAACCGTACATTTACCACTGTGTATCCGTCAGCGTCTACAGGGCAATTGCTGATCACGCTGGCCCAGCCTGTGTACGGCCCCGATGGTACGGTCACTGGTGTAGTGGGTGCTGATTTATTTCTAAGGGCACTGACACAACGCTTGCAAGAGCAAAAAATAAGCGCCAACGGTGTAGCCATGCTAATTGATGAACAAGGCTATTTGGTGGCAAGCTCTACAGCTGAGGATTTATTCAAGTCGGTGGACAGCAAGCTGGTGCGGTTAAAACCCAATGAAAGCGCCAACGCCACAATGCGCCAAGCCTACGCTGCCATGCTGACTTTGCAGCCAGAAAAAACTGCCGCACCCGCCCTGCCCACTGCTGCCAGTCTGGCACTGCAAACCAATATGAGCACCGCGCAGGGCGATAAATTGATTGCTGCGGTACGCCCTTTTGGCAAGTCGCAAGGTCTGCAATGGACCATGATTGTGGCAGCCCCTGACGAAGACTTCGCTGGTGAAACACGCAAGTCGATCCAGCAGTCGGTGTATGTGACCCTGGCAGTGCTGGTGCTGGGCGCTTTGGCGGCCACCTTGTTTGCCTACAGCCTGAGCCGCCGGTTTGCCAGCCTGACGCAAGCTGCTGCAGAGCTTGGCCGAGGGCAAGTTCCCCAAGTACAAAGCACCGCCAAAATTACGGAGGTGCGCACACTGTCAACCGCCATGCGCAGCAGCGCGCTGGAAATTGTGTCCAAGCGGCAAGAGATTGAACAACAGGCTGCTGCCTTGGGCGATGCCAACGAGCATCTGGAAGAGCGGGTAACCCAACGCACCCAAGAATTAGAGGCCTCGCGCGAAGAGGCCCTGTTGGCTGCACGTGCCAAAGCATCCTTTTTGGCTACCATGAGCCACGAGATTCGCACGCCATTAAACGGTGTAGTGGGCATGACCACGTTGCTGTCAGACACACCCCTGAGCGACGAGCAGAAAGACTATGTACACACGATGCGCGTGTCTAGCGACCAATTGCTAGGTGTGATCAACGATATTCTGGATTTTTCTAAAATTGAATCGGGCAAACTGGAGCTGGAGGATGAACCGCTCAATCTGCGCACCACGATAGAGGAAGCCTGCGACATGGCGTCCAGCCGCGCACGCGAGAAAAACTTGCCTTTGCTGATAGACATAGCCAGCGGTGTACCCGAATGGGTGCGGGGCGATGTAACCCGGCTGCGCCAGGTGCTGCTGAACTTTATCAACAACGCCATTAAATTTACCGAACTTGGGGAAATTACAGTCAGCGTGCAAGTGCAGCAGGAATTTTCAGCCAATCAGAATGCACTGCTGGAGTTTCGAGTCAAAGATACGGGCATCGGTATTGTGCAAGACAGGCAAGCCGCGTTATTCGAATCGTTCACGCAGGTCGACGCGTCCACTGCGCGCCGCTATGGTGGCACGGGCTTGGGCTTGGCCATCTGCAAACGTTTGGCTGATGTGATGGGCGGCACGGTAGGGGTAGAGTCCGCGCCGGGCGTTGGATCTACCTTTTGGTTTACGGCAAGGCTGGGTTACTCTGATGCCATGGAAATGTCAGAGTCATCCAGCTTTCACATGGTCAGCTTGAGTGGCCTGCGTGCACTGCTGATCGACAGCACAGCGCTGAACCTGCGCGTACTGAACAAGCAGGTAGCGCACTGGGGCATGCAGGCCGTCTTGTTTGAGCGTGCCCAGCCCGCACTGGAATGGCTTGCCGACCACCGTGTAGATGTGGTGCTGACTGAGATGCACATGCCAGACATGGACGGCTATGTTCTGGCCCACAACCTGCGCCAAGTGCAGCCTGACGCCCGCATTGTGCTGCTTACGTCAGGCACAGCGCCCACTGGTGCATGGGCCACGTTGTTTGATGCCGTTTTGCTTAAACCCTATCGACCCACACAATTGTTTGATGTGCTGGTAGGCACCCGCGCCAACGACTTGGCAGCGCGCGCACCCCAGCCGCAGCAACGCATGCTTAGCTCAACCCAGCAACGCGTCTTGGTAGCAGATGACAACCCCATCAACCTTAAAGTAGCCATGGCCATGCTGACCAAACTGGGCTACCAAGGGGCCACTGCCGCCAACGGGCAGGAAGCTATTGACATGGTGGCGCAGTCGTTGACAGAGCAAAACGGCGAGCACAGGTTTGCTGCGATTTTGATGGACGCAAACATGCCTGTGGTAGACGGCTACGCCGCCACACGGCAGCTACTGGCCCAGTGCGGCAGTGCCACACCGCCCATCATTGCGTTGACTGCCTCGGTGCTGGAGGAAGACCGCCAGCGCTGCCTGAACGCAGGCATGCAAGGCTTTTTGCCCAAACCACTGCGCATTGATGAGCTGTCCAGCGTATTGTTAAGCTTGATTGTCAGCACACCTGACACAACACCCGACACTGCACCCGATGCGTTGACGCACAGCGCAACTCTTGTAGCACCGCAAACCCTGCCGTCTACCATCGACTGGACACAGCTGGAACAATTCAAAGCCTTTGATGATGCTGACCTGACGATGACGCATGGCGTAATTGCGCTTTTTATTGCGGACGCACCTGCGCGCATGCAAGCTATTCGCGAAGCGCTAAGCCAAGACGACAGCCAGGCCCTGTCGCTGGCGGCGCATGCACTTAAAGGTGCAGCGGCCAATGTAGGCGCTAAAAACGTAGCCGATGCCTGCAACAATCTGGAGCAGTCGTGTCAGCACGGTCTGCTGGCCCACGAGGCTGCTACCCAAGTAGAGGCGATTGCCCAGCAGCTGGAGCCTTCGCTGGCTGAGCTTGAAAAATTTGCGCAGCGCAGGACAGGTTGAAACCTATTCTTCTCGCAGCACCGCTCCCGGTTCCTTGGTGTTTTACTGTCCTGGTACTTCGCGGTCCCGCAGCACCGTTCGGTGTGCCCATGCCCAACGTACCTAGCGGCCCTTTACTGTTTGTCATAGGCACACCGAACGTTGCTGCGCTCCACTGTCGTGGTCACTGGCGGATGGGTAGCCATCTTGGGGGCTGAGCTCAAGTACTAATCTAATTACCGCAACCACCACCGAGCGAAACCCCAGCCCAGCTACAAGCGACCGGCTGTGGCGCAGCCCTGTCGCCACCGATTCGAACTTCGGGCTCGAGGAACGCAAATGCAGGGGACAAGAAATTTAGATGTCTGAGCGCAGCGAGTTTCTAAATTTCCCCCGGAATGCGTACCGCAGATGCTTGCCCGCAGGGCCCGTGGTTCGGGTGGCGATAGGG
>JANNCO010000261.1:0-1962 GCA_031386655.1 Polaromonas sp. | reverse complement strand
GCCCGCAGCCAGCGGATGTCGTGGGTGACGTTGGGGCTTTGGGGGCCGGTTTGGTCGAAGCGTTGCACTTCGCTCATGATCAGCTCGGTCTCGGCGGGTTTGGTGTGGGTGATGTAGATGGGGTAGTTTTTGTCTTTGGCGATGCAGTCCAGCTCGTCGGCCAGGGCCATGGGGGACAGGTGCAGGCTGCGTTTGGCCAGGTCGGTCTCGCGGTTGCTGAAGGCGGTTTCTATCACCAGCATGGCCACGTGCATTTGGTTTAAGCGCTGCCAAAAGGCGGGGTTACGCTCGGTGTCACCAGTAAAAACCCAGTTGCCTTGCCCAGCGTTGATGGCATAGCCTACCGCGGGCACAGTGTGCACGGCGGGCAGTACCTCCACCGTTTTATTCGCAAACTGAATAAACTGGCCTTGGCGGATGGGGTGAAAGGTTAAAAACGGTGCCTCGGGCGAGGGAATTTTGCTAAAGTCGGGCCAAATGGTGTTGTTAAAAATGTGCTGTTGCAGCGCGGCAATGGTTTGCGGCAGCGCATGCACCCGCAGGGGCGCGCTACGCTGCGAGGCCACTGAGTCCAGCATCAGCGGCAGGGCGGCAATATGGTCCAGATGCGAGTGGGTTAGCACTACATCGTTGATGGCTTTCATCTCGGCCAGGGTTAAATCGCCCACACCGGTGCCTGCGTCTACCAGCAGATCGTTGTCAATTAAAAATGACGTGGTGCGGCAGTGCTCTGCGATGGCGCCGGAGCATCCTAAAACCCGTACTTTCATAGCGCGCTTTTATCCTGTTGAACGGTTTATTTGGTGTCGTAGTTGGTCGCGCCGTCCCAACCGGGGTCAAAAGGCAGCATACGCAGTGAGGCTACACGGTCAGCATACAGTTGGTAAAGGAATTTTTTGGCATTTAGGCGCTGTAAATTAAGAATTTGCACATCGCACTGGTCCCAGTCCTGGTTTCTGTAGGCCTTAAGTAAGCTGGCCCAAGTCTTTAGTTCGTCGCTGTGGTTTGCAGCAGCAACATCAGCGGCGGCTACAGGGCGGTAGATGGACACCGCCTTTTCTTTGCCCTTCACACGCACTTTGTCCAGTTCTTGCCATGCAAATTGGGGGCCTAGTTTTTTGGTGGTTTCGCTCACCACAATTTCTACGCCGTAATTTTTAGACAATCCTTCCAGCCGCGCGCCCAGGTTTACCGCGTCGCCTATCACGGTGTAGCTGCGGCGAATGTCCGAGCCCATGTTGCCTACGCACATGGTGCCAGTGTTCAGGCCTATGCCTACGCCAATCTCGGGAATGCCTTTGGCGCGATGTTCGTCGTTGATCTTGCGTACGGCGTCGCACATCTCCAGCGCGGCTTTGATGGCCAGCTGGGCATGGTCGGGCGTGTCTACCGGCGCGCCCCAAAACGCCATCACACAGTCGCCCATGTATTTGTCGGTGGTGCCGCGGTTGGCTTGGATAATTTCGGTCAAGCGGCTAAACAGGTTGTTCAACAAGCTTTGCAGCGCGGTAGGCTCCATCTTCTCGGACAAGCTGGTAAAGCCGCGCATGTCGCAAAACATCACGGTTAAATCTTTGTTGACTGCTTTCATGCTGTAGCTGTCGGGGTCTTTGACCATCTCATCTACCAGCTCGGGTGGCACGTAGGCGGCAAACATATTGGCGATCAAGCGCTTGGATTTACTTTCGACAAAGTAACCATAGCTCATGTTCAAAGCAAAAGCAGTCAGCGCCATGACCAAAGCCGACGCCAGCGGCAAAACCAGGCCGTAGCCGGTAAACAACCACACATTCAACCCCACCAGGCTGGCGATGACCGTCAGGCTCAAGGCCACGGCTTTGGGCGCTGTGAGCAGCGGCAATGCGACAGCCAATATCAGCCCTGCCAGCACCAAAATAACCACCTCAAAGCCCACCGCGTAGTCGGGCTTGACATACACCCGGCCATCTAGAAAGCCCGACA
>JANNCO010000228.1:0-1560 GCA_031386655.1 Polaromonas sp. | reverse complement strand
CTGCGTATTGAAAATAAACGCTCACCCAAGGCTTACTTCAAAGGTCTGAATTATTTACTGAGCGATCAGCAAGACTTGGCGATTGACGCTTTTATTGAGGCTGTGCAAAACGACCCTGATACGTCCGAGCTGCACTTTGCGCTGGGCAATTTGTTTCGCCGCCGTGGCGACTACGACCGTGCGGTGCGCGTGCATGAACACCTACTCTCGCGCGGCGACTTAAAGCAAGACGAACGCGTCCGCGCGCAGCACGCCCTGTCGCTAGATTTTCTTAAAGCAGGCTTGCTTGACCGCGCGGAAGATGCGCTGTCCAAACTGGAGGGCACCCGCTTTGAGCACCAAGCCCGCCTGGCGCGGCTGCCTATTTACGAGCGCACGCGCGACTGGCCGCAGGCAGCACGCATTGCCGACCAATTGCAGGCTGCAGGCCAGGGCGACTTTAGCGCGCGCATTGCGCACTACCTGTGCGAGCAGGCCGTGCCCTTGTCGGCACCCCAGGCGGGTGCCGCCAGCCACGCAGCGGCCATGGCGCTACTGCAGCAAGCCATTGCCAAAGCCCCTGATGCCAGCCGCGCCGCCATTACGCTGTCTGCCTTGCAAAGCCAGCTGGGGCACAGCGGCGATGCGTACACCACCTTGGCTGAAACCTTGGCCAAAGCTCCGGCTGTAGCGCCCCTGATAGCCCACAGCTTGCAAACCCTGGCTGTGCAATGCAGCCAAGCACCGCAGGCGTTGGCGTTGCTGCAGGCGGTGTATGCGCAGTCGCACTCTGTAGATGTACTGGAGGCCATGATTGCGCTGCAAAGCCACAACGCCAACATGCCAGTAGGCAAAACTTCTGATGGAGCACGCCAGCTGTACATACAGCACCTGGACAAAGAGCCTTCGCTGACCGTGGCCACACGCTGGCTGGCGGGCGAGAAGCTGGAACATGAACTGTTTCACCCCCAAGTGCAGCGCGCGCTGGACAAAGCGGTCAAACCGCTGATGCAGTACCGGTGCGCCGCCTGCGGCTTTACTGCGCAGCGCCACTTCTGGCAGTGCCCCGGCTGCCAGACCTGGGACAGCTACCCCGCAAAACGTGTAGAAGAACTCTGAGTTAAATCTTTCCCCGCAGCCCAGCTTTTTACAAACCCATCGCGCGACTATTCAACACCAGATGCCATGACAACACCTTCTGTAGACCAGCTCGCACGGGCACAAATTTTAGTGGTGGGCGACGCCATGCTGGACCGCTACTGGTACGGCGCAGTCGAGCGCATCAGCCCCGAGGCACCTGTGCCCGTTGTACGCGTAACGCGCGAAGAAGAGCGCATTGGCGCTGCAGCCAACGTGGCCTACAACGCTGTGTGCCTGGGCGCGCAAGCCAGCTTTGTCGGTGTGGTGGGCAACGACGAGCCGGGCCGCAAACTACAAGCGCTGATGCAAGCCAGCCGCATTGCCACCCACCTGTCGCGCGACAGCGGCCTGCAAACCACTGTCAAGCTGCGCGTGATCGGCCGTGCCCAGCAGCTGCTGCGCCTGGACTTTGAAAACACGCCCGACCACGACGTGCTGGCC
>JANNCO010000221.1:0-15127 GCA_031386655.1 Polaromonas sp. | reverse complement strand
AAAGACAAGCCCCACGGTATTTTGTTCATTGACGAAATCCATACCTTGATTGGTGCAGGTGCTGCATCGGGCGGTACGCTGGATGCCTCTAATTTGCTCAAGCCTGCGCTGTCTAACGGCCAACTTAAGTGCATTGGTGCCACAACCTTTACCGAGTACCGCAGCATCTTCGAAAAAGACGCAGCGCTCGCTCGCCGCTTCCAAAAGGTGGATGTGGTCGAACCTACTGTGGAGCAAACAGTAGACATCCTCAAAGGGCTGAAAAGCCGCTTTGAAGAGCACCACAGCGTGAAGTACGCGCTGAGCGCGCTGCAAGCCGCTGCCGAGTTGAGTGCCAAATACATCAATGATCGCCAGTTGCCTGACAAAGCGATTGATGTGATTGACGAGGCAGGCGCCGCGCAGCGCATTTTGCCTGCCAATAAACGCAAAAAGACCATCAGCAAAACCGAAGTAGAAGAAATCGTGGCGAAAATTGCGCGTATTCCACCGGCCAGCGTCAGCAATGACGACCGTAGCAAGCTGCGCAATATCGAGCGCGATTTGAAAAACGTGGTGTTTGGCCAAGACCCCGCGCTAGAGGCACTGGCGGCTGCGGTCAAGATGGCACGCAGTGGCCTGGGCCGTGGCGACAAGCCGATTGGCAGCTTCTTGTTCAGCGGCCCTACTGGCGTGGGCAAAACCGAAGCCGCCAAGCAATTGGCCAACATCATGGGCATTGACCTGATTCGCTTTGACATGAGCGAATACATGGAGCGCCACGCTGTGAGCCGCCTGATAGGCGCACCGCCCGGCTATGTAGGTTTTGACCAAGGCGGTTTGTTAACCGAGGCCATCAGCAAAAAGCCGCACGCTGTGCTGCTGTTTGACGAGATTGAAAAAGCCCACCCTGATATCTTTAACGTGCTGCTGCAAGTGATGGACCACGGCACCTTGACAGACAACAACGGGCGCAAGGCCGACTTTAGAAACGTCATCATCATCATGACCACCAACGCGGGTGCCGAGACGATGAACAAGTCGACCATTGGCTTCACCAATTCGCGCCAGGCGGGCGACGAGATGGCGGATATCAAGCGCTTGTTTACGCCTGAGTTCCGCAACCGTTTGGATGCCATGGTCAGCTTTAAGGCGCTGAACGAAGACGTTATCTTGCGCGTGGTCGACAAGTTCTTGCTGCAGCTGGAAACCCAGCTAGACCAGAAGAAAGTAGATGCTACCTTTACTGACAAGCTGCGCAAGCACTTGGCTAAAACTGGTTTTGACCCGCTGATGGGGGCACGTCCAATGCAGCGCTTGATTCAAGACACGATTCGCAAAGCCTTGGCTGACGAACTGCTGTTTGGCAAGCTGGTAGACGGCGGCTTGCTGACAGTCGATGTGGGCGCGGAAGACAAAATTACGTTGGACATTCAACCCTTGCCAGAGAAAAAAGGCAAGATCAAATCTGAGCCTGAAGAGACTGCTGCGGGTTAAATCGTTTTTTCAGTTCACTTAAAAGGCCCGCCTTGGCAAACCAAGGCGGGCCTTCTTATTTGGTGCTGAAAATAACTTTGGTAATTAAATTTTTATGCAATTTAGGCCTGCAACCCAAGTAAATACTGCTCAAACAGCTATTTAAATAATAGCAACATAAATATTGTGCTGCAGGCAGGCTGGGTAGCAGCTATACGCTCAGCCCAACATAATTTTCGGCCAGCATAGTTTGCGCTGCCTCCGAGCTCATCAAATAAGCCAGTTCAGCCTCCTGCATTTTTTGTCCAAAACCCGCACTATCGGGAAAGCGGTGCATCAGTGAGGTAAGCCACCAGCTAAAACGCTCCACACGCCAAATTTTAGACAGCGCCCGCTGTGAGTAACCGTTGATGCCAGAGTCTGATTTGTCCAGGTAGTAGTCACGCAGCGCGTCAAACAGCATCTGCACATCGCTGGCAGCCAAGTTAAGCCCTTTGGCACCCGTGGGGGGCACGATGTGCGCTGCGTCACCTGCCAAGAACAAGCGCCCAAAGCGCATCGGCTCTGCTACAAAGCTGCGCAGTGGTGCTATGCTTTTTTCAATCGACGGCCCGGTGACGATGCGGCTGGCGGTGTCTTCGTCCAGTCGCAAGGTCAGCTCGTTCCAAAAACGCGCGTCACTCCAATCGCCCACTTTATCGGTGATAGGGCATTGCACGTAGTAGCGGCTGCGCGTCAAGCTGCGCATGCTGCACAGCGAAAAGCCGCGTTCGCTGTTGCCATAGATGATGGCGTGCGGTGACACAGGTGGTACGTCGGCCAGCACGCCCAGCCAGCCAAAAGGGTAGTCTTTGTGAAACTCGGTGATGCTGCGCTGGGGTACGCTGGCGCGGCTGATACCGTGAAATCCATCGCAGCCCGCAATAAAATCGCATTCAATGCTATGCGTTTGGCCGTTGTGGGTGTAGCGCACACAAGGCTGTGTTGCATCAAAGTCATGCAGTGACACGTCTTTGGCTTCGTAGACGGTAATCAAGCCTGCAGCAGCGCGGTGCATCATCAAGTCTCGGGTCACCTCGGTTTGTCCGTAGGCGGTGACTACTTTGCCGCCGGTACGCTGCGTCAGCTCGATGCTGTGACGCTGGCCATTGAAGACCAGCTCTAAATGGCGATGCACATGCCCATTGGCTTGCACACCCGCGCCTACACCCGCCAAAGTTAAGGCATCTACCGTAGTTTGCTCCAAGATGCCTGCACGGACACGGCCCAGCACATAGTCACTGCTTTGGCGCTCAACAATGAGGTTGTCAATACCAGCTTGGTGCAGCATGGCACCTAGCAGCAAACCCGCTGGACCCGCGCCGATAATGCAAACTTGAGTGCGCATAGAATGTTTTTATGTATGCAGGCAAAGCTTAAAACTACGACTGAGCGATGCGTTTTGACTTGAAAATATTACCTGTCGAACCTGTAGGTTCGCTGTTGTGATTGTCCATAATGCAGTGGTTTCAAATACGGTGCGAAATCTCTATTACCAAGCTGCGTAAGGCAAGTTCATCAATCAAAGTTTGTGCCTTGAGCCGGTTGCTGGCGTCTAGATTGGCGTCCCATTCGTCCAGCAGATAGACCTTGGCGTTGGTGTTGCGCACAATCTCGGTGAGCGACTGCAGTTGTCGTTCACCCGATGAAAAACCGTTGCCCGTGAAGGTTTGCCCGGTGCCGTCTGCTGCCTCATTATCGTCGTCAATTTCTTCTATTGCTGCAGCCTCAGCTGCAGCAAATTCAAAAGCCAGCTTGGTGCTGGTGGGCCAGTAGTACGCGCTAGAACCAATATGGTGTTTAAGCGCTGCCAGCAAAGTTGATTTACCAGCACCGTTACCGCCGCGCACTTGCACGGTGCCCCGCTGTAGCTGCTGCAGCATAGCGCAGGCCGCGTTAAAACTGGCCAGTGGCAGCAACGTAGCAGTTGAAGGATTGTTGCCGTTCGGCGGCACATACATCAACCGCAAGTCAGCCATGCTGATGCGATCGCCAAAGTCGGCATCTGCTTGTGTTTGCATGGCTGAGCTGGCGCCCACCATGCGTGTCCACAGGGCTTGCAGATCGCTCCAGCCAGCGGCCAGATCATGCACGTTGTAGGACAGCTCAATTTGCCTGGGCAGTGTGGCGGCTAACGCAATCAACAGCGCCGTGTTTTGTGCGTTGTGCCCTGCCACATAGGCCAGGTAGGCCATGATGACCAGCAGCGAGGCAATACCGCTGCCCGCTGCAATGCCCTGCTTGGCCATGATGGCGCGTATCTGGGCCTTCAGTGCGTCGCGCAAACGCCTTTTAAAGCCTGCATGCCAAGTTCGAAAGTTGTAGCGGTTGCCGCTGGTGATGTTGTCCCATGCGGTATAGGTACGCGCGGTCATGCTGTTGGTGGCGCGTTGGTTCTCGGCGTATAAGCTGTTGACCCATTTGCGCACAGCATATTGCAGCAACATTAATGCTACAAACACGCCACCGTACACGAAAGGCAAGCCCGCATCAATCGCAAAACCCAGCACGATGGCGTTAAATAGCAGGCTAAACAGTAGCTTGAGGTCTGCCTCCAGCTCGTAGATGATTTCAAAGATCAAATGAAAAGATTCATTGGTTAAAAACGGCTCAACCTTTTCGCGCTGGCTGCTGGCGGCAAACAAGCGTGCATCGCTGCGGTTTTCGCGTGCAAAGCGCAGCATATAGCGGCCAAATGCACCAAAGCCCGCGCGCTCGGCATAAATCCAGCTAATCGCGCCTATGGCATAGGACGCAGACTGTGCCAAAACAATGTAGCCAAAGTCCGCGATTAAAAAATCTTCATTGGCCAGGTCTTGCCCAGCTTTGATCACCAGCCACGTGGTTAGTGCCGCTAACGCAGCCTCGACCATCAGCAAGGCCAGCATGCCGTAGAAAGGCGGGCACAACAGTAAGCCCGCAAAATTGCGGGGTGTAAATGTAAGCCTGGCGATAGGTGCGGACACGGTGGCAGTTATCTTTTAAGGGTTTCCCCTCAATTTGTAAAAAGTACTGTAGTTTTATTGCTGCAGTGTGTGCTTTTGTCAACTAAAACAAAAGCTGTTACGTTGAGTTGCTGTGCCAGTAGGGTCAACTTATTGGTTACACTGAATCACTTGTTGAAAAGCAGGTGAATCTTAACCCTCATAATCTAAGGATGACTATCATGGCAAAGAAAATGAAGAAAAAAGCCGGCAAAAAGCCAGCAGCTCCAGCAGCTAAGTAATTAGCCGCCCAAAGCGAAAAATGCCCGCGCAAGCGGGCATTTTTTCACCGATTTTTCACCGATTGAACGATTTCCAAGGTTTTTGAACGCGATATTTGACCTGTTTCAGGCTACACACCCAGATAACGCGCCAGCAGCTCAGGCTGTGCATTAAGCTGCTGCGAGGTGCCGGTAAACACTACCTCGCCTTTGACCAAAATAACGTTGCGGTCCGTGATTTGGGTCACGTGGTGGTAGTTTTTGTCCACAATCACGCTGCTGATTCCAGTTTGTTTGATGGTCTCGCAAATGCGCCAAATCTCTTTGGCTATCAAAGGTGCCAAGCCTTCGGTAGCTTCGTCCAAAATCAATACATCAGGGTTGGTCATCAGTGCACGGCCAATGGTCAGCATTTGCTGTTCGCCACCCGAAAGCTGCTGTCCACCGTGGCCAAGACGTTCTTTCAGGCGTGGGAAGGTGTCCAGCACCCGGTCATAAGTCCAGTCATCTCGTGCGGCTGCGCTGGTGTTGCCAGCGCGGTAGTTCGGGCGTCGGCTTTTGCGTGCCGCCATGATTAAATTTTCTTTCACGCTCAGGTTGCCAAATATGCCGCGCCCCTCAGGCACATAAGCAACGCCCAGGTTGGCCACTTCATAAGCACTGCGGCCTGTCATGTTGACGCCTGCAATATGAACTTGCCCACGCACAGGTTTGACCAAACGCATGATGGATTTGAGCAGGGTTGATTTACCCATGCCGTTGCGCCCCATCAACCCAATGGTTTCACCATACCCTACAGTAAAGTCAATACCACGCAAAATATGGCTGGCGCCATAGTAGCTGTGCAGGCCTTGCACATCAATGAGCGGCAAGGGCGCGTTCATGCGTGTGCCTCGCCCAGATAGGCTGCCTGTACAGCGGCGTTGCTGCGCACATCTGCAGGTTTGCCACTGGCAATCATTTGGCCATTGACCATCACGGTCAGCTCGTCTGCCAATGCAAACACAGCGTCCATATCGTGCTCTACCAGCAACATGGCATGGTCTTTTTTAAGCGATTGCAGCAGTGCAATCATGGTTTCTGCTTCTGCTGTGCCCATGCCTGCCAGTGGTTCGTCCAGCAACAGCACCTGCGGCTGCGTGGCCAGTGCCATGGCAATTTCTAGCTGGCGCTGCTCGCCATGCGACATGGCAGCAGCCACGCTGTGCATACGATTTTGCAAGCCAGTTTGTTCAATTGCCCGCATGGATACTGCTCGAGCAGCTTCGAAATCAGTAGCAATAGCCAGCCAGCGCAGAGCATGCTGCGCACGCGACTGGGCTGCCAGATGCACGTTGTCCCACACGGTAAGGGGTAAGAATATATTTGTTTTTTGGTAACTGCGGCCAAGGCCCGCATGCGAAATTTTCTCAGGCGTGGCCCCTGTCACGTCTTGGCCCATCAGGTGCACGCTGCCAGCGCTGGGGGCCAAGTCGCCAGACAGCAAATTAGTCAAGGTCGATTTACCCGCTCCGTTCGGGCCTATCACGGCGTGGATGGTATTGCGCTGCAAGCTGATGGAGATGTCATTCACGGCCGCCAAACCGCCAAAGCGTTTAGTGAGGTTTTTGGCGACCAGCAAGGCTTCAGTCATGTCCAGCTCCATCGTGCTGCGCTGGTGACGGTGACATTTTTTCATGCACAGTGTCGACACCATATTTTGATTTACTGATATCAATTGAGTCGTTGTTATCCAATTTACGAGCAGGCTTTCTGCTGGTAAATTTCTCCACCAGCCCCAGCAATCCACGCGGCGCAAAAATGACTACCAGTACGATAAAACTACCCATCAGCAACTGCCAGTGCTTGGTGATGTCTTTGAACAGATGCAAAAACGCTTCGAAAGCAAACGCACCCACAATCGCCCCGGCAAAGTTGCCCATACCGCCCAAGATCACTATCATGATGACGTGCGCGCTGTTATGAAAACCCATCAGCTCAGGGTTGATGTAGCCCGTTTGCACACCCCACAGATAGCCAGCTACACCTGCCAGCGCGCCTGCCAGCGTGAAAGCAGCCAGCTTGTAGCCAAAGGTGTGGTAGCCCATCGCACGCATGCGGTGCTCATTAATGCGAATGCCGCTTAGCGTGCGGCCAAAGGGGCTGAACAGCAGGCGGCGCAGGAAGAAATACACCGCCAGCATGCAGCCGAAAACCAGCAGGTAAAGACTGCGTTTATTGTCCAGATTGAGCAGTTCAAAACTGGCTAAATTAACCGACGGCTTCAAGTTGATGTACAAACCGTCCGAGCCGCCCAACACCTTGTTGTCAAAAAAGATAAAAAACACCATTTGCGCAAACGCCATGGTGACCATGATGAAGTAAATGCCATGTGTGCGCACCGCAAAAAACCCGATCACCGCTGCGGCCAACGCAGAGGCCCCCACTGCCAAAGGCAGCGTCCACCAAATGCTGGCTGCGCTGTCTGCTGGCGACACAAAAGCCAGCACATAGCCTGCCAAACCAAAATAAGCCGCGTGGCCCAGCGACACCAAACCTGTCACGCCCTGCAGTACATCCAAGCTCATGGCAAAAATAGCCATGATCATCATGCGTGTGACCATACCGATGTAAAAATCGCTGCCTACAAACGGAAATACTGCCAGCGCGATAGCGCCTAATGCCAACGCAAATTGCAGGCTGCGCGGCAGCCGCTCTAAATTGGTCTGCGCAGTGCTCATTGCGGCATCATTGTTTAAACAAGCCTTCAGGCTTGAACAGCAGCACCAGTGCCATCAGCACGTATACCAGCATGCTGGCCACTGAGGGAAACAGTACCTTGCCAAAGGTGTCTACCAAGCCCACCAGCAGCGCCGCAATCAGCGCACCGCGTACCGAGCCAATGCCGCCAATCACTACCACCACAAAGCACATGATCAGCACACTGCTGCCCATATTGGGGTACACCGATGCAATAGGTGCAGCAATCATGCCGGCTACCGCAGCCAAGGCCACGCCCAGCGCAAACACAATCATTTGAATGCGCTTGACATTCACACCCAGTGCCTGCGCCATGTCGCTGTTGAACGCACCTGCGCGGATTTTCATGCCGAGCTTGGTTTTAGAAATCAGCAGGTACAGCCCGATGGCCAGCACAATGCACACGCCACTCATAAACAGGCGGTACACGGGGTACGATAAATTGTCTGTTAGTGGGATGGATGCAGACAGTGCTGCGGGAATGTTCACGCCGTGCACATCGTCGCCCCAAATGATGGAGCGGGTTTCTTCAAAGATATAGATCAAACCAAAAGTCAGCAGCACTTGGTCAAGATGGCTGCGCTGGTAAAAATGCCGAAACAACAGCCACTCCAGTACTAAACCAAAGATAACCGACAGCACCACGCCCAAAATGATAGCCAGGGTAAAACTGCCCGTGAGTGTGGCCAGTGACCATGCTACGTAAGCGCCCAGCATATAAAAGCTGCCATGCGCTAAATTGACCACGCCCATGATGCCGAAAATCAAGGTCAAGCCCGCGGCCAGCATGATCAGCAGCAAACCGTTCTGCACGCTGTTCAGCAGCTGGATGAGAAAGGTGCCGAGATCCATAACCTGTCAATACTGGCTTATTTGCGTGCGGCCAGCAATAGCACACCCATACCTGCAAACAAACTGCCCGATACACGGTTAAACACCCGTGCACGGCCTGCTTGTCGCAGCCAGGGTGCTATGCGCGCTGCAAACAGGGTACACACGCCCAGCGTGGTGAATTCAAAAGCAACAAAGGTCAACGCCAATATTGCAAACTGTGGTGCCCACGGCTGTGATGCGTCGACAAACTGTGGAAAAAAGGCGGCAAAAAACAGCAAGGCTTTGGGGTTGCTTGCACCTACTAGCAAGCCTTGAAGGTACAGCTTGCGCATGGAAAGCTTTCGCATGGACGTACCAGTGCGCATGGTAGCAGTTGGCAGGTCAAAACTGCTTACCGAGCTGCGAAAGGTTTTGATACCCAGATAAATCAAATACGCGCCACCGGCCAGCTTTAAAATCCAAAATGCTGTGTCTGACGCTGCCAGCACTGCGCCCAGCCCTAACGACGACAGCAAGATCATGCCCAGTGCCGCGGTGATGCTGCCGCTGGCCGACGCCATGGCCCTGGGAGCACCGTGCGCAATGGCGTTGGTCATGCTCATCAGCATAGTAGGGCCGGGGGTTAGCACCAGCAAGGCTACTGCAGCAAGGTACAGAAGGTAGGTAGATAGGGTCATACGGGTTTTGTGAGTTAAAAAAGGGAGGCATGCCTCCCTTTTGATGGTGTGTAGTTTGATGTTACTGCAATCAACCCATCTTGCAGCCAGCACCACTGTCGGCCAGCGCTTTGGCGGCAATACCAATAACTTTGTTTTCTTTGTTCTCTACTTGTCGAATGTAGATGTCTTGCACCGGGTTGTGCGACTTGCTCATGGTCCATTTGCCGCGCGGGCTGTCGATGGTGGCACCCTCCATGGCAGCGTACAGCGCGGCTTTGTTGGCCAAATCGCCTTTCACGGCATTGGCCCCTTGCACCAGCAGCAAACCGGTGTCGTAACCTTGCACAGCATATACATCAGGCTGCGCTTTATACGCTTTGGCATAAGCCAGCCGGAACGCTTGGTTGCGTGCAGTGTCCAGCGAGTCGCTGTAGTGCATGGTGGTGATAATGCCGTCGGCGGCTGGCCCTGCAGCATCCAGCACACCTTCGGTTAAAAAGCCCGAGCCATACAACGGGATTTTGCCTTTGAGGCCTGCAGCAGCGTAGTCTTTAATAAACTTGGCTGCACCACCGCCTGCCCAAAAGCACGCTACAGCGTCGGGCTTGAGCGAGGCAATTTCAGTCAGGAAAGCTTGAAATTCAACGTTGGGAAAAGGCAGGCTCATCTCTTTGATGATAGTGCCGCCCGCAGCCAAAAAACCTTCTTTGAAGCCTTCCAGCGCTTCGTCGCCCGCAGCGTACTTCCAGGTAATCCACACAGCTTTTTTATGGCCTTTGTCGACCATCACTTTGCCCAGCGCGCGGGTGGGCTGGCTGTTGCTAAAGCTGGTGCGAAACACGTTGGGTGCGCACAGCCCGCGCGTGGCAGCATGCACGCCCGCGTTAGGAATCAAGCTGAGTACGCCGCTCTCCCGGGCTACTTTTTGAATGCCCATTTGCACGCCGCTGTGCACTGTGCCCACCAGCACGTCTACTTTGTCCCGCTGCACCAGCTTGGTCGCGTTTTCTACACCTTTAGACGGCTCGGACTCGTCGTCGACTTTAAAGAACTCAACCTCGCGGCCCCCCAGCTTGCCGCCTTGTTCGGCCAGTGCCATGCGAAAGCCGTTTTCAATGGCTACACCCAGCTGTGCAAAGGTGCCTGTGTACGGCAGCATCAGCCCCACACGAATTTTGCTGCTCTGTGCGCGTGCTAGCTGCGGCAACAGCAGGCCTGAGGACGCAGCACCTAGCAAAGCGGCACTGCGTGATATTACTAAACGGCGGGTGGTCATGTATAGGCTCCAAAAAATAGTTTAAGCTTAAAGTAATTTACTGCAAATGGTGTGCTGCAGCATTAGCGCTAACCCGAAGCGCGCAGCCAGTCTAAATGGGTTTGATGATGGAATTGGCAATCAGATCGTTGTCGAAAACCACGGTGCGCTGGGCAAATTTCCACATGCTGTTTTGGTGCACCAGATGGTCAATGTAGCGACCCGCACTCAAAATATGCGGCATGCTGTCGCGCTGCGTGCGCACAACGATGTAGCTCGATTGGGTCTGCACGCTGGTGGCGTCTTCCAAGGTGATGGCCGGCGCGCCGCATACATGGCGTTGGTAGTAAGGCTCGTGGTACAGCGTGTGCTGCGTGGCGTACACGCGGTCGCGCAGCATGGCCTGGCTGGTCAGGTGCATGACCGACAGTGGCAGGCCTGCATCAAAATTCTCGCGCGATTGCAGCTGGTAGACACCGTCGGTAGTGAATAAATCTGGCCAAGCGGACAAATCATTGCTGTCTAAAATCTGCGCGCAGTGCAGTTGCAGTGCGCTGATCGCTTGGTACGTATCGTAATTCATACTATAAATTTAATAGCTGCTTGAGCAGGATTTACCTGGGTTAAAGGCCTAAAAGGCATAAAAAATAGCTCTTGAAACCGTGTTGCAGACCTAAATACCCATCTGATTGCGCCAGTAGCCGTACATGCCGCGAATCAGCGTTTCGGTGACGTTATGGTCGGTGTTGTGTACACCGGTGCCGTCCATCTCGTTTACCGCACGGGCTTGGGTGTTGGCAGCAAAAGCTTGCTGCACAAATTCAATCACTTCGCCATCGTCGGCAGATACAAATCCTGCCGGGCCAAAGAGGTTGGCTTGGCGCAGGCGGCGCTGGGTCATCTCATTGGTGTCGTCTTCAAAACCAAAGTGGGTCCACACAAAATCAAATTCACCGGGTGCTACCGGCTGGATATGCCGTGTAGACAGCGAATTGACTTGCTGCTGGATGATCAGACTGGGGAACAGGGTCATCATCACCACGGTGGGGCCCGCGCCAGAGGCGCTTCCAGAGGCGGAGGTGCTTTGTGAATTCCACCACGCCTCGGGCACCACATCCAGCAAACTTTTGTCTCCCAACTGCATGCCTTCTTTAAAACTCGTTACACCTTGGGTGACTGCGCTTGCACCGCCCTCGTTGCGGCGCGACACCATGCAGGCATGGCGGTGTTTAGCGTCCATCACCATCTGGCTTTGCTGGTCCGCCCGCCACAGCCCAAAGGTGACAAACCAGGTGTGCAGCAAGCCAGGGTGGTACGGGTCTTTGATGTTTTCCTGCATCAGCTTCCAGTTGGCAGGAATGCGCTGGCGGTTAATACCCAGCAGTTTCAGCGGTTTGTGAAACACCCGGTCAAAGTAGTGCAGTACATCAGGCCCCAGGTAGTCTTCAAAGCTCTCCACACTGTGGTCAAACGACGCAAACACCACGCCACCACGGCGCGCAACTTTCAGCTTGGTCAAGCCGTGGTCGCACAGGTTGAAGTCTGCGTCCATACCGCCTTGTTTGGTGGTGCTGCCATCGTCGTTAGCGCGCTGTACACCATGGCGAAAGGTCAGGCCCGCCAAATCGCCGTTCAGCTTGTATGTCCATTGGTGGTACGGGCACACAAAGCTGCGGGCATTGCCGGTGCGCTCGCGTACAAACTGCACGCCGCGGTGGGCGCAGCGGTTTTCCACCACATGAATCTGGTCGGCCTGGCCGGGCCTGCCACGCTCGCGCACCATCACTACACTGCGCTCGCCGATTTGCGTGCGCTTGTAGTCGCCTGCTTTGGGAATTTCGCACTCCAGGCCCACATAGCACCAGTGGCCTTGGTAGAACAGCTGTTGCATCTCGCGTGCATACAGCTGCGCATCGGTGTACACCCAGCCCGGCACGCGGCTGGTGGGTGCATCACCCCATGCAGGGGCATTGTCTGGCGGGGCTAGGTGGATGGGGATGGTGGCGTTCATGGTGTGCAGTGTCATGCAAGCACTGCAGATTGCCAAGTCAATGGCGTGAAATAGTTTCATTCATACAATGAATGATGAAAATCGCAAATTCACGGCATCATCGGGCGATGAAAGCCGAACCCCACGTTGCCCTGGCTTGCCTGGACCTGAACTTGCTGCGTGTGCTGGACACGCTGATGCAAGAGCGCAAAGTAGCGCCTGCTGCCGTGCGCCTGGGCTTGTCGCAGCCTGCGGTCAGCAATGCGCTGGCGCGGCTGCGGCACGCGCTGGGTGACGAGCTGTTGACCCGATCAGCCCATGGCATGCAACCCACCGCCTACGCGCTGGCAGTGCATGCTGCGCTTGGGCCCGCTCTGGCCAGCATAGACGGCGCACTCAGAACCAAAGAAATGTTCAACCCATTGACCAGTGTGTGGAGCGCGCGGCTGGCCATGACCGACATTGGCGAGATCGTTTTTTTGCCGCCCTTGCTGAACCATTTACGCAGCGCAGCGCCTGGCTTGACGTTATCAACAGTGCGAGAAGCCCCTGGTGGCCTGAATGCCGCCATGGCCGAAGGTGCTGTGGACTTGGCGCTAGGCTGGCTGCCCGATGTGCCGCAGGGCTTCTACCAGCGCCGTCTGTTCACACAGCGCTACGTGTGCCTTATGCGGGCGGGCCATCCTTTGGCTAAAGGCAAGTTCACATTAGCTAAATTTCTCAGCGCACAGCATGTGGCTATCAACGCAGAGGGCACGGGGCATGCCAAGGCTAATGCCAAGCTGCAAACCTTGGACAAATCTGCTGCTGCAGAGCGCAAGGTAGCCGTGCAAGTACCCAGCTTTTTAAGCGTGCCTTATCTGCTGGTGTCGTCCGATTTAATAGCTACGGTGCCTGAGCGTCTAGCCACCGAGGCTTGCCTGCCATTTGGCTTGACGGCTGTGGCCCACCCCGTGGCGATGCCCGATTTTCAGGTCAAACTATTTTGGCACCGCCGGGTGCACCAAGACGCTGCCAACCAGTGGCTGCGCGAGTGGCTGGGGCAGTTTTTTACAAGTACCAACGCCACTGCCTTGTAGCTTTTCAAATTCAATCAAAATTGCCCAAAGTCGCTTTGGTGACGCTTCCTTGCAAAACCCTGAAGCTTCGTGATGTGCAAGGCAATCTCAAGGGTAAACCCCGGGCGAGTAGCAGCAGTGTGGTTTCTAAAATTCATATTGACTAAAACAAGTCCCCATCTACGGCCATCCCGCTTGAAGATGGGTTGTTCAACCGGGCTCTAGACCAATCATCCAGCAGCCCCATCGGAGATAGACAAGATGGATCGTCGTTCCCTTATTAAAAACGCTGGTATCGCTGGCGTGTTGGCCGCAGGTGTTGCGCCTGCAGTGCATGCGCAGGCAGCGGTACGCTGGCGCCTGTCGTCGAGCTTTCCCAAAGCACTCGATACTATTCATGGCGCAGCAGACGTGTTTGCCAAGGCCGTCAAAGCCATGTCCGGCGGCAAGTTTGAAATTTCAGTGCACGCTGCTGGCGAGATTACCCCAGCATTTGGCGTGGTAGACGCTGTGCAACAAGGCTCGGTAGAAATGGCGCACACCGCGCCGTACTACTTTTTTGGCAAAAACGAAGCGTTTGCATTGGGCTGCGCTATTCCGTTTGGCCTGAACAGCCGCCAGATGTCTGCCTGGATGCTCGAGGGCAATGGCATGAAGCTGATGCGCGAGTTCTATGCTGGCTACAACATTGTCAACTTTGTGGGTGGCAACACCGGCGCGCAAATGGGTGGCTGGTACCGCAAAGAGATTAAAACGCTGGAAGACATCAAAGGTCTGAAAATGCGTATTGGCGGCTTTGCCGGCAAGGTGTTTGAGCGTATGGGTGGCGTGCCACAAAACATTCCAGGCGGCGAGATTTATTCGGCCCTGGAAAAAGGCACGATCGACGCTGCCGAATGGGTAGGCCCGTACGACGACCAGAAGCTGGGCTTTAATAAAGTAGCCCCGTTCTACTACTACCCAGGCTGGTGGGAGGGTGGCCCGCAGCTGGACTTCTTTATCAACGACAAAGCGTTTGCTGCACTGTCGGCCGAGAACAAAGCTATCGTGGAAGCTGCTGCCGCACAGGCTGCCAGCGATATGCAGGCCAAGTACGATGCTCGTAACCCAGGTGCGCTCAAACAATTGGTAGGTTCTGGAACCAAGCTGCGTCCGTTCTCTAACGACGTGATGGCTGGTGCGTTCAAAGAATCTATGGCGTTGTACAGCGAGCTGTCGGCCAAGAACCCACAGTGGGCCAAAATTTACGGTGACTACAGCAAGTTCCGTGCTGATGCCAACCTGTGGTTCCGTTTTGCAGAAGCTAAGTTTGACGACTTTATGCAGGCGCAGAAACTGTAATTACAGTTTTAGCCATGCTACTGAAATAGCCACCTTCGGGTGGCTTTTTTTATGCTTTTATCGATTCGTAATATTTGCAGTTATGGCTGCTCTGGTGGGTTAATCTTTGAGTCGGCGTGAGCGTCGGTGAGTTAGGCTTTGCTTTTAACGTGCGCGCCGGTAAGCTGGACTCGAGCCGGGCATCTCTTTCGCGAAAAATATTCCGCAAACACGCGCGAACTAATGTGTTTGGTTCGCTACTTTTAACAACGCGCGCCTTGCTGCATATTTTTCATCGAGACGGACCCGACTCGTCACATCGTTCTTTGCTTGGTTTTAGACAGCCTGCGTTTCGGTTAAGTTGTTGGATAAAAATACTATCAATTACATAGCTGGTTGAGCAGGTTCTGCGGCCTACAACGGCTAAAACACTCTGAAAATAGGCCTCAGAATACGCTTAGCGTGCCTTCAACGCCTGTTCTGTGCTCGCCTTGGCACTTGGCGTGAACATCTCCGCGGCTGTCCTCCGCCCTGCGGGCTCCCCCTTTATGCCGCTGCGCTGTCCACACCAAG
>JANNCO010000171.1:0-16251 GCA_031386655.1 Polaromonas sp. | reverse complement strand
CTTCAACAAAGCGGCCATAAAAGTTAGCCGTCTTGGTACATACCGCCACTTCGTCAAATAAATTTTTGCCAATAGCCAAAGCCTGGCTTACACCTGTCAGGTCGCCCTCGGCCATGTTGTATTCCAGTACTTTGCCTGTCAGGTCCAGCTTGACCAAGCCAAACGGCAAGCCGTCTTTGATCGAGTCGGGGATGCGGGGCAAAAGTTCAGCGAGATCAACGCCTTCAAAACTGATGTGTTCCATCGTGTGTAGCCTAAAAAATTCAAACCGAAATAATGGGCAGAATGGCCAGGTTCAATACTGTGGTACAGGCGGCATCATGCGGCGTGCCAGTACCCATACATGGGGGGAGGCCAACTGCACCCGCGGCTTGGTGATGCGCACCATCATGGGCGTCTCGGGCATTTCGTGAAAATACACGAAAGGGAATATCTGGTCAAAGCTCATGGCTTTGAGCGCGCCCTTAAAACGGCCTTGAAACTGCTCGCTCATGCCGCACACAGCCAGCTCCAAAAAGAAGCCTGCACCCATCACCTGGCGCGGGTCGCGGTTGGTTAGCTCGCCTTCGGTGCGGTTGTATTTGATAATTTTAGATTTGTCGTTGAGCAGCACTGCGCCCATAGGCAGGTCGTCAAATTCGGCTTGCGACAGGCGGTCTAATGTTTCCATCACATCGCGTCCGCCGACGTGAAAAAACTGTTGGTACTTTTGCAATAACTCGGACGCCACAGATAACCTCGTATAAATCGTTGGATTAATTAGGTAGCAATACTAATCTAAAGGTCTCAAAAAGTACGAATTTCAGCTGTAACAATGGGGGCATTAGTTACGCCACGGGCCAACTAATACACATTTTGTTGCTTTTAGGGCAGTATCTAATGTGAATTGAAAAGCTTTTTTTCAAGTTGTAAGCCTCTTGAATAAGCCCCAGCGGCCAGCCAACGCAGGGCGCTACACTTGCCCATGGCTCATATTTACATCTATTCCCCCAGTACCGCTGTGCGCGACAAAGCAGCTTTTCGGCGCGGCATAAAGCGCCTGCAAACCTTAGGTCATGAGGTAGAAATAGACCCCGACGCGCTGGCCTCGCATACGCGTTTTGCGGGCGATGATGCAACGCGTACTGCGGCTGTGCAGCGCGCTGCCGCCAGCGGCGCAGATATAGCCATGATCTCGCGTGGTGGCTACGGGTTGACGCGTATTTTGCCTGCGCTTAACTACAAGGCTATCGCCAAGTCAATTGAGCGTGGAACCCAATGGGTGGGGTACAGCGATTTTGGCGCTTTGCAGGCCGCGCTGTGGGTTAAAACTGGTGCACAAACTTGGCTAGGCCCCGCGTTAGGGGGTGATTTTGGCTGTACCGACCAAGGGGGACCAGAAGTTGCCGCCAATGCCACGCCCGACGACATCATGGAGGCTTGCTTTGACGACCTGGTGCAAGGCATAGGTGAGGGCGCAGGCTGGCGCGTGCCTATAGAACCAGTTGCTAAAAATACTATTAATTCAATAGCTGCTCGAGCAGGTAATACAAGCTCTACAGCCAATTTAAGTATAAATAATGCAACCCTGTGGGGCGGTAATCTGTGTGTACTGACTGCGCTGCTGGGTACGCCCTATATGCCGCAAATCGACAAAGGCGTACTGCTTTTTGAAGACGTGGGCGAGCATCCGTATCGTATTGAGCGCAACCTTACCACCTGGCTGATGGCCGGCATTTTGCAGCGCCAAAAAGCTATTGTGCTAGGCCAATTTACGGGGTTCAAACTAACAGCCAGCTACGAAAAAGGCTACAAGCTACAAACCGTGGTGGATTGGCTGCGCACACAGACCAAAGTACCCGTACTGACGGGCCTGCCGTTTGGCCACGTGCCTACCAAAGTGTGCTTGCCCTTCGGCAGAAAAATCAGCCTGAACACCGAAGGACGCGATGCGCTGATGTTTTGGGGTGACTGAATAGTCGGTTCTTGGGCTTTGCAGGTTCGCAGCCGGCATGGGATCATGCTGCAAGGCCTATTTTTACAGAAGTTTGGGCCACTAACCCAGGTAAATCCTGCTCAAGCAGCTATTAAATTCATAGTACAAAACATTTGCCAATAGTGCGAATACGTACGTTGCGATGTCAACTACCGATCCATTTAAGACACCATTTGCTTTTTGACTAGTCTCGTATCTGCTCAGCCGATAAAATAATTGCTGCGTTCAATTTACCCAGCTGCCACTGAGCAGGCTTACGTCAGTCTAGTCAGCAGTTCAGTCAGCAAATCAACCGCAGGCATGCCGGTAAAAAAACAGCTATTTAGGGTTTAAACCGAAAGCTGAGAAGGTTGACAGACTTTGAAATTAGTGTCGTTACCTACAATTTTGCATGCAACGTTGTGTCTAGACGACATCAACAGCGTGAAGTAACGCACTTGACATATACGTTCTTGTCACGACAGCTAGCTATTTGAGAGCAATAGCGGTATGGTTGTAGGTACACTCTAATCAACATACCATTTAGGTAACAATTTGCAATTAGAATAGTAATACATTTTGTTTCATAAAATAACCTCAACCACCTCTAGTATTTGATTTCGCATGACAGTCTACGTACGCACAGAAGAAGGTCAGTTGGCTGCTTACAGCCCTGACTCAGCTTTGCCGCGCAAAATGCGTTCGCTGCTCAAAGTAATTGACGGCAAAACCACGATAGAAGTTTACACAAACAGCTTAAAAGCCTTCGGCGATGTGCGGGGCGTGCTGAAGTCCCTGGACATGGCGGGCCTGATACGGCCTATGTCGCAGTTACCACCCGGTGCAGCCAGAGCTGCATCGGAGGCTGCCCAAACATCAGGGCAAGCTAGCGGTGCTAACACCATCTGGGGGACTACCAAAAGTAATTTAGCGCGTTCCAGCCAAGCCAGCACGTTTAAAGCCTCCCAAGTCAACAGCAACACGCAATCTGCCTTTAAACCAACGCGCAATGCCGACAGCATGATGTCGCGCAACGACCCTGGTACAGACATGGCACGCAGCCAGGCACTGGCAAGGGCGGTAGACGCAATGTCCAATTTTGTGTTGCTCTACACCCCCGAACATTCATTTGTAATCCTCAAAGAACTGGAACAGATGCACAATTTAGAACAGCTTGCAGTAACCTTGGGTGGCTATGAGCAAATGATCAGCCATGTAGGTGTGCCCGCCGCAGACCATGTGTCAATGATTAAAAAACTTTTGCGCCTTTATCTATAGCTTTCATTTGTCACCTAATTGTCATCAAAATAAGCCGTTACAGTCGCATACTCTGAAACTTTATATTTACACTTTTTCATGCACGAGTTACACGAAGTGGTTTATGCCATCACCGCCAAAGGCTTTGCAGCCTTGCGCAGCGACGACGTCACCATTTCGCTGGACCTGAAAACTGTGTTGACTTTGGTAGATGGGGTGTGCCCTGTAGCGCAATACATTCCTTTTTTGCAGGTGTTTCACCCGCTGGAAGACAAGTTTGCCACGTTGGAGAAATATGGCTTGGTGCGCCGCGTGGGTACCGTGTCGGGTTTTGCGGTAAAGATGTTTCACAACCAATCGCGTTCTGGGTTGCCAGTATCAAAAATGCAGCGCATTGACGCTGAGTATGAAAATTCGGGCTTTAGCCCAATGGCTGAATGAACCCCGCAGGGTTTTAAAAAATTGAAGGAGTATTAATATGTCTGCCATTTACCGTAAGTCATTCAAAGGCATCGACGAAGTCGCCTTTAAATCCAATGGTCTGCCGATGCGCATGATGAGCTATTTGGTGGTGGTGGATGGCGAGGCCTCTGTAGATCAGCTGGCCGCTCGCAACCCTCAGCTACCATCGCTGCAAGCCGTGCTGCAAGGCCTGGCAGAGCAAGGGTTTTTAGAAGTTGCAGGCAGCGCCGCCAACGTGGTGGAGATGACTGGCATGCGGGTCGCCAACGGCGCGCCCATGCAAGGCTACGCGCAACCCATGCAGCAACCCATGCAGCAACCAGCTTACGCACCGCAGCAACAGCAAGCTTATGCGCCGCAACAGCAGCCAGCCTACGCACCACAGCAACCTGCTTACGCGCCCCAGCCAGTGTTTTTTCCAGAGCTGGAGAGCTACAAGGCCAACATGACACGCGATGTAAGCGCGCTGTTAGGAGCTGACGCCGCCCCTGTCATCAGTAAAATTCAAGCATGCCGCAACAAAGATGAATTGTTTGCTGCCATGATGGGCATCAAGAAAATTATCGGTATCTACACTGACCGTAACGCTGCCGATAAATTTGGTGCCAAGTATGGTGCGTTAGGCGTTTGATGCGCTTGCCTGCAACTGCACTTAAAAATATACCCAACCAAACTTCAATTAGATTTCGATTCACAACATCAAGCTAGGAGCACACGATGCAATTTGACTTAATTATGGCCACCCAATTCTCATTCCTGATGGGATTTTTGGGTATGGCAGGCGGCGCTTTTTACTTTACGCTGATTAAAAATACGCTGCCGATAGACAGCCAGGGCAATGCGGCTACGTCAGCTGTATATTGCTTTATGGCGGCAATGATGTATGCCTACATCAACGTGAAATACGGCATCGGCACTGACGCATTGTCCAAGGGCGACTATCCTACTGTGCTGCGCTATATTGACTGGTTAGTTACCACCCCACTGTTAGTCAACAAATTCCCTGAAATGCTAGGTGGCGAAGATGCAACTGCTGTGGCAGTGCTGGTCATCGTGGCTGACATCATGATGGTTTTATTTGGCTGGGCTGGTGAAGCATCCATCAATGCTGCTAAAGGCTCTACAGTTGTTGGCTGGGCTATGTTTGGTGTAGGCTGCCTAGCGTGGTTGTTTATTATTTTCATCTTGTACACAGCAGTAACCAACGCTTCAGCCAACAAGCTGGCACCTGTCAAACAGGGTTTGTCACGCTTGAAGCTTTTTATTGTGTTCGGTTGGGCGATTTACCCGCTAGGCTTTTTAATCACCCTTATTTCCAACTCGCCAGACGTGCGCATTGGTCGCGAACTGATCTACAACATCGCTGACTTGTTTAACAAGGTAGGTTTTGGCATGGTTGCGATTTACACGGTACGCCAAGTGGTTCGTGAGCAGAAAATACGCGAAGCAATGGCGCAGTTGTAATTTGATAACAGAGGTTAGCCCAGATGGGCTAACCTCTACACAACAAAAAAAGGGCTGCAATTTGCAGCCCTTTTTTTATGATGTATCGGTGCACTTTGCTAGGCTTGATTGCCTGCGTTGATACGTGTAAACCCGAATCGTGACCAAACAGTATAAAAATAGAATAGAATTAAAATTCATGATTAGTCTGGACGCGTTTTTACGTGATCACTGAAATTATGACAGGCGAAAAACTGCAAAGTTTTTCATTTCACCGGTCATGCATTTAAGGGAGATACGCATGATGTTCAAAAGTTTGAGGTCCAAAGCGGCCTTGGTTTCAGGTTTAGGTTTGGTTGGAGCACTAGTTTCAACACAAGCAGCGGCGGCATCAGGCGCGTTGCTCAAACCTGATGATTTTGTCGGAATATCTTTCTGGCTTATCACCATGGCTTTAATGGCCTCCACCGTATTTTTCTTCTTGGAAAGAGACCGCGTCTCTGCTAAGTGGAAAACTTCGCTGACTGTTTCGGGTTTAGTCACCTTGGTTGCTGCGGTGCACTACCTGTACATGCGTGAAGTATGGGTCAACACAGGCTCATCACCCACAGTGTTCCGCTACATTGACTGGCTCATCACAGTACCGCTGTTGATGATTGAGTTTTTCTTGATTTTGTCGGCCATTACCAAAGTACCTGCTGGCGTATTTTGGCGGCTGATGATTGGTACCATCGTGATGTTGGTGGGCGGCTACTTGGGTGAAGCGCGCTACATGTCTGCATGGCCAGCATTTATCATTGGTATGGCGGGTTGGGCTTACATCTTGTACGAGATTTTCTTGGGCCAGGCTGGAAAAATCAACGCTCAAAGCGCGCCACCTGCAGTGCAATCTGCCTTTAGCACCATGCGTTGGATTGTCACTATCGGTTGGGCTATTTACCCGATTGGTTACTTCTTTGGCTACCTTACTGGCAGCGGTCCGGAGGCTAGTGCCAACGCACTAAACCTCATCTACAACTTAGCCGATGTGCTGAACAAAATTGCATTTGGTTTGATTATTTGGAGTGTGGCAGTCAGTGAAACTGAGGCTGCTAAAAAATAAAACCCTAACGCCCGAGTAGAACACCCCATGCGTTAAGCACGGGGTGTTTTTTTTTGAGTATCATGGATCGATAAATGAATGCTGAATTGAATGTTGTTGTAGTCGGTGCTGGATTTGGTGGATTGGCCGCGGCTTTGCGTACTGCCGCACGCGGGCACCGCGTTACCGTGCTTGACCGTTTGCCTGGCCCGGGCGGGCGAGGGCGTGAATTTGTGCATTCATCAGGTGGGCTGACTTTTCGCTACGACGCGGGCCCCACTGTATTGACTGCACCAATACTATTTGAAGAGCTGTTTGCTTTGTTTGGTGAAAAGTTGTCTGACCATGTCGAATTGATGCCCGTTACGCCGTGGTACCAAATGCGATTTGCAGACCGCACGCAGCTGAACTACGGTGGCAGTACAGAAGAAATCCAGGCCGAGATTGCCAAGTTTTCGCAAGCCGACGCACAGGCTTATCCTGCCTTCTTGGCGCACTCTCAAAAACTATTTGAAAAAGGCTACGAAGAACTAGGTTCGCAAGCATTTTTAGGTGCTGCGTCGATGCTCAAAGCGTTGCCCGCAATGATTGGCTTGCGTGCAGATCGTTCGGTCTATGCGGCCACGTCTCGCTATTTTAAAGACGAACGCGTGCGCCGTGCATTCAGTATCCAGCCGCTGTTAGTAGGCGGTAATCCGTTTGACACCACCAGTATTTACAGCTTGATCCATTACCTGGAACGCAAGTGGGGCGTGTGGTTCCCGCGCGGTGGCATGGCGCGGCTGGTAGATGCACTGGTGGCGCTAGGGTTGCGCCACGGCGTACAGTTTGAATGGAATGCCGATGTGCAAACCATCGCCACCACTAATGGCCAAGCTACTGGCGTACTGCTGCGCAACGGCAAGCTCCTACCCGCTGATATGGTGGTGAGCAATGCAGACGCAGGCCACACTTTAGCGCAGCTGTTACCCGCTGCGCAGCAGCAACCCAAGGCAATTACCAGCAAGCAATATTCAATGGGCTTGTTTGTCTGGTACTTCAGCACTAACAAAGTGTTTGCAGACGTGCCGCACCACACCATCTTGTTTGGCAACAGCTACCGTGAAGTGCTGCATAAGATATTTGAAAGCCAGCAACTCAGTGATGATTTAAGTATTTATCTGCACCGCCCTACAGCAACCGATGCGCAATACGCCCCAGTAGGGCATGACAGTTTTTATGCGTTAGTGCCAGTGCCTAATCTGCGTTCAGGCATTGACTGGCAAACGCAAGCTGGCCCTTTCAAAGCGTTATTGATAGCCGAACTCACAAAGCGCCTGTTGCCGGGCTTGGCCGATTGCATCGTAGACGACCATACGGTTACACCGCACTACTTTGCAGATGAATTGCTGGCCCCACACGGGTCAGGTTTTTCTATTACGCCTAAACTTACCCAATCAGCAGGGTTTCGCTTTCCAAACCGCTCGCCAAACCTCCCTAACTTGTATTTTGTAGGCGCAGGTACGCACCCCGGGGCAGGCGTACCTGGGGTGGTGACGTCGGCTAAAGTGGTTGAGCGGCTGATGTTTGGAGATGTGCAATGAACCAGTTGGCCCCAGAGCAGCGCGACCCGCAAGCGGTGACACGCGACCCGCAAGCTGTTATGGACCACCATGCCAAGTCATTCTCATGGGCTGCCAAATTTCTATCATCCAAAGCACGCAGCGATGCGGCACTGCTGTACGCCTTTGCCCGCACTGCCGATGATTATGCGGATGAAGAACACCTAGGCTCTGTGCAAGAACGTGCACAAGCTTTGCAAATTTTGCGTGCGCAAGCCTTGCAGCCTGCACTTCAAACTGAATCGCTGGCAGGGCAAACCGGCCACATGCTGCGCCGTCATGGCGTGCCTGACGCTGTACTGGCCATGCTGATGGACAGCCTGCAGGCCGACGCGGGCCCACGCCATATCGACAGTACTGAAGACTTGCTGAAGTTTGCCTACGGCGTGGCTGGTACTGTGGGGCAAATGATGCGCCCACTGCTAGGCGCACCCAGCCAAGCAGATGCCTACGCGATAGCTTTGGGTGTGGGCATGCAACTGACCAATATTGCCCGCGACGTGGTAGAAGATGCACAACGTGGCCGCTGCTACATCCCCGCGCAGTGGGGTGTCAGCCCGCAGGTGTTAGCCAGGCCGCAGGACACTGCGCAGAGAGCCCAAGCTTTTGCAGCACTGCGCCGATTGTTGGCGCTAGCGGACGATTTTTATGCTTTTGCCCATGCGGGTATTTCAGTTATTCCACGCCATAATCGCCGCGCTATCCGCATCGCGTCGGCACTGTACCAAGGTATTGGGCACAAAATTCTGCGTCAAGGGCCAGGGCAATATTGGGACGGGCGCGTATCGCTTACTAACGCCGAAAAAATACGTTTGCTGTCCCATACCCTGCTGCTGCCTACCATGCCAGGCAAAGCTGTAGCCCGCGATGTGTGGCACAACGATTTGTCGCACTTGGCTGGCATGCCAGGTTTTCCTGTTGTGGCCACCATGTTGTCCAAGTCGTAGCAGGCAAGGCACTGCGATGGACAAGCTGTGGGACATCGTGATTGTGGGGGGCGGTTTAGGCGGCCTGTCGCTAGCCGCAGAATTGGCCGCACCGCAGTTTGCGCACCTGTCTGTGCTAGTGCTAGAAAAGCGTACCCACTACGAGCGTGACCGTACTTGGAGCTATTGGACCGGCTTGCCCCACCGCTACAGCCACCTAGAGCGACAGCGCTGGCAACGCTGGAGCGTTAGCTTGGGTGGTACTGTGCATACCCAAAGTTCAGATGCGTGTGCCTACGCTACGCTAGATGCAGATGCTTTCTACACAGCAGCGGTGCAAACCATACAGGCTGCACCACATATTGAGCTGCGTATGGACAGCGCAGTCGCAGCGATAGACAAAACCAATGGTACTTATGCTGTGCAACTGCAGCAGGGTACATTACTGCAGGCCCGCACGGTATTTGATGCTCGGCCTGCACCTGCAAAATTACCAGACAGTTTGGTGCAACAGTTTGCAGGCTGGCAGGTCAATACCGAACATGATGTGTTCGATACTAGCTGCGTACAGCTGATGGCGTTTGAGCCGCATGCCCGTGGTTTGCATTTTTGGTATGTGCTGCCCTACAGCCCACGCTGTGCTTTGGTCGAGAGCACTTGGGTGTCGCCCGCAAGCTGGCATCCTGATTACGACACTGAACTTAAGCAATACTTAGCTAGGCTGTGCGCTAGTACTGCGTACACGGTGGACTATAAAGAGCTGGGCATTTTAAACTTGCAAGACGCTGTACCAACAGCACACTCTGCGCAGCCTGCAGGCTTAGGTCGCAAGGCAGGTACACTGCGGCCTGCGACAGGCTATGCGTTTATAGACACGCTAAATCATGCCGCACAGTTAGCGCAATCTTTGGCGCAATCTTTGGCCCAATCGCCAGCAGGCCCATCAAGCGCAGTGCAGGCCTACAGTGGTGCAGCTTGGCAGCCCACGGCATTTGTCCGGCCCAAGGTAGAACACTGGATGGACGCTGTATTCTTAAACGTATTGGCGAGCGACTGGTCGCGTTCGCCCGAATATTTCATGCAAATGTTCGGTAGCGTCAACGCGCAAACAACAGTAGATTTTTTAACTGGCAAAGCTAGCTGGTTGCAGCGGTTGCGCATTATGCGTGCCTTACCCACCATGCCTTTTGCGCGCGCTGCACTGTCGCGTACTTTAGGTGAACGCGTATGACATCCATTGAGTTAAAAACTTATAACAAACCATTGCTTAGCGTAGCAGTGGTATTGTCAGCTTTGGTGGCAGTCTATGCGCTAGAGCAAGCTTGGCCCGCCCTGGGCTGGTGGGTTTTTGTGGTGCTCACCTTGTCGCTAGGCATGGGGCACGGCGCGCTGGATGCCGTGCTGTTATTGGCGCAGTTTGTGCCCAAATCCAAGGCCTTGCTGTTCAGCGCAGGCTATCTGCTGTTAGTGCTGTTGACGGGCTGGGTATTGTCATGGTCACTGGGCTTGGCATTGCTGGCGTTGATCGCCATGTCGCTATGGCATTTTGGCGAGCTGCAGGGCGATATAGTATCGCGCATTGCAGTAGGTGGGGCCAGCGTTATGGCACCCATGCTGGTAGCTCCAACGCAAATGGCTGGGCTGGTGCAGCCACTGCTGGCAAGCGATCAATTTGCGGCTTGGTTAGCCTGGCATTGGCTGGCGATCGCTTGGGTTATTTTGGTTATCGTTTGGCTGACGTATTGGCTAGTACGCTATGCAAGTCAAATGCAAACGTACAAGCAAATTAAAACCCAAGCACATATTGACTGTCGCTTAAGCTGGCCGCAGCAGCAGGTGCGCGCCGTACTAGAGATTGCTGGCGTGGTGGGTTTGTATGCTATCTTCTCGCCGCTGCTGGCCTTTGCGCTGTATTTTGGTGTGTGGCACAGCGTGAACCATATTGCCCAAGTACAGCAGGCTGTGTCCAGGCACTACGCTGTATCAGCGCGTTATTATGCTGCAGCGGTCATGGGTAGCACAGTGCTAACACTCGTTTTTCTAGCTATGTTGTGGCTATTTTTGCGCAGTACATCGTGGCTTGCGCAAGATAATAGCGTGACGGTTTTGCAATGGCTGATCGTAGCGCTGGCGGCACTGACTTTGCCCCACCTGCTGCTGGTAAGCCATAGTCGCCACTGGCTCAAAAACCAGAAATCGCCCTGAGATGTTTGGTACGATGCGGGCATGATCATCACCAGCCTGCTTGATACCGACCTTTATAAGTTCACCATGATGCAAGTGGTGCTGCACCAGTTTCCCAGCGCGCAGGTGGAATACAAGTTTAAATGCCGCAACCCCGGCATGCAGCTAGGCCAGTATGCTGCCGAAATACGCGAAGAAATCAGCGCATTGTGCAGCCTGCACTTTACTGAACTAGAACTGGCTTATCTGGATGGTCTGCGTTTTATCAAAAGCGACTTTATAGACTTCTTGGGGCTGTTCAAACTGAACGAAAAGTACATCACCATCACAGCCCAGCCCGATGGCGAGCTAGATATCACCGTGCAAGGCCCGTGGTTGCATACCATTTTGTTTGAGGTGCCTGTGCTGGCGATTGTCAATGAAGTGTATTTTCGCAATATACACAAAACACCTCGCCTAGCCAGTGGCCGCAAGCGCCTAGATGAAAAGATTGCTTTGCTGCAAGCCCGCGGGCTGCAAAATTTAAAAATTGCCGACTACGGCACGCGTCGCCGGTTTTCTAAAAAATGGCACGAAGAAGTGCTACGCGTGTTGATCGACAAGTTGGGCATCGACCCCAGCAGCCAGCCTGCGGGCCAATTTGCGGGCACCAGCAATGTGCTGCTAGCCATGCAGTTGGGCCTGACGCCCTTGGGCACTATGGCGCACGAATACCTGCAAGCCGCGCAAGCCCTTGGGCCCCGCCTGCGCGACAGCCAAACCTTTGCTTTCGAATCGTGGGCACATGAATACCGCGGCGACTTGGGCATTGCACTGTCTGACGTGTATGGCATGAGCGCATTCTTGCGCGACTTTGACATGTATTTTTGCAAACTGTTTGACGGTGCACGCCACGACAGCGGCGACCCGTTCGCCTGGGGTGAGCGTTTAATTGCCCACTACAAATCTAACCGGGTGGACCCCAAAACTAAAATTCTGATCTTCAGCGATAGCCTGACCGTGCCGCGCACCATAGAGCTGTACCAGCGCTTTGCAGGCCGCTGCCAACTAGCCTTTGGCATAGGCACTAACCTGACCAATGACCTGGGCGACGCACCCGACCATGTGCCACTGCAAATCGTGATGAAGATGGTCAGGTGCAACGGACAACCCGTAGCGAAGTTGTCTGACACACCTTCCAAGAACATGTGCGAAGATGAAAAGTATCTGGCTTACCTGCGCCAAGTGTTTGAAATTGAGCAACCTGCGTAGTCACTTTCGAAAGCGTATTTGATGAATTCTTGTCTGAAAGCTGCGGTGCTGGTTGCTCTAATGTGTATGCCGCAATGGGCGCTAGCTGCCGAGCTGGAAGGCAGCCAGTTGTCGATAGTGTGGGGTCTGCCTTTTGCAGGTATTTTGCTGTCAATCGCACTCATGCCTTTGTTAGTACCTGGCTTTTGGCACCACCACTATGGCAAGGTAACAGCGGCGTGGGCACTGGCTTTTTTGTTGCCTTTCTCAGTTATTTTTGGGCTAGGATCGGCTGCGGCTGGCGTGGTGCATGCGCTGCTCTCTGAGTACATTCCGTTCATCGTGCTGCTGACTGCGCTGTACACCGTGTCGGGCGGCATTTACATACGCGGTAACTTGCACGGCGCGCCTGGGCTTAACACGGCTATCTTGGCTATAGGTGCCGTGCTGGCTAGCTTTATGGGCACTACAGGCGCATCCATGCTGCTGATTCGCCCGTTGATTCGCGCTAACGACAACCGGCAGCACAAAGCGCATGTGGTTGTATTTTTTATTTTTATTGTGTCTAACGCTGGTGGCTCGCTCACGCCACTGGGCGACCCGCCTTTGTTCTTGGGTTTTCTCAAAGGGATTGATTTTTTCTGGACAGTTCAGCATATCTTTCCAGAAACTCTGTTTATGCTGGGTTCTTTACTGGCTATTTTTTATGCGCTGGACTGGTGCTACTACCATCGCCGCGAAGAGCTATTGCCAGTTGACCCCACACCCGATGCGCCACGCATAGGTTTTGACGGTGCGGCCAATTTTTGGCTGCTGGCGGCGGTTGCAGCACTGGTGCTGATGAGCGGGTTTTGGAAGTCCAGCGTAGCGTTCAATATCATGGGCACTGAGGTGGGTTTGCCTGGCTTGTTGCGCGATGTGGGTTTAGCCGCCATTGCCTTGGTATCGTTTAAATTAACTGCAACCCAAGTGCATGCCGATAACCAATTTTCTTGGGCACCCATGCTAGAGGTGGCAAAATTATTTGCGGGTATATTTTTAACCATCATTCCGGTCATTGCCATGCTGAAAGCAGGGCTGGACGGGCCTTTTGCTGCAGTGGTGGCCTCAGTTACGCGCCCAGATGGTACGCCCAACCCAGCAGCTTATTTTTGGGCCACGGGGATTTTGAGTTCGTTTCTAGACAACGCGCCCACTTACCTGGTGTTTTTCAACACCGCAGGCGGCGACGCTAAAGTGCTGATGACTACACTGGCACCCACGCTGGCCGCCATATCTGCAGGTGCTGTGTTTATGGGAGCCAACACCTATATTGGCAATGCACCTAACCTCATGGTCAAAGCCATTGCCGAAGACCGTGGTTTAAAAATGCCCAGCTTCTTTGGCTATATGGCGTGGTCTGTAGGCGTGCTGGTACCGCTGTTTGCAGTGATGACGCTAATATGGTTTCGTTAATTTTTCAATCTCTAATCTTCAATCTTCTAGGCGCTATTAAATAAATAGCTGCTTGAGCACGTTCTACGGCCTGAACGGCCTAAAACATCTATAAATACCATGACAAAACCCACCATTTTGATTGCCCGCGCAGTGTTTGCCGAAACTGTTGCCAAGCTAGAGCAGCACTTTACCGTGGACTCTAACCAAGCCGATGCGATTTGGACTAGAGAAGAATTTGTCCAGCGCCTGCAAGGTAAGGCAGGCGTATTTGCCGCAGGCGAGCGTATTGATGCCACGCTGCTGGCGGCCTGCCCACATTTGAGAATATGCGCCAACATGGCGGTGGGCTACAACAACTTTGACCTGCCCGCCATGACTGCCGCTGGCGTGCTGGGTACCAACACACCCGACGTGCTAACCGACACCACCGCCGACATGGCCTTCACCCTGCTAATGGCTACTGCCCGCCGCGTGAGCGAGGCCGAATCGTATTTGCGGGCAGGGCTGTGGACCAAATGGAGTTACGACATGTTCAACGGTGCTGACGTGTTTGGCAGCACATTGGGCATACTGGGCATGGGCCGCATAGGCCAGGCCATTGCCCAGCGCGGTGCGCACGGCTTTGGCATGAACGTGCTGTACCACAACCGCAGTCAGCTAGACGCCGCAACCGAGGCAAGTGTTAAAGCCCGCTACGTTAGCAAACACGACCTGTTCAAGCAGGCCGACCACATCGTGCTGGTAGTGCCCTACAGCGCAGAGTCCCACCACACCGTAGCCGCGGCCGAGATTGCGCTGATGAAGCCCACCGCCACCATCGTCAACATTGGCCGAGGCGGCTTGATCGACGAAGATGCGCTGGCTGCAGCCTTAGCCGCTAACAAAATTCTAGGCGCAGGGCTAGATGTATTTGAAGGCGAGCCCGTCGTTAATCCTGCATTGCTGGCGCTTAAAAACGTAGTGCTAACACCCCACATTGGCAGCGCCAGTGTGCCCACGCGCAAAGCCATGGCCAACTTGGCGGCAGATAATTTGATTGGCTATTTGATCCACGGTAAAGCCTTGACCCCACTTAATAAACCCGCGTAATAAACCTGCTTAACAACCCGCCAATAAACGACCCAGCCCGTAAAATCGGAGCATGACTACTACCGCACTCCAAGCCTTCTTCACCGTTTTTCTAGCCGTGTTCTTGGCCGAACTAGGCGACAAAACCCAGCTGGCCACCATGCTGTTTGCGTCTGACAGCAACGCCGCCGTCAGCAAATGGACCGTGTTCTTCGCGGCCAGCGCCGCGCTTACGCTGAGTGCAGGTATTGGCGTGGTAGCAGGCAGTTGGCTGGGTACCATAGTGTCGCCGCGCACCTTGCAGCTGGTGGCAGGCCTGGGCTTTGTGCTGATCGGTGCGTGGACGCTGTACAAAGCCTGGACTTTGTAATTACCCGATAAACGCAGCAAGGCTTTGACTGCAATGTTTGTCAGCCTATTGCTCTGTTACTACAGCTAGCAAATACGATCAAAAGCATGTTCGTTTCTCAGTTAACATAAATTGAACGGCAGGTTGTTGCCAACACTGATGATTTGTTTTTCAGCGTTGCAGTTCACCTCACCAATCACACTAAATTCCGAGAAAGTTGTACAAATTACATGCCAGCCATTCTTTTTGGATCCATAGGGTCGATTGCTGAAACGTCAGAATTACAGCGGCAGGCGTTTAACCAAGCTTTCAAATCGCATGGGCTTGACTGGCATTGGCCACGAGAGCAGTACCAAAAGCTATTGGTCTACAGCGGCGGTGAACAGCGGATAGCTGCATGGGCAAAAGACGCTAGAGTAAATGGGGGTGTAGATGCGTCTGCCATTCATGCGACAAAGTCGCAAATCTACCAAACGCTGCTTTCCCAAGCCGGTGTGTTGCCCCGATCGGGCGTGCTAGATACTCTACGCGCTGCCCAGCAGCATGGCGTGAAAGTGGGTTTAGTTAGCGCAACATCATCAGACAATGTGACGCAGCTCATCTCGGCATTGCATCCGCATTTGCAAGCAGATGATTTTGATGTGATGGTTAACAGCTCTTTGATTAAACTTCGCAAACCCGCACCCGACGCTTATGTGTATGCGCTAGAAAAACTAGGCTTATCAGCACAAGACTGCATTGCTGTTGAAGACAACGAAGACGGTTTGGCCGCAGCCGTAGCGGCAGGCATCGGCTGCGTTGCGTTTCCCGGGGAGAACACGGTTGACCACAACTATTCTGCTGCGCTGGGAACATTCAGCCACCTGCAGTTTGACGATTTGATGGCGCTTATACCCACGCGCCGCTAGCTGCAATTCAAAAACGCTAATATTTAGCGTTATGACACAAGTAAATTTCGAATTTTCGCCCTTGTCGCCTTTTGGGGTAGAAGCCAGATCGGCATTTAAAAATATTAGCGACGATGCCATTGAAGCCCCTCACATTGACGCTATCAAGACAGCCATCGCCAACCATGGCGTGCTGCTGTTTCGTAAGCAGCACATAGACGACCATCAATTTGTAGCGTTTTTGCGCAAGCTGGGACCGCTGACATTTACGGTAGGCGAGACACCCGTGGCGCACCACCCAGATTTAAATGTGGTGACCAACATAGGCCGCACCACCCCGCCTAAAAGCGTTTTTCATACCGACACCAGCTA
>JANNCO010000164.1:0-35653 GCA_031386655.1 Polaromonas sp. | reverse complement strand
GAAGACATAAAAAATACCCAAACCAGCTACGAATGCATTGCGTATAGTTTTATATTTGAAGAAATTTGAATTTATTTTGTATTCCTTTCGCGACCTTCGCTCAACCTTAGCGCCCTTCGCGTCCGGCATTCCGACTTCGACCTCAGCTAAACAATCACCCCAGCAATTTGCGCCGACTTGCCGCGAAACATCGCAATCACTTCGCCCTGCTGGTTATTCACCTGCATATCGTAGATTCCATGCCGCCCCATCAGCGTTTGCTCTACGCCCACACAGGTCAGCACATCACCCAGCTGCGCAGATTTTAAGAATTCAATTGTGCAACCTGCAGCCACAGTCACTTTGTTGTGGGAATTGCAGGCAAAGGCAAACGTCGTATCCGCCAGCGTGAAGATAAAGCCACCATGACAAATCTGGTGGCCATTCAGGTGCAATGCTTTCACCTCCATGCGCACTACGGCACGCCCCGGGCTGCATTCCATCAGATCCATCCCCATCGTGTCTTTGCTGGCCGTGTCCACCGCCCACATAGCTTGGCCCACCCGGCGCGCTAAATCTACAGGATCGTTATTTTTAATGGGGTCAGATCGCATTTATCGTCCTTTGAAATCAGCAGGTCGCTTGTCCAGAAAAGCCATTACGCCTTCAATATAGTCGTCGGTGTGGCCCATTTCAGTTTGTGCATCGCGCTCGGCGTCTAGTTGCTGGTCAATGCTGCGGGTATGTGCATCGCGCAGCAAATGCCGTGTAGTTACCAAGGCTTTGGTGGGCATATGGGCTAGCGTGTCGGCTAACGTCAGTGCAGCAGCCAGGGCGTCGTCTGCTACGTCCCAAATCATGCCAAAGTCTTTGGCCTGCGCCGCGCTAAGTTTGTTGCCTGTGAAGGCTAAGCCCAGGGCGCGTGCCAAACCTACGCGCTGGGGCAGCAGCCACGAGCTGCCTGCATCGGGTACCAAGCCGATTTTGCTGAACGCCTGGATAAAGCTGGCGCCCGGTGCGGCTATGGCCATGTCGCAAGCCATTACAAGGGAAGCACCCGCGCCTGCGGCTACGCCGTTGACAGCACACACCGTGGGCATGCGCAAGCTGGTGAAGCGGCGGGCCGTGGGATTGAAGGCTTGGTCAATGACAGGGCCGGGGTTGGCGCGGTCTTTCAGCCCGGGGCCGGGGGTAAAGTCAAACGCGCTCAAATCAGCGCCTGCACAAAAGGCGCGGCCTGCACCCGTGATGACGACCGCACGTACCTGTGCGTTGGCCTCGGCTTGGTCCAGCGCGGCCCACAGGTCGTGGTGCATCTGGCGTGTAAAGCTGTTCAGTGCTGTGGGGCGGTTGAGTGTAATCAAGGCAGTCAGTGCGTTGCCACTGCCGCGCTCTTCGTACAGGATGGTGGGTTCTTTAGTGGTGTTCTCTGCCATGGCTTGTCTCCTGCTGGGCAATTTACCATCAAATTTTGATTGGCTGACTGGTTGGACGGTGAATTCTGGGCTGTTTCTGATGTTTCTGCAGTTTTTGCTGTTTTGCTGTGCTCGCCTTGGCACTTGGCGTGAACAGCTTCGCGGCTGTCCTGCGGCCTTCGGCCTCCCCCTTTATGCCGCTGCGCCGTTCACACCAAGCGCCAAAGCTGCGTACTGCGTTGGGTGTTGCAACAGCGATGTATCGCAAACCATTTCACATAATTGGGATAGCAGTTGATCGGCTGCGTTGAATCACCCACCAGATTCACAAGAGCGGGCCGGTGGTGTACTCTGCGCAGCGGCATAAAGGGGGAGTAGGCTGCCCTAGGCAGACACGGAAGACAGCCGCGAAGCGGAGTACGCCGCCGGCCCGCTCCCGTACAAAAACTGAATGTGCCGCCAGCCAGCCACTGTGCAAAACTGAGCAAGCTATCGGTCCGCACAAGTACAAGACAAGCACAAGACAGGGACAGATACAAGACAAGCTAAGATCGCAACTATGACCTACGAAAACATCCTCACCAAAGCCGAAGGCCCAGCCGCCATCATTACGATAAACCGTCCCAAGCAGCTGAACGCGCTGAACGCTGGACTGATGCAAGAACTGGGCACGGCGCTAAAAGGCTATGACGCAGACCCCGAGATCGGTTGCATCATCATCACCGGCAGCGAAAAAGCCTTTGCCGCCGGTGCAGACATTGGCGCCATGGCCACCTACACCTTTGCCGATGTGTACAAGAACGACTACATCACCCGCGACTGGGAGACCATTCGCAGCATCCGCAAGCCAGTGATTGCCGCGGTGGCAGGTTTTGCCCTGGGCGGCGGCTGCGAGCTGGCGATGATGTGCGACTTCATCATTGCCGCTGACAACGCCAAGTTTGGCCAGCCCGAGATCAAGCTGGGCATTATCCCCGGAGCAGGCGGCACCCAGCGCCTGCCGCGCGCCGTGGGCAAAGCCAAAGCCATGGACATGGCACTGACGGGCCGCATGATGGACGCCACCGAGGCTGAGCGCGCAGGCCTGGTGAGCCGCGTAGTGCCGCTGGACAAGCTGATGGAAGAAGCGCTGGGCGCAGCGCTGGTGATTGCTGACTATTCTCAAATTGCTGTCATGGCGGCCAAAGAATCGGTTAACCGCGCCTTTGAAGGCACGCTGGCTGACGGCATTATGTTTGAGCGGCGCATGTTCCACGCGCTGTTTGCCACCGCCGACCAAAAAGAAGGCATGGACGCATTTGTGGGCAAGCGCAAGGCGCAATTTAAGCATGCCTGAGAAAATACGCTAAAATATTATCCTGTTGGTGGTATAGCTCAGTTGGTTAGAGCGCAGCATTCATAATGCTGAAGTCGGTGGTTCAAATCCACCTACCACCACCACTTTTATCTGAATTTTCAGTAGTTTTTCACTAGCAACACCAGCAGCTTTTGCATAGTAACTTTGCCACACTGCAAGTTGACAAATCTAGCACTGTGCCCCACAGTGCTTTTTTTATGCCCTTTTATTCACCCACAGCCTCTGGATGCACACCATGAACCGCTGCTTCTTATTAAACCGCACACCACCTAGGGCGGCCATTCCCATCCTGCGCTGGCTTACTGTAGCCGTGGCTATGGCCGCAGCTGCAACCGTGCCAATGGCAGTGCTGGCACAGTCCAGTAACACCGCGCCAGCTTTTGAGCAGGCCCCAGCGCCAGGCGAATTTGTGGGTCGCCAGTTTCCGCCCAACGTGCTGCGTGGCACGCTGGAAGTGCTGCAAGGATCTGAAATTTTGATGGACTACAAGCCAGCGCGCTTGTCGCCTGGTGGGCGCATTCGCGGTATCAACAATACGCTGGTGCTGCCCGCTAGCTTAATAGGGATGCAGTACACCGTTAACTTTACCCGCGACCTGTACGGCAATGTGCACCAAGTCTGGCTGCTGACCAACCTAGAAGCAGCGAAAAAAATAAAAACGGCCACGCCAGAGCGTAACTTTAGCTTTGGATACGAAGACACAGGCAAGGTAGACGACGGCAAAACGCCGTTTAACCAGTTGCCCAAATATAAACAATAGCACAAGCAGTAGCACAAGCCATCAATGGCGCAGCACGCAGTCAAAGCTTGGCCATACCTGCAGCTTGTATTTGCCCCAGCCTAATATGCACACATGCAAAATAGGTTTACAGAGCCCATTTTTATAGTGTTTTAGCTGTTCTAGGCCATAGAACCTGCTCAAGCAGCTATTTAATTTATAGCAATCAGTCAATAATCACTTCCCTATCATGTCCAGTAAAAAAGTCTTCATCAAAACCTTTGGCTGCCAAATGAACGAGTACGACTCGGACAAAATGGCCGATGTGCTGCACGCTGCCCAGGGCTACGAAAAAACCCAAAACGTCGAAGAAGCCGATTTGATTTTGTTCAACACCTGCTCGGTGCGCGAGAAGGCGCAAGAAAAAGTGTTCAGCGACCTGGGCCGCGTAAAACACCTCAAGAAAAAGGGCGTCAAAATTGGCGTGGGCGGCTGTGTAGCCAGCCAGGAAGGCGCGGCCATCATTGCCCGCGCGCCGTATGTAGACGTAGTGTTTGGCCCGCAAACCCTACACCGTCTGCCTGAGCTGTTGGCTAAGCGCGACAAAGAAAAGCGCCCGCAAGTAGACATTAGTTTTCCAGAAATTGAAAAGTTTGACAACATGCCGTTGGCCCGCGTGGAGGGCGCCAGCGCATATGTGAGCATCATGGAAGGCTGCAGCAAATATTGCAGCTACTGCGTGGTGCCCTACACGCGCGGCGAAGAGGTTAACCGCCCGCTGGAAGACGTGCTGGTCGAAGTGGCCGGGTTGGTAGACCAAGGTGTGAAAGAGATTTCACTTTTAGGCCAAAACGTCAACGCATATCGCGGAATAATGGGCAACACCAGCGAGATTTGCGACTTTGCCACCCTCATCGAATATGTCGCCGACATCCCCGGTATCGAACGCATCCGCTACACCACCAGCCACCCCAACGAATTTACCCAAGCTCTGATCGACGTGTACGACAAAGTGCCCCAGCTGGTGAACCACCTGCACCTGCCCGTGCAACACGGCAGCGACAAAATACTGGCCGCCATGAAGCGCGGCTACACATCGCTCGAATACAAAAGCACCATCCGCAAACTGCGCGCCATTCGCCCCGGCATGCGCATGAGCAGCGACTTTATTGTCGGCTTCCCTGGTGAGACCGAAGACGACTTCAACAAAATGATGAAGCTGATTGACGACATAGGCTACGACAACAGCTTTAGCTTCATCTACAGCCCCCGCCCCGGCACCCCTGCTGCCAACCTGCACGACGACACCCTACACGATGTCAAACTCAAACGCCTGCAGCACCTGCAAAAAGTCATCGACGACAGCACCGACCGCATCAGTAACGAGTTGGTAGGCACTACTACCCGCATCTTGGTAGAAGGCCAATCGCGCCGTTCGTCCACCGAGGCCCCAGAACTCATGGGCCGCACCGAATGCAACCGCGTAGTCAACTTCCCCGCCAGCCCACAAGCCCTGCGCATGGTGGGGCAGATGATGGATATTGAGGTGACGGAAAGGTTGGGGTATTCGCTGCGGGGGAAGTTGCCGATGGCTGTCGAACTGGCTCAAGTTTAAATAACTGCCGATTCATGTTGCTACACACCAGACTATGCAACCTACTTTCGTGGTTCTATATCGTTGGAAACTTCATGCGGGTGCTGAAGACGATTTTGTGGAAGCATGGTCATGTATTTCGGCAAAATTACGTCATGAAAGAGGCTAGCTGGGCTCACGCTTACACCATGGCTCAGACGGTATTTGGTACAGCTATGCACAATGGCCTGACGCGCAACAGCGCGAGAAAGCCTTTGCCATGGGCACAGTTGATTCTGAGGCGGCGTTACGAATGAGACAGGCTATAGCCGAGGAGTTGCCAGAGCTGGTTTTGGATATGAAGGCTGATTTCATACGGAAACTATAAGCGTCATGCAAGACTCGTATTTGTAGCACGCCTGTTGCGCACAGCTAAACAGCATTTCTATTTCGATTGTTGTAGTTGCAAGTAAACCAAATAAAGACTATATTTAGTCTATGCGATATACAACCCACATCCAGCCCATCTCCTACCTAAAAGCTAACGCAGCCCAAGTACTGCGTGATTTGGCAATTGACCAACGGCCTTTGGTGATTACGCAAAACGGTGAAGCGGCGGCTGTACTGCAAGATGTGCATTCGTTTGAGAAGAACCAAGAAACAATGGCGTTGCTAAAAATATTGGCACTGGGTAACGCGCAGATTGAAAAAAGGCAGGTTACGCCAGTGGCTAAAGCCTTTGCTGAAGTGCGCCGCAACAGTAGGGCTGCTGCATGAAGCTGTTTTCTGTGTCGTTGACTGACGACGCTAAAGAAGACTTGCAAGACCTGTACGATTACATTTCGGCGCATGACGCGTCAATCAAGGCGGATGGCGTATTGAACAAACTTGAAGATTTAATGCAGTCGCTGGCTAAATTTCCAGAACGCGGAGCAGTGACCAAAGAGTTGCGTGATGTGGGAATCAAAGATTACCGCGAAGTGTACTTTAAGCCCTACCGCGTTATCTACCGCGTGTTAAGTGCGAAAGTATTGGTTTACCTGATCGTAGATGGCAGGCGCGATATGCAGGCGCTTCTGACGCAGCGCTTGATCAGGGCTTGAAGTACACGGCCTATTAAAATAGCATGGCTTAAACTACTGTATCGACCAGGGTGAGCGGTGTGAGCGTATCGATGAAAAAATTGTAGCGAGGTGCGGCTAACCATATTTGAACTTTTACAAATCCTAGTCGCGTGTTCGCGGAGATTTTTTGCAGCGATATGTCACGCCGCCTGTCCAAGGTAAACAACGAAGTAACGCCTTGCCGTAGGGGAGTTCAAAAATCTAACTAAAATTCAACAATGAAAAAACTACTCCTCTTACTGCTCATCGCTGGCACCAGTGCTTTCGCCCAAGTCTCAACCGTTACCAGAAACCCCGCCAGCTACACGCAAGATGTTTTCGCCTACAAAGGCAGCCGCATTTTGCAGGTGGACGAGATCAGCTCCCCGGGCAATGAGGAGAACGTGTTTATCTTCTCCAAAGTAGAGAAATACGCCAAGCCCGATGTGATGTATTTTCAGCGCTTTACCAAGCGTGGGAGTCAATGGGCATTGAGCGCATCGACAGAAATTCGGCACGACGGCATTATTTCTACCGCAAACAACAGAAAAGCCTTTACCGATGTCGACAAAAATAAAAGCATTGATGCCTTGTTTATCTATGAGTTGAATGATGCGCAATTAAAGCAACAGTCAATTCATTTGCTGTTCTCGCAAGGCTCTAAAATTTACAGCATTGCGGCGGTTAGGTCTGATAACTACGCCAGCAACAAATACTCAGACAATTTTGCTGAGCTAAGCCCGAATGTAAAAAGTTCTGTGATGGCGTATTGGAACAAGCTGGATAAAGCCGATAAATAGTTCTATGCATATTGAGTATCAAGACACTATTAATTCAATAGCTGCTTGAGCAGTTTCCACTTGGGTTACAGGCCTAAAACACCAAATATTTGATGCCTGAAAAGGCGAATCTATGCCTTTTCAGGCTCTGGCTCAGGTTCCGGCAGTAAAGCAATCACAAAACACATATCAGCGGCCAACGGTTGCCATGGCAACACCTGGCCGATAGACAGTGGTTGGGCTGCCCACTGGGCCGTAGCTTTGAGTGATGCAGACGGCGTATCGCGCATCAAGATAAAGCGCATGGTTTTGCCGTCGCGCAATAACGTGATCTCAGCTTGCGGCCAATGCGGCGGCAGGCAAGGTGTAAATGACAGTTCTTGCGCACTTAAATGCAAGCCAAAAATAGACTCTACAGCAGCACGGTGCATCCAGGCTGCGGCGCCTGTATACCAGCTCCAGCCGCCGCGGCCTACGTAAGGCGGCTGGGTGTACACGTCGCCCGCCATCACATACGGTTCAATGCCATAGGCTTGGCCGTGGGTGGGGTGCACTGCGCGGTGCGCTGGGCTGAGGTAGGTAAAGTATCGGTAGGGCAGGCTGGTAGAAACGTCTGTTTTATTCTTGGACACTTGCAGGCTAGCACGCGTGGCAAAGTCGGCCTGTGCCATCAAGGCCCACACTGCACCGTGTGAATATTGGCCTCCATTTTCTCGCACACCTGGTGGATAAGCCTGTATGTAGCCTGCGCTGGGCACACTGTGGGCCAACGGCGGGTCAAGCAATTTAATCAAACCGGCCTCGTGATCAATAAGATGGTTTTCAACAGCGTCTAGCGCCATACGCTGTAGCCCATGGGGCGCAGCGTTAGACAGCACAGCCCACGCTTGGGCAATCAAGTCAATGCGTGCCTCAGAATTAGCGTGTGAGCCCAGTGGCTGGCCGTCATCAAAAAATGCGCGTTTAAACCATTGACCATCCCAGGCATTGGCCATCAGTGCAGTTTGCCAGCCTTGCGCTGCAGCTTCCCAGCGTGCAGCGCGGTCTACGTCACCGCGTTGCCGGGCCAGGGGCGCGTATTGCGAGACTTGTTGGCATAAAAACCAGCCCAGCCATACTGATTCGCCACGCCCCAGGTGGCCTACGCGGTTCATGCCGTCGTTCCAGTCGCCACTGCCCATCAGCGGCAGGCCGTGCACGCCCACCCGCAGGCTATGGTCTATGGCCAGCGCGCCATGTTCGTACACAGACGCTGTGTGGTCGCTGACTGCGGGCGTGGTGTAGGCGTCCTCAGCGCCATCCGGGATAGGCTCGGCTTCAATAAAGGGCACTTGCTGGTCCCACAAGGCGGTGTCGCCCGTGGCGCGCACGTAATGGTGGCAGGCATGCGGCAGCCACAATAAATCGTCTGAAAAATGGGTGCGCACGCCAGCACCTGTGGGCGCATGCCACCAGTGCTGCACGTCGCCCTGGGCAAATTGCCGTGATGCGCCCAGCACAATCTGTGCGCGCAGCATATGGGGCGCAGCCCATACCAGCGCCATGGCATCTTGCAACTGATCGCGAAATCCGGTGGCACCACCGGCTTGGTAAAAACCTGCCTTGGCCCACATGCGGCAAGCTACTGATTGGTATAACAGCCAGCGGTTGACCATCACGTCAAAAAGTGGATCGGGTGTCTTAACGGTGGTGGCAGCCAGCAATGCATTCCAGCGGTTCTTTGCCTGGGTCAATCGCTGGTCTGCATCGTGCTGCGCGGCTTGCGCTGCCAGCTGCTGCGCAGCCTGCAAAGTGTCAGCGTGGCCCAGTAAAAATACGCGTTGGGTCGATGCCCCAGCTGCCAGTTCAAAGCGCACTGACAGTGCTGCGCAGGGGTCTAGCCCGTTGCCTGCGTTCTGCCCAAAATGGTCGGGCATCACCAAACGCCCACGCGCGTCAAAGCATTCGCGCCGGTCGCAGGTCCAGTCGTCCACATCGCCACCGATGTCACCAGCGTGGTCTGCCATGGCAAGAAAAGCCGTGCCTGCGCCGAACCCACCGGACATTTCGCGTTGCGTGCACATCAGGGCAGTCAGCGCAGTGGACCCCAAAGTTTGTTGATACAGCGCGGTGTGCACGGTCAGTCGGTCACTGCGTTGGGCACCCATCATCCATTCCACCAGGCCTATCAGCCGCAAACGCAAGGTTCTGCGGCCTGTGTTGGCCAGCTGTACTTGAATATGCTTTATCGAACTGTGAGGATCTACACACCATGTGGCGGTAATGGCAATATCACCACGCTGGTGGGTCATCACGGTGTAGCCTTGGCCGTGCTTGACCAGGTAGTGCATGCGTTGCCGTGCGTGGTTGTCGCCCCAGGCCGACGGCGCCACGCTCCAGACTTCCATTGTGCTGCAGTCTTGCACCAAAAACCATTCTGATGGTGTGTCGCACACGGCATCGTTCGACCAAGCCGTCAGCTGGTTCAGGCGGCTGTTGCCAGCCCATGTGTAGCCGCCACCGGTTTCTGAAACATGTGCGCCAAAATCAGGGTTGGCCAGCACGTTGATCCACGGTTTGGCAGGACGCAGATGTGCGTTTACGCTGAACGCATATTCGCCCGTTACAGCATCAAAAGACCCCACAGGTGCAGGCATGGCACCAGCGCTGCTGCCAGCCATGGCCACGGGCGTGGTGGACACAGCGTCCCGGTCTTCAAAAGCCTGTTCGTGCAGCTCGCCCAATTGTTTAACATGCAGTGCCAGGGGCCTGCCGTCAGCATGCAACCATACCCGTGCTAGGCTGCGCAGGGTGCTCATTTCACTGCTGGTAAGTTCTTCAACCCGTACAACATGAAAGCCCATGGCCGCGCCATTGGGGTTGGCGGGTGAGCCCATGTCGGCTGTAAAGCGTTCTTGCAATGCTGATATTTCATGTTGCAAACTTCTCAGATACGAAGCCGGCTCTGCATTGATAACCACCATGTCGCACGCCACACCTGCCCATGACCATATGCGCAACGCCTGCACCATAGAGCGCAGCAAACCTACGCTTTGCAATACACCTGCGTGCACCACAATAATGGGCCGATCACCCGATATGCCGAAGTGCCACAGTACCCTGCGGTCGCAGCTGGCGGAAGGGGCGTCCTGGTTTACAGCCAGTTTGGCTTGAGGCCGGGTTAAGCTGAGCACCAGCGTGGTGGTCAGCAGTTGAATGGCTGCAAAATTATCAGTGCTGACACCCAGCGCGCGGTTGCGAATGCCTGCCAGCGTAGCTGACATCAACGAGGCGCGCTGCACATGGTTATGCAAACGGTACTTGTCAATGACCGCGTGCAAGGTAGCCTGGTTGTCACACGCAGCCGTGGCAAAGGTTAATTTGGCTTTAGAACCTGGGGCAATACGCAGCTTGACTGCCAGAACGCTCACAGGGTCAAGGCCTGTATCACAGGCGTTATCGGGTGCAGGGCTGGCAAGTTTTTCAGCCGGGGTAGTTGCAGCCACACTGGCCACGGGATTGCTGGCCGTATGGTTGCGCCCCATCCAGAGCTGGCGGTCAGTTTGGCAGCGCACCGCAGTGACCTGGCGGTCAGTTACGGCTAGAAAATGGGCTGCAAATATCCCTTGCTCTGTTGCCAAGCGTGCTCTGCGCTCGAACATCAAGGCTTGGTTTTCGCTGTGCCATTGTGCGCGGACAAATAAATTGCCAAAAGCAGGGTGCGCCTCATCTGCCCGTGCGTTCGACAAAGTTACCTCAAACGACGACATCAATTCAATTTCTATGGTTTGGTCGCTGCCGTTCCAGATCTCAACTTTGCGCAGCTCAATGTCGTCTTCTGGGCTGACCCAGACTGTGGTGTGAATCTGCAATTTGGGCCATACCGCGTCAAAGCACACGCGGTCAGCATGGTAGACACTGCTGTAGTGGGCAGCGGGGTCTGGGGCAGGATGCTGGGTAATAGACACCGCCCTGGGTTGCTGGTCCCAGCGCACATAAAAGAAGCTGCCATAGGCGTCGCGCAGCGCGTCGTCTCGCCAGCGGTTGATGTCATAAGCCCCCCACTTGCTGCAGCCCGCGCCGTTGGCACGCAGACTTACGCTGTAGCGCCCGTTGGATAACAGATGGGTGGGTTCCAGTGCTGTACTGCTGGGCACCACATCGCGCAAAAATCCTGGCGCATGCTCTTCTAGTAACTGCGAGCCTAAATCTGGCCGTTGCAGGGCCAGCACCGACACTTCCCGCGGTGGTCTTTCGTGCAATAAAGAAGTTACAGCTTCGATACGGGGGTGCGACATAACCCACCAGCGCGGCTTGCCATCTAGCAGTACATTGGCAATAGCCACCATACTCATGGCTTGGTGATGCGCCATAAATGTATCTACACTGGCAAAGCCAGTAGGCTCAGTTTGCCGCGCGGCGGTGTAGTCAAGCGCTTCGATAAATCCATAGCGGCCCCGGGCACGCAATGCGTCAAGTCGCATAAAGTTGTCGATCGCCCAATGCGGTGATATTTGAGCTGCCAGCGCTGTGGCATAGGGTGCTACCACCAGTTCATCAGGTGGCGTACGGCGCAACGCCAGTCTGGGCACGCCTTGCGGCGCGTACTGGTAAGCCAAAGTATGGTCTTGCGCCGCGTAGGCTGACTCTGATATGCCCCAAGGTACACCGTGGGCAGCCCCAAAAGTGACTTGTTCACGCAGTGCGGCTGCACAGGCTTGGTTCAATACGCTGCCTTGCGGCTCATCCAGTACCAACGAAGGCATTAAGTATTCAAACATCGAACCTGACCAAGAGCGCAGACCTGTACCTGTACCTACTGCGTACGATGGCCTGGCCAATGCCGCCCAATGGGCTACCGGAACATCACCTTTGGCAATAGCCAGCAAGCTGGTTAAACGCGACTCTGACGCCAACAAGTCGTAGTAACTCTCATCAAGCTGTTGCTCTGCCAGTCGGTATCCAATATGAAAAAGTTTACGTTTGCGATGGTACAAAAAGCTGTAATCAGGCAGCCAGGCTAAATGTTCAAATTTTTCTGCCAAAGATAAAAGCTGGTGGTTTATGGATTTGCCAGATGCTGCACGCAATGTTGCATCTGCACTGTGCAAACCGCTGTCTGCAGCATGCGACAGCAAGGTTTGCCGGTGGTCTTGCAGGCACCATTTAAGTTCGTCGCGCTGCGCAGGTGCGAGGCTGTTTCTTTTGGCCAGCAGTCGCCGTATTCTGTCTTGCGACGTGGCTACACCGTATTGTTCCAGAGCTTGGTCGTGCTGCGCGTGGGCAATAGATTTACAGGCTTGCGCTACTGCCAAAAAATGGCCGCTGCAGTTTCCACTGTCTACCGTAGACACATACACCGGCAACAAGGGTGCAAGTGTCTGTGTGTCGTACCAGTTGTAGAAATGTCCGCGGTGGGTGTCTAGTTTTGTGAGTGTTGCATAGGTAGCCTCTAGCCGCGCTATAGTGTCTTGTGTGCCAATCCAGCCGAATTGCCTGGCGCTCATCACACTGAGTAAGTACAGCCCAATATTGGTAGGCGAGGTGCGGTGGGCCACCATGTCGTGCGGACTGATTTGCAGATTGTCCGGGGGCAGATAATGGTCGGACGCGACTACGCAGCGCTCAAAAAATCGCCAGGTAGCGCGCGCAACATCATGCAAGTAAATGCGCTGGGCATCAGACAGATGCACTGGCGCATTGAAAATATTCTGACTGCTGACAAGCCAAGTCCACACCGGTGATGCCGCCCATACCAAGCACAGCGCCACTGTCCCTGCAATTGAAGCAGCTGGTGCTGCACCGACACTGTACAAAAGCATCAACATTAAAATTACCAAAGCTGCAAACGATAGCCGCCAGTGCTGTTTGACAAGTTCTACAAGATCTGTTTTGGCACCCGCTTGCGCGGCATCTGCCGTAGTCCACTCCAATAATTTACGCCTGCTGATAACGGTTCTGTATAGCGCATGCGCAATAGCGTCGATAGAATTGGCAGAATGCTCCAGCAGCTGCGCTAAGTGCCAAATTCCGCCTGAAACAGCGCGCAATAGATCAAGTGCTGATTGCCTGTAAAAGTGCAGCTTGGCTACATCATCGCGGCTGGGCGAAAATCCAGCTAATGCGCCCATCATGGGTCCGGCGGTGAATGCCGCGGCCACTAATGTCAGCGCAACCCAAGGGGACAAACCTACACCAGTCAATGACATTAATATCAATACTAAAGATGCCGGCGCTACCAATGACCGCCGCAAATTGTCAAAAATCTTCCATTGGTTAACACCCTTGAGCGGGTAGCGCGACGGGTTTAACAGCAGCGGCAACAGTTGCCAGTCACCACGCGTCCAGCGGTGTACGCGAGAGGCAGCTACGTCTGCGTGGAAAGGGGCGTCTTCGATCACCATAATGTCAGTAACGGCTGCACACCGCGCCAGTGCGCCTTCAATCAAGTCATGGCTGAGTACTTGTTCTGCGGGCAGGCGGTTTGACAGCAAGGCATGCATGGCATGCACATGCATCAGGCCTTTACCTGTAAACGTTCCTTCAGAAAAAACATCCTGGTAAACCTCGGAGGTAGCCGAGCTGTAGGGGTCGATGCCGCATTGGCCTGCAAACAGCCAATGAAATAAAGTAGCGTCGCGCCGTGCAGGCAGTGGTGTGGATATCCGAGGTTGCAAAATGCTGTAACCCGACAGTAAACTGCGCCCGTCAGAACTTAAATGGGGATGGTTGCTGGGATGCACTGCAACACCCACCAATTCACGCAGTCGCCCAGGCGGTAGCTGCGTGTCACTGTCCAGGGTTACTACATACTGCGTGTCACGGGCTAGTTTGGACTCCAAGCCTAAATCTAAAAATTTATGGGTAGAACCCACCGCTAGCTGATCAATAAGCTGCTCCAGCTTGCCGCGTTTGCGCTCCCAGCCAATCCAGCGTTGTTCTGAGTGACTCCAAACGCGTGCACGGTGCAAAACTATAAAGCGCGGCCATGGGTCAGTTTTTTGGGGATAGCGTGCATTGAGTTCGCGAACCAGTTCTTGCGCATCAGACAGCATGGAGCTGTCTGATGGCATGTGTTCAGTATCTGAATCAGCCCAATCGGTCAGCATGGCAAACTGCACATGCTGTTCGGGGTTGGCAAGATAGTGCAGTAAAAGCCTGTGGGCAAGCTTGTGCGCTGATTGCGCATTGACCAGTAAGGCGGGCACCACCACGATAGTGCGGTGTTCCACAGGAATGCCGTCGGCCAATGCATAGCGCGGTAAATGTTCGGGTGTAGCAGACTCGCTGATCAGCCGGTTAATCACTGCGACTACCGCCTCTGATGCAGGAAGCAGCATCAATATGGCAGCAGCCCAATACAACCACCAAGGCATACGATTAATTTCAAGCAGTGCCCGCTGGCCAGGCAGTGTCCATGCTACCAACGCAAGAGTGCAAAGCAACAGAACACTCAAATAGGCATGAAGCCTGTAGCGGGAATGCTTTGACAGCCACGCCGAAATGGGAGAAATTTTGATACCCAGTATTTTGGCCAGAGTGACCCAACCAGCACCTTTTAACCAGTAGCGGGCTGTGCAGCCCAGCTTGGATGCAACTGGCGCAGACTGCATCTGTGTTGCCAGTGCGCGCGCTACCGTCATTTCGCTTAAACCGCTTCGCTTGGCTATGACTTCGATCGCGTGCAAAGTTTTGTCGCGTGTAGCATTGTGTTCTGCTTCAAACACAGGGCATGTTGACAGCAAACGTACCAAATCGCTGGTGCGGGAAACAATGCTTAACCAGTCAGCATTATTGATAGCACGAAGCGATTTCACGGCATTGCTTACGGTCAAATTGTTCGCTGCCTGGTCTGCGCTCTGAAGCATTTGGTAAGCAGCCAGATCAGGCATCCCGCGCTGCACCCATTGGTAGCAGCTGGCCAGAAACTGCGGATCGCCGGCTTTTTTGTAGTCTTGCAAGCGTTGTGCCATCTGGGCTACAAAAACTTGCCCCACACCTCGCCTGTTAAGTTGTGCCAGTAACCTATCAAGCGAGTCAATAGTCATTGAATCCAAGTTGTCACAGCAAAGATTGGCAACTTCCCGGGCGGCTTTATGCGTTGCAACACGTTCTGCTACGCGGCGCAAATTTTCTACCAGCACCACGCGCAGTGTGGTGGGCAAAGCCCATATTTCGCTGAGATTGATTTCTCGTGTTTCCTGGTAGGCTGTTAAAAACCGCACCAGCAATTCTTCGTTGAAAGCGCCGTCTGTGTGTGCTACGTAGGCCCAGGCTACGCCGTAAATACGCGGCAGGCCTGCCAAGGGTTCATCCACCAAAATGGGCAGACTTTTGAAATAACTGCGTGGAAGCCCTTCATGGATCTCTTTAAGCTGCGCTTCAATGAGGTGGAAATTGTCAAGCAACCATTCTGCCGCTGGACTGATGTCATATCCTGTGCTGGCCTGCAAACCTATGTAGGCATGGGTTTCGTACAGTACATCCACGTTACTTTTTAATCGAGGAAAGAACGCAGCGGTTTGCGGCGTGCCAGCCGCAGCGCGATGCGTTTCACCCAAGCTGCGGCCGTGCTGCGCAAATCGTTCAAGGCCAAATATTTCAGCGCGGATGGGCGGCTCTACCAAACCCCGCTTGGCATCTAGTATTTGGTCCAGTAGTTTGGAAGCATGCGGAACTAACTCTAAAATTCCCGGGCGCTTCATCCCTACAACACAAAAGAACTTATTCCGATTGCTGCAGTGGCAAGCACTAAGGTAGTGACAAAACGGGCTTTGATATGCCCATCTATAACTTCGGCAACACAGCGTGCTGTGAAGAATTTGCCGTGCAAGCCCTTGCAGGAGGAGAGGTGATTGCCCAAGGAAGCCAGCTCCCCGGAAGATGTGTCAGCCGTGTTACCGAAAGACGACGTACTCCAAGACGAAATTTTTATAGGGCGGGTTTGCATCGAGACCTCCAGAATGCGGTAATGAATTAATTGATCCTGTGTACCGAGGTGCTAAGCCAAGTATTTTTGTTACAGGATTGGTTATATTAATTTGCTGACGCAAGTTTGTATGTCAGACAGGGCGCTGCTCGGCGTAGGACAAATCCGAGATTTAAATGGTGTGTCTTTTACAAACTGCATTGCAGTGCGAGCGCGCAGTTGCACTGCCTGTATTACCTGTATTACCCCGGCATTGCACTAGGGGCTTGCGAAATACAAGTTCTTAAAGCGCTGCAATGCGTTTTGATAAGCCGACGCGTCTGCCTGCTGCAGGTTGCTGTGTGCACCGCCTTGAATGCTAACCCACTGCTTAGGTGCATTGGCTGCATCAAAGAGTTTTTGGCCCAGTGCGATGGGAACGGTGGTGTCCAGCGTACCGTGCAGCATCAAGAGTGGAGCTTGTATTTTGTCTATTTTTTCGATGGAAGCAAAACGTTCGTTGTTAAGTGCGGCGACTAGTCTTCCAAGCCAACTGGCTTGGCTGGCCACATCGGGAAAGCTGGTAAGCGCGGATTCCAAAATAATGCCGCCGTAGTCGCCCGGTGCTTTCATGCGGCTAGCGATTTCTACTGCTACCCCGCTGCCCATGGAGTGGCCGTACAGAATGCGTTGACTGGCTACCGGTTGCCGACGGCGCAATTCCTCAAACCCTAAAAGCGCGTCTTGCACAATGGTTTGTTCAGAAGGCACGATCACGCTGCTTCGGCCCCAACCGCGGTACTCCACTGCCAACACAGCAAACCCTGCTTGGCGCAATGCGTTGATTTTGGGTAAATTTTGGTACAGGTTTCGAAAAGTACCGTGAAAGTACAGCAAAGTAGGTGCTTGCGCGTCTGGGTACGGCAGCCACCACATTTCAATATGTTCAGCAGATTGTGCGGCGGCAGGGGTGCTGGCGCTGCGCTCTTGCAATGCAGGCAGCGGCACGTTGACAAAATAACGCTCGTCACCAACGCGCAAGCCTACAAAATCAGCAGGTACACCGGCAGTAGGGCGGTAGATGATATTGCGCTGTTTTACATCAAGCCAGGCGCAACCGCTACCCAGCACAGCCAATTGAATAACTGCCAAAAAGACTACGCAGCGCAGCTGCCTATGGGAGCGCTGCAAGTAGCCTAGGCAGGGTTTAACAGCGGTTAAACTTACAACCCTTGGAATTAACCAATTGAGAACGTAGAGCATGAAGACATTGTTTCGCATAACCTGTGGCTTGATTGTGGCTTATTTTGCTTGCGCAGCGGTGGCACAAACGTCTGGGCCTGAACTCCAGACCGTGATACCAGAGGCCGACAACAGCACTTTTAAATACACTTTGATGCTGAGTGCCTACACCTACCACTTCAACCCCAAGCCTACACATAAGCGTGTTTGGATGGCGGGAGTAGAGCGAGAACACCCCAACGCAAAACTAGACGGTGTGGTGCTATTTACCAATTCTTTTGGCCAGCCCAGCATTTACGTCTACCCTTTCGGCGGTGTGTACAAATCAATTTTTGGGATAGACAAGCTCTCTTTCAAATGGACTGGCGGGTTGATCTACGGCTACAAAGGTGAATTTAAAGACGAAATCGCCAATTACAAAGGGATTGCGCCAGCGATAGTTCCAGCCTTAACGTATGAGTTCAAAGGCGGCTGGTCTGCGCAGGTTAATCTGCTGGGCGCTGCTGCGGCGCAATTTCAACTTAACGTGCCATTGAACTGAAATTCTCAGCCAGTACATTGCAAAAAAGGGCGGGTTATCTGCGGCCATGATGGTGATTACAGCATACAGGGAATTCTTTTTTACTATTAATTAGATAGCTAGCTGAGCAGTATTTACCGGGGTTAGAGGCCCAAAACACTTATTAATTAGTCCTTGAGTCCGTCACCGTAACAGAGTAAATTTTGCAGTGACAAGTGTCGCGCGGAGATTTAAAACGGCATTTTAGGCATTCCACCGCCTATGCCTTTCATCGCCCCCATCTGCTTCATCATCTTCATCATTCCACCGCCTTTCATTTTTTTCATCATGCCCTGCATTTGCTCAAATTCTTTGAGCAAGCGGTTCACGTCTTGCACCTGCACGCCTGCGCCAGTGGCAATGCGGCGTTTGCGGGTAGCTTTGATCAGGTCAGGATGGCGGCGCTCTTTAGGCGTCATGCTTTGAATGATGCCTTCTTTGCGGCGAATATCTTTCTCGGCACGTTGCATGTCCAATTCAGTAGTCTTGGCGGCCATTTGCGTGGGCAATTTGTCCAGCATGCTAGACAGGCCACCCATTTGCTTCATCTGCTGCAGTTGACCCAGAAAGTCGCTCAAGTCAAAACCAGCGCCACTTTTTATTTTGGCGGCCATCTTCTGTGCGGCTTCTATATCGACACCAGCAGTGACCTGCTCCACCAGCGCCACGATATCGCCCATGCCAAGAATGCGGCTGGCAAAGCGCTCAGCATCGAAGACTTCCAGTCCGTCGATTTTTTCGCTGACACCTGCAAACTTGATGGGAACACCTGTAATCTGCTTGACTGACAGCGCCGCACCGCCGCGCGAGTCGCCATCGGTTTTAGTCAGGATAATGCCAGTCAGCGGCAATGCATCTTTAAATGCCTTGGCTGTGTTGACCGCGTCTTGGCCCTGCATGGCGTCAACGACGAACAGCGTCTCAATAGGGTTAATAGCTGCATGCAGGTCTTTGATTTCTTGCATCAGCGCAGCGTCAATCGCCAAACGGCCTGCGGTGTCGACCAGCAGCACGTCAAAGTAGTGTTTGCGCGCATAGTCCAGCGCGGCGCGGGCAATATCAACAGGTTTTTGATCGGCCGTGCTGGGGAACCACTCGGCGCCGGCTTGGGCGGTGACTGTTTTTAACTGCTCAATGGCAGCCGGGCGGTACACGTCACCCGACACAGTCAGCACTTTTTTCTTGCGCTTTGTTATCAAGTGCTTGGCCAGTTTGGCCGTGGTAGTAGTTTTGCCAGCGCCTTGCAGTCCTGCCATCAAAATAACTGCGGGTGGCTGGGTGGCCAGGTTAATATCAGCTACGTAACGATTGAATCCGTCAGGCGAGGTTAAATCGCCCATGGTGGCTGTTAACTCGCGCTGCACCACACCTACCAAAGCTTGACCAGGCTTGAGCGAACCTACTACTTCCTGGCCCAGCGCTTTGTCTTTTACCCGCGCAATAAAGTCACGCACCACAGGCAGTGCCACATCGGCTTCCAGCAGGGCCATGCGCACCTCACGCAGCATGTCCTGCACGTTGGATTCTGTAATGCGTGCTTGACCACTGATGGTTTTAACAAGACGAGAGAGTTTATCTGTAAGAGCAGAAGCCATAGGTATGTTGGGAAAAAAAGGAGCCAGGCCAATGGTGTCTAAAGCATCCAGCCCGGGGTACACTTAAAGCATGATTTTATCTGCTGCGTCACTGTGGGGCTGGGCTCTGGGCATTTTGGCCGCTGTGGCCTACGTTATGCCCGTATTGGCACGGACCATGGCTGCGCAAGGCGTGCGCGCCTGGCTGCTGGCGGCCTGGCTGTTACATGGTGCTTTGCTAGCAGTGGGATTGCTTGGGTGGCAATCAGGCGGGGCCCGGTTTGGATTTGGCCCTGCTGTGTCGACGACTGCCTGGTTGGTACTGACCGTGTATGCCTTGGAAAGTCGTCTGTACCCTCAATTGCAGTTGCGCAAGGCTTTGGCTATTTTGGGTGCGGTGGCTGTACTGGTGGGTTTAGTATTCCCTGGCAGTGCGTTACAGCCTACAGCTTCGCTATGGCTGCCTCTGCACTGGGCGTTAGGCATTGCGTCATATGGTTTGTTTGCCGCGGCAGTGGTGCATGCTTGGTTGATGACGCGGTCCGAGGCGCAGATACGATTAGGCGCTGCAGCTGATACCCACGAGGCTGGTGTGCCTCTCATGACGCTAGAGCGGCTGATGTTTGCGTTTGTAATGGCGGGCTTTGTCTTGCTCAGCGGAACGTTGCTAGTCGGCGGGGTCTTCAGTGAATTGCTTTACGGGCAGGGCGTTGCCTGGAAGTGGAACCATAAAACCATTTTCTCTGTCTTGTCCTGGTTTACTTTTGCTCTGCTGTTGTGGGGCCGCTGGCAGTGGGGCTGGCGCGGCAAGCGAGCTGTGCGTGTGCTGTATGCAGGGGCAGGTCTGCTGCTGCTGGCTTATGTAGGCTCGCGCTTTGTGCTGGAGATGGTTCTACACCGCACACCATGAAATACCTTGTTGTTTTTGCGGTGCTTGCTTTGGCATTTTGGATTTGGCGAAGCAATCGCGTCAGCGCCAGTACAAAGCAGTCTTTCGATATGAAAAAAACTGCACCATCGGACGCTACGCCCCAGACCATGCTGCGGTGTGCGGTGTGTGGGGTGCATCTGCCAGAAACCGATGCACTGACTGGCAAGCAAGGCAGCTATTGCAGCAGCGCGCACCTTAAACAACTGGAGGGTTGATGCCTTTGTTCTTGCAACCCACTGCCACTGCTGCAACGCCTTGGGCTATGGGCACCGACGAAGGGTTACTGCGGCAATGGCGCGGTTTTATGGCGGCACGTATATTGGTAGCTACAGTTTTGTTGCTGCTGATGGTGTTTATCCATACGATGGGCTCCGTACCACTAAAACGAGAGCTGATCTTGTGCGCCGCTTATTGGCTGCTTACGGTTATAACTTTATGGCTCGGCACACCAGAGCGAAACCCAGAGCGCTTTGACCCGCAGTGGTTGGCAACCGTCGGTGCGGACGTGTTTGTGTTTTCCATGCTGCTGTATTGGCAAATAAGCGGTATTAATTTTGCACCGCTGTTTGCATTGCCTGTGCTTTTGGCCGCTGTTTTAGGTCCTTTAGTTTTAGCGCTGGGCACTGCTGCAACGGTTACCTTGGTACTGTTAGTAGATGCATGGCGATGGTCCATATCAGGCACTGGTGATGCCGCTACCAGGTATTTGCAGGCAGCTTTAACGGGCGTGGGCTTATTCGTAGTGGCGTATCTGGCCAACCAACTGGCGATGCGCTTGGCTCGGCAAGAACGGCTAGCCCATAGCAGCGCCATGGCAGCGCGCACCCAAGTGCAAGTCAATCAAATGGTAATTGACGGGCTAAGTGATGGCATATTGGTGGTGGACAGTAACGGTGTAGTGCGTACTGCCAACCCAGCCGCGCGAACCATGCTGGGGCCTCGCATGGGTATGGTGCCTGCGCAGTTCCCTGGCCAAGTGGCTTCTGACTCTAGAGATTTTGACAAAGCGCTGCCCAGCGCGCCTTTCGTTCTGGCATCCCAAACCGCATGGCAACCTCTGGCAGATGTTGCCTGGCTTACTTTGCAGCAGTTTAGTGCACAGCAGACCGAGGTGGCGATAGCGGACGCTACAGGCGCAGTCCGGCGCTTGTCAGTGCGCACACAGTCAGTTGCTGGTACGGGTGGTGCCGACGATACGCAGGCGCTGTGCGTGATGTTTCTAGAAGATCTGCGTGAGATGGAAGCGCGCTTGCGCACCGAAAAGCTGGCTGCCATGGGCCGCATGTCTGCAGCCGTGGCGCATGAAATCCGCAACCCGCTGGCTGCTATATCGCAAGCTAACGCTCTGTTGGCTGAAGATTTACAAGAGCCAGCACAACAAAAACTCGCCAGTATGGTGCAGCACAATGCGAAACGCTTAGCGCGCATCGTAGATGATGTGCTGGACATATCGCGTGCATCACCAGCGCAGGCACAGGAAGCATTTTTACCCGACCTAGAGCAAACCACAGTTGCAATATGCCGCGACTGGGCAGCACAGCACAGCTGCGGTGACCAACTGCTGCTGCCGTCTGTCCAAGCGCAACAACGCTGCAACACAGTAGTGTTTGAAGAAGACCATTTGCGCCGCATACTTGTAAATTTTTTGGATAACGCATTACGTTATGCCAGCAAAGATGCTGCCTCCATCCGAGTACTGCTGCCTACACCGCAAATAGCGACAGGCAAGCTGCGGTTGGCTGTATGGAGTGATTCGCCGCCACTGGATGTGGGTGTTCAAAGGCATTTATTCGAACCTTTTTTTAGTTCAGAAAGCCGCTCAAGCGGTTTGGGGCTGTATATTTGCAGTGAACTGTGCGTGCGGCATGGTGCGTCGATTGGCTACCAGCGAACAGACCAGCCCAATGTGCTGTCGCAAACAGATTTTGCGCACAGCGTCATGCTGCCTTCAGGCAACGAATTTTTTGTGCAATTGAATCTGGCGTCCAGCATGCAGCCATTGCAAGTTTCAGCTTTCTAGATTAAATATATGCATGTCCCACTAGAACACCCTAAAGTCCTTGTTATCGATGATGAACCCGATTTGCGCACGCTGTATGAATTCAGCCTGGTGCGTGAAGGTTATGTGGTGCATACGGCCGATGGTGTTGAACAAGCTTTGGACGCTTTGCGTTTGGGCCGCTACGATGCCGTGATTACGGACATGCGCCTGCAAGATGGGTTAGGTTTGGATGTGTTGCGGTTTTTGACACAATCGCAGCGCAATGAAAAGTGCATCGTCATCACAGCCTATGGTTCGGCTGAAAATGCTGTGGAAGCATTGAAGTCTGGCGCATTTGACTATTTAACAAAGCCAGTTGACCTCAAACAATTTCGCAGTGCCGTAGCACAAGCCGTGCGTTCATCTGGGGCAGGTAGCACGCTGGTAGCAGATACACCCAACCTACCAGAGCAGCCCGTATTGCCCAGTGTTCATGCTCAAGAAGATTCCAAGCGGAAGTCTTTGAGCGAAACAACCTCAGTACCCATTGCACTCCAACGGATGGTGGGCGATTCATCTGCCATGCAGGCTGTGCGTGACCGTGTGAATAAAGTAGCGCGCAGCATGGCCCCGGTACTGGTGCGCGGCGAATCGGGCACGGGCAAAGAATTGGTGGCCCAGGCTGTGCATGCCTGTAGCCACCGTGCATCGGGGCCGTTTGTAGCGGTTAACTGCGGCGCCATACCCGAACAATTGCTTGAAGCAGAGTTTTTCGGTGCCCGCAAAGGTGCCTATACTGGCGCAACGCAGGACCGTGAAGGTTACTTCCAGGCTGCCCATAACGGCACCTTGTTTTTAGACGAAATAGGCGATCTGCCGTTGGCAATGCAAGCTAAATTATTGCGCGCGATCCAAGAGCGCAGCGTGCGTGCGCTGGGTGGCACGCAAGAAGAAGCTATCGATACCCGCATTGTCAGTGCTACGCACCACGACTTGGCCGCATTGGTTGCCAAGGGTTTGTTTCGGCAAGATTTGTACTACCGTCTCAACGTGATCGAAATAACCTTACCCGCCTTGCGTGAGAGGCGGCAGGACATTCCACAGCTTGCGCAGGCTTTGCTGGCGCGCATTGCTGCAGAAACGGGCGTTGCGCAACGCACTGTTTCATCTGCCATGATGCAGACTTTGCAAGCCTGTGATTTACCTGGCAATGTGCGTGAACTAGAAAATATTTTGCACCGAGCCCTGGCTTTGTCAGATGGGGATGAGCTTGAACTTGAAGTGCAAGATATGGTGGCACCTACCGCAACCCAAGTTGGTGAGACTGCACCAGTTACGTCCTCTAAGCCGGCCACCGGCGTGGCTACTGCTACGGTTCCTAGCGATCTGCAATCGCATTTGGATGTTCAGGAAAAAGCTATCTTGATGCAGGCGCTAGCCCAGTGCGGCTTCAACCGTACTGCCGCCGCTGCTCGCCTGGGCATCAGTCTGCGTCAGATTCGCTACCGAATGGTGCGTTTGGGCATTGATGCCCAGATGTCTGCGCAAGACGGGCCCAGCGAAACCTAGCTGTAATTATTGTTGTATGCACAACACATCCTCACCCATCTTTCGCGACTGGAACAATGGCTGGTATGCACCGGCACAGCGCTTGGATTCACCTAATTTTGGCGAGCGTCCAACAAGTGCCTGCACTGATCTGGTGGTCATCCACTCGATCAGTTTGCCGCCCGGCAGCTATGGCGGCGGAGAGATACAGGCACTTTTTACCAACCAACTTGATTGGGATGCCCATCCATATTTCCGGTCGATTCGCGGTATGCAGGTATCAGCACATTTTTTAGTTGCCCGAAACGGTGCCCTGTGGCAGTTCGTTAGCTGTGACCACCGGGCTTGGCATGCTGGGCCATCGTCATTTCAGGGGCGTGATAACTGCAATGATTTCTCGGTGGGTATTGAGCTTGAAGGTCTGGAGGGGACTTGCTTTGAACCAAGTCAGTACACAACATTGGTCACGCTTTGTCAGGCTTTGCAGTTGCGGTACCCCATGCAATTTATAAGTAGTCACGAACACATTGCGCCAGGCAGAAAGCAAGATCCTGGTGCTGGGTTCGATTGGTCGGCACTAGACACTTTAAAAAATTACCGCCCTCAAAGCTACAAATTTTTCGTTTAGTGAAAAATTGATAGCGTTTAGGCAGCTTAATTAGCAAGTTTACGAGCCATCTTTCTATGGCAACTGCACGCTAACTTCGTAGAACAAGGCGCATTCGGGCTTGTTGATAATCTGAGACATCAATGCCAGCGCGGCTTTGCGAGGCTTATTGCCAAAACCTAGCCTTCAGACAAGGTTGTCTAAACCCAAGGCCAGCGCGGTAGGGAGTGTTTGTTAATAAATTTTACCTGCCCATTGCGCTATCTGACGGGCATCGCGATACACTACCTATAGTGTCTTGCCAACACAAGAAACACTATATATAGTGTGTAACTGCTGGCAAGCTGTGAACTTAGAGTGCCTTGCAAACACGCCAATTAACCCCAAAATGAGCAATAAGCTGGGGTCAATTTTGGGGTGGTGCAAAAAACCATGGGGTTGGCATGTCAAGTAAAAGTAAATGAATATTTGAGGACACAATGCAAACAATTTCTGTTGATGGATCGCAATCTTCTGCGAGCACACCCGCAGCACGTGCTGCTGACCGTGCTGTCATGCCTGAGCGTGTGATGGCAACGCAAACTTTGGCCCAATACCAAATTATTCGCCGTAACGGTGCTGTAGTGCCTTTTGAGCCGGGCAAAATCGCCGTGGCGATGATGAAAGCTTTTTTGGCTGTACATGGCACACAGGGTGCTGCGTCTGCAAGCGTACGTGAAACTGTAGAAGGCTTGACGCAAACCGTAGTGCGGGCCTTGGTGCGCTCGCGTCCCAGTGGAGGCACGTTCCACATCGAGGATGTGCAAGACCAGGCAGAATTAGGGTTGATGCGTGGCGGTTACCAAGAAGTAGCGCGTGCCTATGTACTCTATCGTGAGCGTCGAACCCAAGAGCGCGCTAAGCAGGCGCCAACCGCAGCGGCAGCAGCTGTGCCAACGCTGCACGTCATGGACGGTGGCAAACGCATTGCGTTGGACATGGCCAAGTTAAAGCATCTGATCGAATCATCCTGCGCTAACTTGGGCAAAGATGTGACGCCTGAGCCAATTTTTTCCGAGACGCTGCGCAACTTGTATGACGGCGTGCCAGTTGATGAGGTGTACAAGGCCTCTATTTTGGCGGCGCGGACGTTGATTGAAAAAGACCCTGATTACACCTACGCTACATCACGCTTGCTGATGCATACCATTCGTAAAGAAATCTTAGGTGAAGAAGCTACGCATGACCAGATGGGAGAGAAGTACCCGGAATACTTTCCCAGGTTCATTAAAAAAGGTGTAGATAACGATCTGCTCGATGAACGCTTACTGCAGTTTGACCTGAAGAAGTTGGGTGCCGCATTAAAACCACAGCGTGATTTGCAGTTTGACTATCTTGGTTTGCAGACTTTGTATGACCGCTATTTCTTGCATGTGCGCAAAAGCCGCATTGAAATGCCGCAGGCGTTTTTTATGCGTGTAGCTATGGGCTTGTCGCTTAACGAGATCAACCGCGAAGCCCGTGCTATCGAATTTTATGAGGTGTTATCGTCATTTGACTTTATGTCCAGTACGCCGACGCTGTTTAACAGCGGCACCTTGCGTTCGCAGCTGTCCAGCTGTTATCTCACCACAGTGCCTGATGATCTGGACGGTATCTACGAATCCATCAAAGAAAACGCACTGCTATCTAAATTTGCTGGAGGCTTGGGCAACGACTGGACCCGCGTACGCGCATTGGGAGCCCACATTAAAGGTACTAACGGCGAGTCGCAAGGCGTTGTGCCTTTTCTCAAGGTGGTCAACGACACTGCGGTAGCCGTGAACCAAGGTGGCAAGCGCAAGGGGGCAGTGTGCACCTACCTTGAAAGCTGGCATTTGGACATGGAAGAGTTCCTGGAGCTGCGCAAGAACACTGGTGACGATCGCCGCCGTACGCACGACATGAACACTGCTAACTGGATTCCCGACTTATTTATGCGCCGCGTCATGGAAAAGGGCGAGTGGACTTTGTTCTCTCCCAACAACGTACCAGACCTGCACGATAAATTTGGCGCTGATTTTGAGAAAGCTTACGTGGCTTACGAGGCCAAAGCTGCCAATGGTGAGATCAGTCCCTACCGCACGGTGCAAGCTGCCGATATGTGGCGCAAGATGTTGACCATGCTGTTTGAAACAGGCCACCCTTGGATCACCTTCAAGGACGCCTGCAATGTGCGCTCTCCCCAGCAACACGTTGGTGTAGTGCATTCGTCAAATTTGTGTACCGAGATTACGCTGAATACCAGCGACACCGAAACTGCAGTCTGCAACCTTGGTTCTGTTAACTTAGTGCAGCACCTTAAAGACGGCAAACTGGACCATGCGAAGTTAAAGAAAACCATCACGGTAGCCATGCGTATGCTGGACAACGTGATCGACATTAACTACTACGCTGTGAAAAAGGCGCGTGATTCCAATATGCGTCACCGTCCGGTAGGGCTGGGCCTTATGGCTTTCCAAGACAGCCTGTACGAAATGCGCGTGCCTTATGCTAGCCAGGAGGCAGTGAATTTTGCCGATGAGTCTATGGAGGCGATTTGCTACTACGCTTATTGGGCTTCCACAGAGCTGGCTAAAGAGCGTGGGCAATACTCCAGCTACAAAGGCTCGCTGTGGGATCAAGGCATTTTGCCGCTTGACACACTGGACATGCTGGCCAAAGCGCGTGGTGGTTATGTAGAGGTGGATCGGTCTGCCAAGCTGGACTGGGACGCTCTGCGCAAGAAAATTGGCCAAGATGGTATGCGCAATTCCAATTGTGTAGCCATCGCACCCACTGCAACCATATCTAACATCATTGGTGTTGACGCCTGCATTGAACCTTGTTTTGGCAATTTATCAGTCAAATCCAATTTGTCTGGCGAATTCACCATTATCAACGGTTACTTGGTGCGCGACCTTAAGCGTTTAGGGCTGTGGGATGACGTGATGGTGATGGACTTGAAACACTATGACGGTTCACTGCGCCCGATTGACCGTGTGCCGCAAGAAATCAAGTCGCTTTACGCTACTGCCTTTGAGGTAGATACCACATGGGTGATCGAAGCTGCGGCACGCCGCCAAAAGTGGATCGACCAGGCGCAGTCGTTGAATATTTACATGGCTGGCGCGTCTGGCAAAAAGCTGGATGACACGTACAAGCTAGCGTGGACCCGTGGATTGAAAACTACTTACTACCTGCGCACCGTGGGTGCCACGCACGCTGAAAAATCCACTGTGAAAGCGGGCAATATGAATGCGGTGTCTTCTGGTGCCAACACAGCATCTAGCGGTGCCATGAGTTCTCTTGAAGTGGCAGCTGCTGCAGCGCGAGAGCAATTAAGCGCCACGCCTGCGACGGATATCAAGTTCTGTGGTGTAGATGATCCCACATGCGAATCGTGCCAATAGAAAATGAAAATGAATGCGCTGTGTTTTTAACTTTCAAGTATGCAATGCTCTAAAAAACATAGCTTGCTTGGAAATTAAAAATTTACTGCGATGTAAAACAGCAACACATTCACACGCTACCTAACGCAAACACTTTGCATTTTGCAAAGTCTGCTCTCATAATTGAAGTATTGGAAAATATATGTTGACCTGGGATGATGAAGTATCTACTGCGTTGAATAACGCAATGCTCAGTGGCTCGATTGATAGCCGCTTGGATGAACTCCCTCTGACGATTGCTGAAGTAACTTCTTCGCAACCCCGTCGCTTGTTGGATGACGGTGCGCCGGTACCCGCTGCAACCCTTCAAGCCCCTCAAAAAACTGCCGATACAGCCCGTGTTGCTACAACTGCAGTAAAGACAACAGCTAGCGGACATCGTGTCAATGCGGCAGACAAGCGCATCATCAACGGTCAAACTGATGTGAACCAATTGGTGCCGTTTAAATACAAATGGGCTTGGGAAAAATATTTGGCAACTTGCGCCAACCACTGGATGCCGCAAGAAGTCAACATGACGCGTGACATTGCGCTGTGGAAAGACCCTAACGGCTTGACCGACGATGAGCGTCGCCTGATCAAGCGCAACTTGGGATTCTTTGTGACTGCAGATTCACTGGCTGCCAACAATATCGTGTTGGGCACCTACCGCCACATCACTGCGCCTGAATGCCGCCAGTTTTTATTGCGCCAAGCATTTGAGGAGGCCATTCATACCCATGCTTATCAGTACATTACTGAGTCTTTGGGTTTGGACGAGAGCGAGATTTTCAACGCATACAACGAAGTGCAGTCGATTAAGGACAAAGATCAGTTTTTGATTCCTTTTATTTCAGTCATTTCTGATCCTAATTTTAAAACTGGTACCCATGAAGCAGACCAGACCTTACTCAAGTCGCTGATCGTATTTGCTTGCTTGATGGAAGGGCTGTTCTTCTACGTAGGCTTTACACAGATTTTGGCATTAGGCCGTCAAAATAAAATGACAGGCGCGGCAGAGCAATACCAGTATATTTTGCGTGACGAATCGATGCACTGCAACTTTGGCATTGATCTGATTAACCAGCTCAAGCTGGAAAACCCACATTTGTGGACGGCAGAGTTCAAGGCTGAAATCAATGCTTTATTCATGAAAGCGGTAGAACTTGAATACCGTTACGCAGAAGACACCATGCCGCGCGGCGTGCTAGGGCTGAACGCGTCTATGTTTAAAGGCTACTTGCGCTACATTGCCAACCGCCGTGCCACGCAAATTGGTCTGGAAGAGCTTTTTCCTGGCGAAGAAAATCCATTTCCATGGATGAGCGAGATGATTGATCTGAAAAAAGAGCGCAATTTCTTTGAGACGCGGGTGATTGAATACCAATCAGGCGGCGCATTGTCTTGGGACTGAACCCAAAACCAAGGCCTGGGCAGATCAATTAACTACTACATGATATATAACAATATTTCAAACTCTCAAAACTACGCCGCAGAGCGTGGTTTGGCAGTTTGTTCCCCCATTCAGCGCGCTGGGCAGTTTGCCCAACGCGCTGAATCGCTTTGGGCGTCCAACATGCCCACAGTGCATTCCAAGTTGAACTATCAACTAGATCTAGGAGAATGAAAATGGCAACTGCGAAAAAAGCACCGGCTAAAAAAGCCGCAGCAAAGAAACCAGCAGCGAAAAAAGCTGCAGTAAAGAAGGCTCCAGCGAAGAAAGCTGCAGCAAAAAAAGCGCCAGCTAAGAAAAAAGTAGCGGCTAAAAAGCCAGCGGCGAAAAAAGTAGCGGCTAAGAAGCCAGCAGCCAAAAAAGCAGCGGCCAAGAAGCCGGCTAAAAAAGCTGCAGCGAAAAAGCCAGCAGCCAAGAAGGTAGCGGCAAAGAAGCCAGCCAAAAAAGCAGCCGCTAAAAAGGCGCCTGCTAAAAAAGCTGCTGCTAAAAAAAAAGTAGCCGCTAAGAAACCAGCTGCTAAAAAGCCTGCCAAAAAAGCTGCGAAAAAGCCTGCTGCCAAGAAAGCCGCGAAAGCACCCGCTGCCGCAGCTCCTGCTGCTCAGACCACTCTGAACCCGCAGGCTGCATGGCCTTTCCCAACTGCAAGCAGGCCATAACTGGTTCGCTGGCAAGTTCAAAAGCCCAAAGATGCAAATCTTTGGGCTTTTTCTTTAGGTAACTTTGACTGAAAACTAAAAGAAGTGCTGCCACTCACCCGGAAACACCCACAACAATCCAGCGGTCATGGTGACGTAGCGCAAAAACTTGCCCACTGCCATGTAAGCTATACACAGCCAAAACGGAAATCTCAGCCAGCCTGCAACGGCGCACAGTGGGTCGCCCACCACTGGCAGCCAAGCAAGTAAACAGGCTTTGGGACCAAAACGTTCGAGCCACTGCAATATTTTTAAATGGCTTGGGTGCCCTTGGTACCGATTGACTGCGTTATGTGTGCCATAACCCATCCACCAATTGACTGCGCCACCTAGTGTGTTGCCTGCAGTGGCGACAGCAATTGCAGGCCAAAATAGTTCAGGGTTGAGCTTGACTAAGCCAAATACCACAGGCTCGGATCCCAATGGCAAAAGCGTTGCAGAGATAAAAGCCACCACGAATACCGTGCTCAGGCCGTACTGCGGCAAAGCAAGCATTTGTAGCAATTGATTTATCCAGTCTGGCATGCCAAAGGAGTATACTCGTGCCTCATTTTTAAGCAGTTTTGTTACCCGCTATATCCTCGCATTACCATGTTGTCCGCCGTCCATATTGGCCCCATAGTTGTGCCTAACAATGTGTTTGCTGCACCGATGGCAGGTGTCACAGACAGGCCGTTTAGGCAACTGTGCAAATCTCTGGGTGCTGGCTATGCGGTTAGCGAAATGGTGACGTCGCGCAAAGATTTATGGAACACGTTAAAGACATCGCGCCGCGCGAACCATGACGGTGAAACGAGCCCTATTGCCGTGCAGATCGCAGGTACCGATGCGCAGATGATGGCTGAAGCGGCTGCCTACAACATAGGCCACGGCGCGCAGATTATTGACATCAACATGGGTTGCCCAGCTAAAAAGGTGTGCAACAAATGGGCTGGTTCTGCGCTGATGCAAGACGAAACGCTTGCCCTGAGCATCATCGAAGCCGTAGTACATACTGCGCAAAGCCATAACGTACCTGTCACCTTGAAGATGCGCACTGGCTGGTGCCACACGCACAAGAATGCGCTGTCGATTGCTTTGGCTGCGCAAGCTGCAGGCATTCAAATGCTGACTATCCATGGCCGCACCAGAGAGCAGGGCTACAAAGGCGTAGCTGAATACGATACCATCGCTGCAGTCAAGGCTGCGCTGCACATACCGGTAGTGGCCAACGGCGACATCGACAGCCCCGAGAAAGCGCGCTGCGTACTGCAAGCCACCGGTGCCGATGCAGTGATGGTGGGCCGCGCTGCCCAAGGCAGGCCGTGGATTTTCAGGGAAATTACGCATTATTTGTCAACAGGCGAACACTTGGCCCCGCCGTTGGTGGCCGAGGTACGCCGCTTGCTGTTGGCGCATTTACAAGAACACTACAGTCTGTATGGCCAAGTGATGGGTGTGCGCACAGCGCGCAAACATATTGGCTGGTATGTGCGCGCGCTGCCGGGCGGCGAAGATTTTCGCCAAAAGATAAACGCACTGGACAGCACCACAGACCAACTGCACGCTGTAGCCCATTATTTCAGTGTGCTGGCTGATAGCATGGACCGCTTGCCACTCAGCACAAACAGCCTGGAACCACGGGCATTACAAGAAACCTTGGTATGAGTAAAAAAAACCTGGAAGACTGCGTACGCGAAAGCCTGTACGCCTACTTTAAAGATTTAAAAGACACCGAACCGGTAGGACTGTATGACATGGTGGTGGGCGTGGTCGAAAAACCGATGCTTGAGGCCGTGATGCAGCAAGCCCAGCATAACCAATCCAAAGCCGCACAATGGCTGGGGTTAAACCGCAATACTTTGCGCAAAAAACTCGTTGAACACGATCTGCTGTGATACACCGGGCTTGGCTAAACCTAAGCCCGATAATTCTTGCCTTAGTCCTGAATTACCTATTCCCACTACTTATAAGAAAAAGCTGCTATGCGCGCATTAATTTCAGTCTCTGACAAAACCGGCATCGTCGAATTAGCCCAAGATTTGGCAGCACTGGGCATCACATTGGTGTCTACTGGCGGCACGGCCAAGCTGCTGGCTGATGCTGGCCTGCAGGTTAGTGAGGTAGCCCAAACCACCGGCTTTCCCGAGATGCTGGACGGCCGTGTAAAAACCCTGCACCCGCGTGTTCACGGCGGTTTGCTGGCGCGCCGTGATGTACCCGAACACATGGCAGCCCTCAAAGAGCACGCCATTGACACGATAGATTTGCTGATCGTCAACCTCTACCCCTTTGAGGCTACGGTCGCCAAGGCGGGCTGCACACTGGAAGACGCTATTGAGAATATCGACATTGGCGGCCCCGCCATGGTGCGCAGCGCGGCTAAAAACTGGAAAGACGTAGCGGTGCTCACCGACGCGTCGCAGTACGCTGGCGTGGTGGCCGAGATCAAGGCACACGGTATAGTCAGCCGTGCTACTAAGTTTGCACTGTCAGTGGCTGCGTTTAACCGCATCAGCAACTACGACGCGGCTATCAGCGACTACCTGTCATCCATCAAAGGTGACGTCACAGCCAACGCCCCAGGCCCAGTGCAGCGCGCTGAGTTCCCAGCCCAGTTCAATGGCCGCTTTGTCAAATTGCAAGACCTGCGCTACGGCGAAAACCCGCACCAGCAAGCCGCTTTCTACCGCGACACTCACCCTGCGCCAGGCTCTTTGGTGACGGCAACCCAGCTGCAAGGCAAAGAACTCAGCTACAACAATATTGCCGATGCCGACGCTGCGTGGGAATGTGTGAAAAGCTTCGGCGATACCGTGCATACAGCCGCATGCGTCATCGTCAAGCATGCCAACCCCTGCGGCGTAGCCTTGGGTGCCAGTGCACTGCAGGCCTACAGCAAAGCTTTTCAAACCGACCCTACCTCAGCCTTTGGGGGCATCATTGCGCTGAACTGCCCGGTGGACGAAGCCGCGGCGCTGGAGATTTCGAAGCAGTTTGTAGAAGTGCTGATGGCCCCTAGTTTTACACCTGAGGCGCTGGCTGTGTTCAAGAGCAAAGTGAATGTACGCATTTTGCAGATTGCACTGCCGCCCCAAAATGCGGACACCAATGCATGGGCCCAAGGTCGCAATGCGTACGATATCAAGCGTGTAGGTTCAGGCCTGCTAGTCCAGTCGGCAGACAACCACACGCTGGCTATGGCAGACCTTAAAGTAGTAACCCAGCTGCAACCTACAACGCAGCAACTGCAAGATTTAATGTTTGCCTGGACGGTAGCCAAATACGTCAAAAGCAACGCCATTGTGTTTTGCAAAGACGGCATGACCATGGGCGTAGGCGCAGGGCAAATGAGCCGCTTGGACTCTGCCCGCATAGCCAGCATTAAAGCGGGCCACGCCAAGCTGTCTTTGCAAGGCACAGCGGTGGCCAGTGACGCGTTTTTTCCGTTCCGCGACGGGCTGGACGTAGTGGTGGACGCAGGAGCCACCTGCGTGATTCAGCCAGGCGGCAGCATGCGCGACCAAGAAGTGATTGACGCGGCCAACGAGCGTGGCGTGGCGATGGTGTGCACGGGCGTGCGGCATTTCAGGCATTGACAGGGTAATTGTTAATGCTATGTATTAAATAGCTGCTTGAGCAGTATATACGGCCTGAAACACTTAAAACGCATAAAATATTGAAGTTCAAACCCAGCGCTTTTATATCCACACTATGTATACTTTTCGTACCCATGTTTAAAGTCACACTGCCGCAAGCCATCTTTTTCGACCTAGACGGTACCTTGATCGACAGCGCCCCCGACCTAGGCGCTGCAGCAGACAAAATGCGTACCGACCGTGGCCTGCCGTCGCTGCCGCTGGCGCTGTACCGCCCCATGGCTGGTGCTGGCGCGCGCGGCATGCTGCAAGTGGGTTTTGGCATGTCGCCTGACCACGCAGACTTTGCCAGCATGCGCGAGGAGTTTTTTCAAAACTACGAGGCTGATTTAACCGCTCGCACTTTTGCGTTTGACGGCGTCGCCTTGATGCTGGACGCTTTGGTAAAGCAAGGTATCGCCTGGGGCATTGTCACCAACAAATCTCAGCGTTTTACAAACCCCATCGCTCGTTAAATGCCGCTGCTGCACGGCGCGTGTGCCGTAGTCAGCGGCGATACCACGCCGCATGCCAAACCGCACCCCGCCCCTGTGCTAGAGGCCGCGCGCATCGCAGGCTACGCACCCGAGCGCTGCTGGTACGTGGGCGACGATAAACGCGATATTGACGCAGGCTTGGCCGCTGGCATGTTCAGCGTAGCCGCTGCCTGGGGCTACATGGGCGAGCATGCATTGGACAGCTGGGGTGCCCACGCCATTGCCCATGCACCTGCAGACTTGTTGCAGTGGCTGCCAAGCCGCTAGCAAGCTAGCGTAATGAATGCCACTATGCGCCACAGCCAGCAACGTGCAGTTCAACGCAACGTTCAACGCATTTTTCAAAAAATAGCCGCTGCATTATGCATAGCTGGTTGTGCAGTATTTGCAAGTGCTAGCGACTGTTTTGACGATAAATCTATGGCTTTAGCCCAGCAAGACAGCCAAGCCTTGCTGTATGTTTGGTCGCCGCGTATGGTGCTGTCGGCGCACCATGCAGCCAGTGTGCAGCAGCAGGCCAGATTGCAAGGTTTGCGCTTTGTGCCACTGGTCGATGCACAGGTACCTGAGCAAGAAGTGATGGTAGCTTTGCGCACCATGGTGGCTAGCGGCACGCCTGCACAGCAAAGCAGCGCATTTATTTTGAAGCAAAGCCAACCGTTATGCTCAGATACTTTGCTACAGCGCGACGCGCTGCGGCACTTTCCTACCGCATTTGTATTGCAGCTTTCGGGCTTGCACCGCCTACCGATTGTGGGCGCTATGCCGCCCAGCGCTTGGGCACACAGCTTGCAGCAGCGCTTGGCATCGACTGTGCAACCGGCACTTGCAACGCCCGCTGCGCAGTAGGTAAACAGACTACGAAGCAGACCATGAAGCAGAGCATAAAACTACTACGTAACGCTATTTTATTTGTAGCTGCTTGGGCAGGTTTTACTTGGGTTACAGCACAAAATATACCTAAAAATTATGCTCAAAACAGTTTGCAAACCGACCAAGCCGAAGCGCCTGTAGCACCATCCTTATCAGCCCCACTCTCATCTGCACAGCCAAGCAGTCTAGCGCAGGGCAGCCAAGCCAACCAGTGCATACCTGCCAACACATTTACCGAGCTGCCAGCCTCCATCGCGGGCACGCAAACCGATGCGTATGGCGTCACCCGCGTGGCACTGGGCAGCTATGAGCGTATCAGCCCAGATGGTCGATTTGTGCTGCGCAGTTTCTCGGGTGGGCGGCTAGGCGAGGTCAGTTTGATTGAGCTGGACGCTGCAGGCCTTGCTGTTGCCGCCTACGACACACCACTGTCTAACGAGGCGTTCCCCGTGCAAGGCACCTGGCGCTATCTGGTAGATGTGAATGGTGACCACTACACTTTCAGTAGCATCTTACGCAATAACAGTCAGTCTAAAAGCCGTACCAAACCTGTTTTTAATGGCGGCATGATCGGCTTTTACGCTGCTGCGTCTGAGCTGCCCAGTGCCGCCACAGACAAACCCGGCCATGTGCGCATACGCTCCATGAGCTGGCCTAACCCTTCCAACTCAGAGGTGCAAGGCGAGGGCGCGCTAATGGCCCGCACGCTAGAGATCGACACTGCCAAACAGCGCATAGTGGCTGACAGCGGCAGCGCATTTTTATGCCGTGATCGGATTTCCCAAGACGGCCCCATGTACGCACTGCCCATGATCAGCGTTAACGGCCTAGAGTTTG
>JANNCO010000153.1:0-23861 GCA_031386655.1 Polaromonas sp. | reverse complement strand
GCATTGGGCAGGTGTTTGTTAAGCCATTCTTGGCATTGGGCCAGCGCCAGCTGGTGCGCCAGCACCACTTCAATACCTTCTAACGAATCTGCAGTGCGCAGCACGTTGTGCCGCACCATCAGGCTTACCTCGCCTACCACGTGCGCGGGGGTGTGCAAAAACAAATCAAGCGACCGGGTAACCACACCCTCGGTTGAGTTTTCGACCCCCACTACGCCATACTGCGCCGTACCTGCAGCAGTGGCGTGAAAAACTTCGTCAAAATTGGCGCAATAAATCAGCTCTACACTGCTGCCAAAAAACTCAATCGCCGCCTGTTCACAAAAAGTACCCGCAGGCCCGAGCACCGCTACACGCTGTGCGGCCTCCAGGCTGCGGCAGGCCGACATAATCTCGCGCCAGATGTGGCTGATGTTGTCGGGCTTGAGTGGTCCTAAATTTTGGTCTTGCAGACCCAGGATGACCTGCGCCTCACGCTCTGGGCGGTACACAGGCGAGCCGTCACCGCGTTTAATGTCCCCCACCGCATTGGCAATGCTGGCACGTTGGTTAAGCAGCGCTAGCAGTTGTTCGTCTACCGCGTCAATCTCAACGCGCAGTTGTGCCAATGTGCGGACAGGGTCGTGGCTCATCAAGGTTTCTTTGCGGATGCAGGCTTAGCCGGTGCGGCTGGGCTAGCTGCGGGTGGGCTAGCTGCGGGCGCACTGCTTGTGCCCACTATTTTTGCAGCCGCCGTGTCAAATGCTTTGCTACGTGTCTCAACAGCGCCACGCGTACCATCAACGATGGCTTTGACAAACAGGCTACCCAACTCGGGCGCAACAGTCTGGTATTTCTTGAAGACCGGCGCCTCCATCAATGCCACCAACTGCTTGAGCTCATCCTCAGAAAAACGCTCTACGTAAGCTGGAATCAACGCACTCTCTCGTGCTTTGGGAGACTGCGCAGCGACCAGCTTGCGTGCGTCATCATTGAATTTTTTCAGTTCAGCATCCAGCGCATTGGCGGCAGCCTGTCGCTTGTCCTCAGGCATGGCGTCTAGGCGCGGGTTCCAGTTGGCTACCACTTGCTGGGTAGCAGACCCCGCAAGTTGCTCGTAAAGACGTTCTAATTCTGCGCCTTCTTGGGCAGCTATCACACGCACAGACAGCGCACGCTTGGCGTCCGCAGCTTGTGCATAAATAGTGCCTGTAGAGCACGTAAATACTGCTAGAGCAGCTATTAATTTAATAGCAAATTGATAGGTTGAATGGTAAGTCATAAGATCCCTTGGGTTAATTACTTAGATTGGTGCGCTGATGCTGGCGGTGCATGCAGTGCACATAACCAATCGTCATAACTGAATTGAAACGTTAAGCGGCCGAATTGCCGTTATCAGTGTCGCCCCCATTGGAAGACCCGCTGTTACCGTTTGCATCACCAGAATCTGTGCCGTTGTCGTCAAGCTCGGCAATGTCTACGGCGGCATCGTTTTCTACAATGCGCTGCAAACCGCTCAGCTTGGTGCCTGCGTCCAGCGCAATCAAGGTCACGCCTTGTGTGGCCCGGCCCAGTTCACGCATCTCAGCGACGCGGGTGCGCACCAGCACGCCCTTGTCGGTGATCATCATGATTTCGTCGTCTGGATGCACCAAAGTGGCGGCGACAATTTTGCCGTTACGCTCAGATTGCTGGATGGCGATCATGCCCTTGGTGCCGCGGCCGTGGCGGGTGTATTCGCCAATCGGGGTGCGTTTACCATAGCCGTTTTCTGTGGCGGTCAGCACGCTTTGCAGCTCGTCTTCGGCCACCAGCATGGCGATCACGCTTTGACCATCGTCCAGCGTCATGCCGCGCACGCCGCGTGCAGTGCGGCCTACAGCGCGCACATCGTCTTCGTCAAAGCGCACAGCCTTGCCGCCATCGCTGAACAGCATTACATCGTGCTTGCCGTCGGTAATGGCCGCACCAATCAAGATGTCGCCATCATCCAGGTCAACAGCTATGATGCCGCCTTTGCGGGGGTTGTTAAAGTCCACCAAAGGCGTCTTCTTTACAGTGCCCATGCGCGTGGCCATAAAAACATAATGGTCAGCAGGGAAGCTGCGGTTGTCACCCGTCAAAGCCAGCACTACGTTGATTTTCTCGCCTTCCTGCAGCGGGAACATATTGACAATCGGCCTGCCGCGCGAGCCGCGCGTGCCTGCGGGTACTTCCCACACCTTGAGCCAGTACATACGGCCTCGGTTGGAGAAACACAGTAAATAGTCATGCGTGTTGGCAATGAAGAGCTGGTCAATCCAATCATCTTCTTTGGTCTGTGTGGCTTGCTTGCCGCGCCCACCGCGTTTTTGGGCGCGGTATTCGCCCAGAGGCTGGCTTTTGATGTAGCCGCTGTGGCTGAGCGTGACGACCATGTCGGTAGGTGTAATCAAATCCTCTGTGGACATGTCTTGCGCGTTGTGCTCAATCACGCTGCGGCGTGCGCCCAGCTTGGTTTGGCCAAACTCAGTTTTGATGGCCTGCAGTTCATCACTGATGATGACTGATACGCGTTCTGGTTTAGCCAAAATGTCCAGCAAATCTTCAATCACCGACATCACTTCTTTGTATTCGGCAACAATTTTGTCTTGTTCCAGGCCCGTCAGGCGCTGCAGGCGCATGTTCAGGATTTCGGTGGTTTGGGCTTCGCTCAAACGGTATAAGCCGTCTTTCTGCAAACCAAACTCACGCTCCATGCCGTTGGGGCGGTAGTCGTCGGCATTGACTTCGCTGCCATCGGCGCGGGTACGGGTCAGCATTTCTTTGACCGTTTTGGATTCCCACGTTTTGGTCATCAGCTCGGCTTTGGCCACAGGTGGTGTAGGCGCGTTGCGGATGATGCGGATGAACTCATCAATATTGGCCAGTGCAACTGCCAAGCCTTCCAGCAAATGCCCGCGATCACGGGCCTTGCGCAGCTCAAACACCGTGCGGCGTGTCACCACTTCGCGGCGGTGCTCAAGGAACACCTTAACCAGATCTTTCAGGTTGCACAGCTTGGGCTGGCCATCAATCAACGCCACCATGTTGATACCGAAGGTGTCTTGCAGTTGCGTCTGTTTGTACAGATTGTTCAGTACTACCTCGGGCACTTCGCCGCGTTTGAGTTCTATCACCAAGCGCATGCCCGACTTGTCAGATTCGTCCTGAATATGCGAGATACCCTCAATCTTCTTCTCGTGTACCAGCTCGGCCATGCGTTCTTGCAGGGTCTTTTTGTTCACCTGGTAAGGCAGCTCGTCTACGATGATGGACTGGCGGTTACCTTTGTCAATATCTTCAAAATGCACCTTGGCGCGCATCACTACGCGGCCACGGCCGGTGCGGTAGCCATCGCGCACGCCTGACAGGCCATAAATGATCCCTGCGGTAGGAAAGTCGGGCGCAGGAATAATTTCGATCAAATCGTCTACTGTCGCGTCTGGGTTTTTCAGCAGGTGCAGGCAAGCGTCGACAGTTTCGTTTAAGTTATGCGGTGGAATATTAGTAGCCATGCCTACAGCAATGCCAGTAGAGCCGTTGACCAGCAGGTTAGGAAACCGCGTGGGCATGACCAAGGGCTCTTTTTCGCTGCCGTCGTAGTTTGGGCCAAAATCTACGGTGTCTTTGTCTAAATCAGCCAGCACTTCGTGGGCAATTTTGGACAGGCGAATTTCGGTATAGCGCATCGCAGCCGGGTTGTCGCCGTCTACTGAGCCGAAGTTGCCTTGGCCGTCTACCAACATATGGCGCAGGCTGAAGTCCTGGGCCATGCGCACAATGGTGTCGTATACCGCCGTATCGCCATGCGGGTGGTACTTACCGATCACATCACCCACAATACGCGCTGATTTTTTGTAGGGTCGGTTGTAATCGTTATTCAGCTCGTGCATGGCAAACAACACCCGGCGATGCACTGGTTTGAGGCCGTCTCGCGCATCAGGTAGGGCGCGCCCCACAATCACGCTCATAGCGTAATCAAGGTAACTGCGGCGCATTTCTTCTTCTAGACTGATAGGCAGGGTTTCTTTGGCAAATTGAGTCATGTCTGGCAGTCAGGAAGGCAAATTGGAGGTACAGCTGTGTATTTTTACATTCGTGCAATACGTCGCTGCACTGGAGTGAACGCCATGATTTTAGCGGTCTTTTTGTACTTCATGACCTGCTGAGCCTAGTGGGCTGCAATCTCCATCTCTCCCAGCGGAACTGGTAATTTGTAGCGCATTAGCAACATTGCTGCCTTGAGTTACGAGCATGTAACAGCAAATTTGGATGCAAGCGCAGGCTGTGGCACAATCAAAGCACGAGTTAATATTGCTTTATTGGCAATCTACTCGCCTTCGCACAGCTAGCGCTGTAGTATCAATTTTGAGGATGAACATGAAGAAACTAAATAAAGTAGCAATGTTGTTTGCATCCGTCGCACTGGCAGGTACTGCTTTCGCGGCTGGTTCATCGACCGCATCTGACAACTGGCGCAACGCCCACGGCGATTTGCAGTGGAAAAGCGGCGACGGCACACTGTGCTGGCGTGATGCCAACTGGACTCCAGCTACTGCTGCCCCAGGCTGCGATGGTGCTATTGTTGCTCCTGCGCCAGCTCCGGCACCTGCACCAGCCCCTGCACCAGCAGCTGCTCCAGCTCCTGCACCAGCAGCTGCTGCACCCGTTGCGCCACCCGCAGTGGCTGCCACAAAAGTTACCTACGCAGCTGACGCTTTCTTTGACACCAACAAATCGGTAATCAAACCAGAAGGCAAAGCCAAGCTGGATGATTTGATAGGCAAAATCAAGGACATCAACCTCGAAGTCATTATTGCTGTGGGTCACACCGACAGCGACGCATCTGACGCTTACAACCAAAAGCTGTCGGTTCGCCGCTCTGAAGCTGTCAAAGCATATTTGACCAGCAAAGGCGTTGAAAAGAACCGCGTCTACACTGAAGGCAAGGGCGAGAAGCAGCCAGTTGCTGATAACAAGACCAAAGAAGGTAAAGCTAAAAACCGTCGCGTTGAGATCGAAGTAGTTGGTACACGCGCTACCAAGTAATCTTAAGATTACTCCCTAAAAAACCGCCCACGGGCGGTTTTTTTACGCCCTCTAAAATTCACATTGCGACTTGCTGCGAGATTTTGCAGTACCAATACATCACTCCCTGCACTATATTAACCCTGGTTAATCACAGTAGAAGGCTTTAGACAGGTTGTGGAAGTGTTCAAGCAACTTTTTGAGACAATCGCAGCATGACCAGTACTACATCATCATCAGCCCAGCATTCCCACCACGCCAATGCGGATCCCGCTGAATTAGCCAAATTTTCAGATCTAGCGCACCGCTGGTGGGACAAAAACAGCGAGTTCAAACCGCTGCATCAAATTAACCCACTGCGGTTGGACTGGATTGACAATTTGGTCAAGTTGGAGGGCAAAAAAACGCTGGACGTTGGCTGTGGTGGCGGTATTTTGGCCGACTCGATGGCGCGTAAGGGTGCGACTGTCACAGGGATCGATTTAGCGGTTAAAGCTCTCAAGGTAGCCCAGCTGCATGCGCTGGAAGCACAAACGCCTAACATCAAATATCGCGAAATCAGTGCCGAAGGCTTGGCCATTGAGGAGCCTGGCCAGTACGATGTCGTCACCTGCATGGAAATGCTGGAGCACGTGCCCAATCCTGCGTTGGTGGTGCAGGCCTGCAGCACACTCGTTAAACCTGGTGGCTGGGTGTTTTTTAGCACGATCAACCGCAATCCTAAAGCGTGGTTGTTTGCTGTGGTGGGCGCAGAGTATGTGCTCAACATGCTACCTAAAGGCACCCATGAATATGCAAAATTCATTCGTCCCAGTGAACTGACCAGGTACATCCGCGGCGCTGGTTTAGAGCTGCAGTCTAGCCGAGGCTTGCAGTACAACCCGTTAACACAACGTTATTGGTTGAACACCGACACCAGTGTGAATTACCTGATGGCAACTCAGAAGAAATAGCTGCTATTAATTTAATAGCTGCTTGAGCAGGTTTTACTTGGGTTAAAGACCGTTATTGTCTTAAAAAATGCGATATTACTGTCGGTTTTTTTAACAAGCGCAGAACATTAGAAACCCGCCAGCCTACAAGCTGGCAAATACTTCTCTGGCAGCGGCTGTAGTAGTTTCAACGTCTTGCACAGTATGCGCTGCGCTGACAAAACCTGCCTCGTACAGCGCAGGCGCAAAGTACACGCCGCGGTCTAACATGCCGTGGAAAAATCGATTGAACAAAGCGCCGTCGCTTTGCATTACCGCGCTGTAATTTTGCGCTAGTTCTGGCAGCATCAAAAAGCCAAACATGCCGCCTTGGCAATCTGTACTCCATGGCACGCCTGCGGCCTGTGCGGCATCGCACAAACCATGGGTAAGCTGATGCGTACGTGCCGACAGGGCCTCATAAAACCCCGGTTTTTGGATCTCTCTGAGGGTTGCCAGACCACATGCTGTTGCAATCGGATTACCGCTAAGTGTGCCAGCTTGGTAGACCGGCCCTAAAGGGGCCAATTGCTCCATTACTTGACGCGATGCGCCAAAAGCGGCCAGGGGCATGCCTCCGCCAATGACTTTACCCAGTACTGTCATATCGGGCGTGATGCCCAGCACCTGTTGCGCACCGCCCAGTCCTACGCGAAAACCAGTCATCACCTCGTCGTATGCCAAGAGTGCACCATATTCTGTGCACAGCGTGCGGCAGCGCAGGGCAAACGCAGCGCTGGAGCGAATAAAGTTCATGTTCCCTGCTATGGCCTCCACCATTAAACAGGCGACATCTTTGCCATGCAGGGCGAAGCATTCTTCTAGCTGGGGGATATTGTTAAATTCCAACACCAGCGTGTGCTGCACCGCTTCGGGTGGCACACCACCACTGCTGGGGTTGCCAAAAGTGGCCAAGCCCGAACCGGCTTTGACCAGCAGTGCATCAGAATGCCCGTGATAACAGCCTTCAAATTTAATGATTTTTTTACGCCCGGTGGCGCCGCGTGCCAAACGAATGGCGCTCATCCCAGCCTCAGTACCTGAACTGACCAAGCGCACCATTTCCATAGAGGGCATGATCTTGAGGATTTCTTCGGCCAGCTCCACCTCACGCTCAGTAGGCGCACCGTATGAAAAACCCTCAAGCGTAGCTTTTTGAACCGCCTCGACCACGGCAGGGTGACCGTGGCCCAGAATCATGGGGCCCCAAGAGCCGATGTAGTCAATATAACGGGTGTTGTTTGCGTCCCAGAAGTAAGCGCCTTGGGCGCGCTGTACAAAACGGGGCGTACCGCCCACGGCTTTGAAAGCGCGTACGGGCGAATTTACACCACCAGGAATAACGGCTGATGCGCGGGCGAAAAGAGCTTGGTTACGGTCAATAGACATAAAAAGTATAAGCGTGAGAAAAATTTAGCCACGAGGGTTTGAAAGAGCGTGGTGTGAAGATCAAGGTAATTTGATTGCGTACTGATAAAGCCAGCAAATGTGAGCATTCAATGCTGCGTGTCAGACGTTGGCATATCCAATGTCTGCAGAGCACGCGCAGCTTCTTCGCTCAGGGGCTCGCCGTCGTCTTCAGGCTGCGCCCAAAACATGCGGTCAGGGATAACCTGGCCCATGCCAGGCCGAAAGCCTGCATCTAAGCTACGGTCTAAAAATACCAAGGCTTCTTTGGTAGCTTCGACTAAATCATCGCCGCTGGCCAGCAGAGCGGCCAATGCGGCAGATAAAGTGTCACCTGCGCCAACAAAAGCAGCTTCAAAACGCTCAAATTTCTCACCGCCCAGCACCGTCTCCGGCGTAGTCAAAACATTGTCGATCCACTGGTCAGGCAGGGCAATGCCGGTCACCAGTGTGTAGGGTACACCGTGCTCAGCCGCAGCTTTGGCGATATCTCGGGCAGTGGGGCTACGTTCACTGCTCCAGTCGGGTAGTAGCCAGCGCCACAGGGTATTGTGGTTTCCTACCAACACTGCAGTCTGCGGCAGTAACAACTCAGTAAATGCATCTAGATAGTTTTCAATCTCACTGTCGGTCCACCATGACAAGTTAGGCATGTAGGCAATGACTGGTACATCGTCATAGTCCGCACATATCTGTGCCACCGCGCTGACTGTCTCTGCCGAGCCTAAAAATCCAACTTTAATAGTGTGTATCCGCGCGTCCTCTAGAACTGCGCGCGCTTGGCTCTCTACAGCGTCTTCTCCGAGGTGAAAATACTCCAGAATTTCATTGGTATCACGGGCATAAACACCTGTAACAATAGGCATGGGGTGCGCACCAACGCAGGCCACGGCCAATACATCTGCGGCAATGCCAGCGGCACCACAAGGATCGCTTGCGTTAAAGCATAAGACGCAAGCTACGCCCTCGTCGTCTTGTGAGTCATCCCCAGCAGTGCTGGGCGCATCATTGTCGGCCAACACGTGCAGAGACGGCAGGCCACTGGAGACTGGATTGAAATGGAAAATTGGGTTTGCCATGGGCGGATCACGCAGCCAAAATTGACTAAAAGTGATGTTGCGTAGATACAATAGACTATTCTAACGAATGACTAGTAAAGAAGTAACAATAGTGAGCGATAACAATACCACTTGGATGTGTTTAATTTGTGGCTGGATATACGACGAGGTTGCTGGAGCGCCCGACCACGGCATTGCAGCAGGCACACTATGGAGCCAAGTTCCGATGAATTGGACTTGCCCAGAATGCGGCGCACGTAAAGAAGATTTTGAAATGGTGCAAATTTGAGTTACCCTTTGGGAAACTATCTGTTACAACTATGCGTCACAATTCACCTAGTTCATTTGGGAGCAAGTCTTGAGTACCGCTACGACAGCTTATAAAGTCTTAATTATTGATGACAGCAATACTATTCGCCGAAGCGCGGAAATCTTCCTTAAGCAAGGGGGGCATGAGGTAATGCTGGCAGAAGATGGATTCGATGCCTTGTCGAAAGTCAATGACTTTTTGCCGCAGATAATTTTCTGCGATATTTTGATGCCAAGGTTAGATGGTTACCAAACATGTGCCATTATCAAACGTAACGAAAAATTTTCGACAACACCCATCATCATGCTGTCTTCCAAAGACGGCGTCTTTGATAAGGCCCGTGGACGCATGGTAGGTTCGCAGGAATATCTCACCAAACCTTTCACTAAAGATCAATTATTACAGACCGTCCTGCAGTTTGGTACGACGGCACAAGGAGCGTAAGTATGGCGATTCAAAAAGTTCTTGTCGTGGACGATTCCAAAACTGAAATTATGTTCATGACTGATTTGCTGGTCAAAAACGGCTTTACGGTTCGCAGTGCAGAAAATGCAGAAGACGCTTTTCGCAAGTTGGCTGAAGACAAACCAGATCTCATATTGATGGATGTGGTCATGCCGGGGCAAAATGGTTTTCAGCTAACCCGCGCCATATCGCGTGACCCGCAGTTTGCAGATGTGCCTATCATCATGTGCACCAGCAAAAACCAGGAAACCGACCGCGTTTGGGGCATGCGCCAAGGTGCACGCGACTACATTACCAAACCTGTAGATGCTAACGACTTGATGGCTAAGATCAAAGCGCTTGGTTAAACCCCATAGCACAGTACGAAAGACTCCTTAATGGCAACCCGCAACCGCCAAGCACTGAGAGATTTACAAACTCGGCTAGCCGAGAGAATGCAGCAGGCGCGCACCGAAGGCGTAACCGCCAGCTGGCTGGCTGTAGAGTCCGCAGGGCGATCTTTGTTATTGCCCCTGGCGCAGGCTGGCGAAATCTTTCCTCTGACATCTGTGCAAGCAGTGCCCTACACGCAATATTGGTTTTTGGGTGTGTCCAACCTGCGCGGTGGATTGTTTGGCGTGGTGGATTTTGCAAGTTTTATCACCGGTCAAACGCCTGCGCGCAGGTCTGATTCTGCGCGCGAACAAGCCCGTTTGGTAGCGCTCAATCCAGCGCTTGAAATCAACTGCGCTATTTTGATTGATCGTTTGGGTGGCTTGCGCAATGCGCAGGATTTTGTAGCCCGCGATGATGCGGGTGACGATACGCCAAATTATTTTGCAGGTAATTTCACTGACCGCCAAGGCAAGCAGTGGCAAGAAATCAACTTGCAGGTTATGGCTACCCAATCTGACTTTCTAACCATAGCATCCGCAGCTTAACGCAGACGCTTGATTATTACTTTTATTCCCAGCGCGATCACTTTCAAAGGCACACACTATGTCATCAACCAATCGCTTTTCACGACTTTTTAAGCGCGACACCACTTCAGATGATTCCTTCATGCCGGACGACGGCATGACAGTGGGAGCCGAAGGCATGTACGCGATGAATAACAACATCAATGCGATGCCCGATGACATGGCCACCGGCAATATCATGCAAAGAAGTGAGGACTTTGGCGGAAGCGTGATGGGCCAGGGTTTTCAAGAGGCCGTTGATAAACCAGACAGCGGCGATACCGTATCTATCCCCGTACTAGGTACGCGCACAGTTGCGCAGCACCAACGCATTTTGGTCATAATTCTGGTATTTGCGACTCTTACACTAGCAGGCATTACAGCTTATGTGTTGTCACAAGCTAACAAGTTGTCGCGCGAAGTTGCTGCAACGGGTGATGCCGCAACCCAGTCGCAACGCTTGGCTAAATCAGTCTCTCAGGCGTTGGTGGGCAGCGCCCAAGCTTTCCCAGATGTGCGCGAAAGCTCTGATGTGCTTGCCAAGAACGTCCGCGGTCTTAAAAGTGGTGACAGTGCTTTGAACTTAGCCCCTGTCGGCACAGGTTACACCGAAGAAGTTGACAAACTGGCGCCGTTTGTAGACCGCGCCGAAAAGAATGCTAAAACGGTTATGGAGCAGCAGAAAATCTTGACTCAAGTGGGCAGTGCATTGCGTGCCATTAACCGTCAGTCGTCTGACTTGCTAGAGGTGGCCGAGACAATATCTTCTTTAAAGCTTCAACAAAATGCGCCAGCTGCAGAAATTTCTGCATCGGGCCAATTGGTGATGTTGACGCAGCGTATTGGCAAGTCGGCCAACGAGTTTTTGACCATGGAGGGCGTCAGCCCTGAGGCTGTATTTTTGCTGGGTAAAGATTTGAATTCATTCAAAGAAATTGCCCAAGGTTTGCAAGACGGCAGCGCCGAATTGCGGCTGGCTGCTTCAAAAGATGCCCAGACACGCGAGCGTCTGGATGCGTTGCTGAAACTGTATGAACAAACGCGCGGCCAAGCGGGTGCCATTTTAGGTAACCTGCAGGGCTTGGTGTCTGCCCGCGAAGCACAGTCAGCCATTATTGCGGACTCTGAGCCATTGCGTCGCCAATTGGAAGATTTGCAGGGTCGACTATCTGCCGAGTCTGGTTTAAGTGGGCCGGCGATTGCTGGTTTGGTGTTGGCCAGTTTATTGGCTTTATTGTCTGCCGGCGGTCTGGCTTATGTGCAGTTGCAAGACAGCCGCAAACGCCAAGGTGTCGCTGAAGGTCAACGTTTAATGGCTGAGGGCCAAGAACAAGAAGCCAAACGCGTGAACGATGCCAACCAAGCCGCGATTTTACGTTTGATGAACGAATTGCAATCTGTAGCTGAGGGCGATTTGACCCAGGAAGCGACGGTGACAGAAGATATAACCGGTGCCATTGCCGACTCGGTAAACTACACCGTGGAAGAATTACGCTCATTGGTAGGTAACGTACAAAATACGGCAACGCGAGTGGCGCAAACTACAGCGGCTGTGGAGGGCACATCGACCGAGCTGTTGGCTGCGTCCACCGAGCAGCTTCGCGAGATTCGCGAAACAGGCCAATCGGTGCTGGAAATGGCGGGTCGTATTAACCAAGTGTCTGCACAAGCGCAGGAGTCAGCTTCAGTAGCGCGCCAATCGCTGGTAGCTACGGGTTCAGGTTTAGCCGCTGTACAAAACGCCATTGGTGGTATGAATTCGATCCGTGATCAGATTCAAGACACTTCCAAGCGGATCAAGCGACTTGGCGAATCATCACAGGAAATTGGTGAGATTACAGAGCTGATCTCGGACATTACCGAGCAAACCAACGTGCTGGCGTTGAACGCCGCCATTCAAGCGGCATCAGCGGGTGAGGCTGGCCGAGGCTTCTCGGTGGTGGCTGAAGAGGTGCAACGACTGGCTGAACGCTCAGGCGACGCCACCAAACAGATTGCGGCGTTGGTAAAAACCATTCAAACCGACACGCAAGATGCTGTGGCCGCTATGGAGCGCTCTACCCAGGGCGTGGTGGAAGGTGCCAAGCTGTCTGACAGCGCGGGCACCGCACTGACCGAGATTGACGCCGTGTCGCGCAAACTGGCTGATCTGATTGAGCAAATTTCTCAATCTGCAGCGCGCGAGGCGGATTCTGCAAACGTGGTGGCTGGCAACATTCAGCACATTTTTGCGGTAACCGAACAAACCGGTGAGGGTACACGATCCACTGCCCAGCAGGTACGTGACCTCAGCCGTATGGCTGAAGAGCTACGCCAGTCGGTGTCGCGATTCAAAATCGGCTGATCAAAATCACGCGCGCTTGCTGCTAGCTGTGCACTGAGCGCGTTTTTAATACGAGGATGAGGGCGCTGTTACCCATGCAAAATCTCGATACTGCCACCGCCGCATCAGGCCATGATGTTCATGCCAACGATCTGGGCCCATTGGCTTGGGTGCTGGACGAATTGCGAAAGTCGCTTGACTCTGCTACCAAAGCGCTGCGCCGATATGTTCGCGATGCCGAGCTGGCCCGCGGCTCTGATTTGGCGGCAGTTGACTCTGCCCAGCTGCGCATATCACGCCAGCAACTGCACCAAGCAGTTGGCGCACTGGATATGGTGGGATTTACTGGCCCCGCCATTGTGTTGCGTGCGATGGAAAATGCGGTTCAAAAATTTGTCAACCGCCCTGAGCTATGTACCGAAGCTGCTGCCATCAAAATTGAGCGTGCTAGTTTTGCCTTAACCGGTTTTCTTGAAACTGTGTTGTCCGGCAAATCGCAGACACCCGTAGCGCTGTTTGTGCAATATGCCCAAGTGCAAGAAATTGCGGGAGCTGCCCGCGTACATCCTGCTGATTTGTGGCCCTATCCGTGGCGCTGGATTGCCGTGTCCGACACGGGTGCGCCCTTGGTGCAGTTGAACGCTCACACACGTGTTCAATTTGACAAAGCCGCCTTGCAGGTGATCAAGACATTGGATGCGGCTTCTTCTCAGTTGCTGGCCGGCATCTGCGCTGGCATTGCGCAGCAGCCAGGCAACACCCCCGAAGGACGCCAGTTCAGTATTTTCTGGCGCATTGCTGCTGGTTTTTTCCAGGCACTTGGTTCAGGCAGTCTGGCGGGGGATGTGTACGTCAAGCGCACGGTATCACGCATACTGATCCAGCTGGCAGTTCACATCAAAGGCGACTTGACGGTGTCAGACCGTTTAGCCCAAGACTTGCTGTTCTTTTGCGCGCAAGCCCAACCACAAGGCATGGCCCCACTACTGGGCGAGGTGCGCATGGCGTATGGTTTGGCAGCCTACCCGGCTATCGACTACAGCAAAACGCTGTATGGTCAGTTTGACCCTGTTTTATTGGTACAAGCACGCAAGCGCATTACGTCAGTCAAAGAAGCATGGTCAGGTTTGGCCGCAGGCGATGTGGGTAAAGTCAAAGCCGTGCAAGACCAGTTCAGCTTGATAGTGGATTCCATCACCAAGCTGCTGCCTACGGGCCAGGCACTGTCCCAGGCGTTTACCCACGTAGCTGATGCTGCAGCCAAAAACTCGCAAGCACCTGAGCCTGCACTGGCCATGGAAGTGGCTACAGCCATTCTTTACCTAGAAGCGGGATTTGAAGATTTTGACCCCAGTGACCCCGCTGTCACCGAGCGTGTTAACCATTTGGCGCAGCGTGTTGAAAACGCCCAGCAAGGCGCGCAGAATCAATCGCTAGAGCCGTGGATGGAAGAACTGTACCGCCGCGTAAGCGACCGCCAAACGATGGGCAGCGTGGTGGGTGAGTTGAAAACCTCTTTGGCTGAGCTTGAAAAGTCAATGGACCAGTTTTTTCGCGACCCGCAAGACAAAACAGTGTTGTCTGGCGTGCCCTCGCGCCTGGCGCAGATGCGTGGCGTGCTGTCTGTGCTGGGACTGGACCAAGCCTCCCAAGCCGTACTGCGTATGCGGGACAGCGTAGAAGAAATTTTAATTACAGAAGTCGACGATGTGCAGGCGCGCGCCGCAGGCACCTTTGACAAACTGGGCAATAATTTAGGCGCTTTAGGTTTCTTGATCGACATGCTGAGCTACCAGCCAGCGTTGGCGAAAAAATTGTTTGTATACGATGACGAGCGCGGTGAGCTCAAGCCCTTGATGGGCCGTGTGAATACGCCTATTCCAGCTACAGAGCATCCTGCAGTTGATGCATCTACCTATGCAGAAACATCCATGCCAGCAACTGCCAATGTGGCAGCAAGCGCTGGGACAGGTGCCGCTATGGGCGCTGCTATAAGTGCAAGTGCTTTGGCAACTGCAGCCACGTCGCCCACTGCGACTGCGCCCGCAGTATCTAGCGCCCCTGTGCAAGACTCTACAGACGATGACGATATAGAACTGTTGGACATTTTCCTGGAAGAAGCACGTGAAGTAGTTGGCAATGGCCAAGCCGCCCTGAGCGTGCTGGCGGTTGAGCCCGGTAATCTAGCCGAACTTACCACACTGCGCCGTGCTTTTCACACCATCAAGGGCAGCTCACGCATGGTGGGCCTTGATAGTTTGGGCGAAGCCGGGTGGTCGCTGGAGCAGATGCTCAATGCATGGTTAGCGGATCAAAAATCTGCGGACGACGATCTGCGTAACACGGCGTCGCAGTGTCTGGCGGGCATCGGCCAATGGGTTGATGCCATTGCCGCAGGCCAAGCCCAAGCTTGGACAGCGCAGCCATTCAATGCGAGTGCTGACTCACTGCGTTTGCATGGCAAGTTTTTGCCATTGAATTTAGGCGATATTACATCGGCCGTAGCGCTACCTGATCTGACAGCACAAGCTGCAGTTGCACTTGCAGCAGCTGTAACAACTACTGGAGCCGCGGTCACTGCCAGCGATCTAGATTTCGATTTTGAGGGCTTTAACTTAGCTACGCCTGCAGTAGTGTCTGCCGCAGCCCCACTGCAGCTACCAGACGAGATGGCGTTTGATTTGCCTGTGCAGGCCGCCACACCCGAAGAGGCGCCTTTGGATGCGATTGACATGTCCATGTTTGAGATTGACCCATCGCAGCCTGCCAGTCAGGCTGCCGTGCCAGAACAAAACATCGCCGATTTGGACTTTGCGTTTGATTTGGCAATGGCGGACCTGGAGCTGCCTAACGAGCCACAACCTGCATTGAACGCGGGCGGTGACTCTAGTGAAATTCAGGCGCTGCAACAGTCGCTTAACACATCACTTAACTCATCACTTAATCCATCGTTTGACCTGGCAACTTCGCAACCTAGCACATATTCTTCTACCAACACACTGACAGTAGACGATGGTTTGTCTACGCTAGACGTGAGCAGCTCAACTGCGTTTGATACGCCTGTAATGCAAGATGCAGTGTTTGACTTGGACATTGGGGCTTTCGATGCCATAGACCCCGCATCAGCGCTGCCCGCAGACGCGTCGTCTACCGATGCTGCAGCACAAAGCCTGGTTGATGAAGACGAACTGGCCGCGTTTGAACGCGCCATGCTAGAACAAGATGCCTTGATGGCAGCACAACCAGAGGCTGCACCCGGTCTACCCGTAGCTGCCTACAGCGCAGATAGCACTGGTTTAGATAGTCCAAGTCTTGATTCAGACCATGCCACACCGTACTCGCACACCGAGGTGGCAGACTTCGCCTCCAGCCCTACCCAGCCCATGTTTTTTGCGGATGAAGAGCCCGCTGCCACAGGGCCTGCTGATTTGGGATTTGATTTAGGCCCATGGGGCACTGCTGCCTCAGCGGCTTCTGTGGCAGCTGCTGCAATGTCCACGGTGGACACCGCCTACGCTGCGCCTGTGGCCAAAACATCGTTTGTGCATGTTGCCAATCTGCCAGCGCAGCCAAGTGCGTCTAATTTTGCCGGTCTGTCACCCGACGACCAATTCAAGGCGATTGGCCCCTTGCGCATCAGCTTGCCGCTGTACAACGTGTATCTGAACGAGGCCGACGAATGGTCGCGTCGCCTGGTCACCAGTTTGACTGAATGGTCGATGGAGCCAGGCCAGCCGCTGCCTAATGATGCCGTAGCTTTTGCGCATTCGTTGGCGGGCAGCTCTGCCACAGTTGGATTTAGTTCGCTGTCTGGCTTGGCCCGCAGTCTGGAAAATGCTTTGCAGCACATGCAAAACATATCCGAAGACGGTGCTTACCCAAGCCATCTACATGCTGGCGAATTTGTAGATGCTGCCGATGAAATTCGCCGTCTGTTGCACCAGTTTGCGGCAGGTCAATTGCGCGAAGCATCAAGCTCGGTCCAAGCCGGGTTGGACCGCTGCATTCGCGCGCCCGAGGCCAGCACCCAATACCAGAGCATGACAGCTTCAAGATCGTCTGGCTTTGTAAATTTAGTGGATATTAGCGCAGAAACCCAGGTAGATGCTGCTCAAGCAGATATTTATTCGACAGCACAAAATAACACTTCCGATTTTGCATTGCCCTCTGCCCCCTTGCCGCTGTCCACGGCCTTTGCCGACTTGGGTGGTGGCGCCAGTGTCACGGTGATTGCTGCTGCAGGTGCTGCCGTAGTTGCAGCGTCAACTGTGACTGTGCCAGACGCGCCACAAACGTCTAACTTAGATGCGCAAGTTCCTGTTGCGCAGCCCGACCCGGTGGCAGTTGCTACCCCTGTGGATGCGCCTGTGGATGCGTCCGTAGCTGCATCCCAAGCTATGCCCGACGCAGAGTCTGTTGCAGCGGATATTGCAGCGGATGTTGTGATGGACACAACCGACCGTTCACAGTTCAGACCCGCAGGCTTGGTGATGGCGGGCGCTGCGGTACCTAGCTTAGGTGTGGTGCCGCGCAGCTTGACAGTGCAAGAAACCGAAGATGAAATTGACATAGAAGACGCGATTGACCCTGATCTGTTTCCTATTTTTGAAGAAGAGGCGCTAGAGTTGTTTCCGCAAATGTCGGGCGCACTGCGCCAATGGACTGCGCGGCCAGACAATACCGGTGCCCGCTCAGAAGTGTTGCGGGGCTTGCATACACTCAAAGGCAGCGCGCGCCTGGCAGGTGCCATGCGTTTGGGCGAATTGACCCACCGCATGGAATCTGCTATTGAGCAAACCTCAGCTGACGACACTACCATTGCGCAAATCGAGCCGTTGACCGCGCTGCTCGACGGCATGCAGGCAAATTTTGACCGTTTGCGCCATCCGCTGGCTGAGCCTGACATCACGCCTTCCTACTCTCCAGGTAGGTCAGATGCTACTGCACCCACTACGTTAGCCCCTACTGCCAGCGCAGCGCCCGTGGCCAGCTGGGTGGCAGCCAGTGCGGTGTCCAGCATGGCGACCCCAACTGCAATCTCTGCTGCGGCAGTACCCGCCAGCACAACGCCTGTGGCTGCCCTTACGCCGCTGCGTGTCATGGCACCCAGAACTGCTGCATTGGTAGCCCATGCGCCACGTACCACCAGTAACCAGTCGGTGCGCGTGCGCTCAGACTTGCTGGACCGCTTGGTCAACCAAGCCGGTGAGGTCATGATCACCCGCTCGCGCCTGGAGGCTGAGCTGGGCCAACTGCGCGGCTCCTTGGGCGACCTGACCGGTAACCTGGACAAGCTGCGCATGCAACTGCGCGATATCGAGGTGCAGTCTGAATCGCAAATGCAGTCGCGCATGGCGCTGGCCAAAGAAACCAGTGCCGAGTTTGACCCGCTGGAGTTTGACCGCTTCACCCGCGTGCAAGAGCTTACCCGCATGATGGCCGAGTCGGTCAACGACGTGGCCACTGTGCAGCGCAGTATCCAGCGCACAGTGGAATCTACCGAAGATGATTTAGTGGCCCAAGCCCGCCAAACCCGTGAGCTGCAGCGCGACCTGCTGCGCACGCGCATGGTAGAGTTTGAAGGCATCTCCGAGCGCCTGTACCGCGTGGTGCGCCAGGCAGGCAAAGACGCTGGCAAACAGGTCAAGCTGGACATCCTGGGCGGCTCCATCGAGATGGACCGTGGCGTGCTGGACCGCATGACGCCAGCGTTTGAACACCTGTTGCGCAACTGCGTAGCCCACGGCATTGAAAGTGCCCAGGTGCGCACCAAGGCAGGTAAAGATGGCAGCGGCCAGATCACCATCAGCTTGCACCAGGAAGGCAACGACATCTCGGTAGAGTTCCGCGACGATGGCGCAGGCTTGGACCTGGGCCGCATTCGCGAGCGTGCTACTGCGCAAGGCTTGCTTGCCCACGATAAACCGCTGGACGACAGCGAAGCCGCCAATTTGATCTTCACTCCCGGCTTTACTACGGCCACCCAAGTCACCGAGCTGTCGGGCCGCGGTATTGGCATGGACGTAGTGCGTTCAGAAGTAGTGGCTTTGGGCGGCAGGATCGAGACCAGCACGTCAACAGGCCAGGGCACCAGCTTCAAGCTGGTGATGCCGCTGACCACGGCGGTAACGCAGGTGGTGATGCTGCGCATCGGCAGCTTGTCTGTGGGCGTACCCGCCAACTTGGTGGAGACCGTGCGCCGCGCTTCGCCTAAAGAGCTGCAAGCCGCCTACAACATGGGTACGTTTGACGTGGCAGGCGAGGCGCTGCCATTCTTCTGGGCAGGCGCGTTGCTGCAGCATTCCACTGCCAGCGACCAGCCGCAGGGCAAAACCATTGCCGTGGTGGTGTTTCGCAGTGCCGCGCAGCGCATTGTGGCTCACGTGGACGAAGTGCTGGGTAACCAGGAAGTGGTGGTGAAAAACTTAGGGCCCCAGCTGTCCCGCCTGCCAGGCATGGCCGGTATGTCGGTGCTGGCATCAGGTGCAGTGGCGTTGATCTACAACCCGGTAGCGTTGGCCGCGGTGTACGGCGCGCAAGCCCGCGCCATGAGCGCTGACAAGGCCGAATCGCACATATTGGGCGATGTAGTCACCGATGTGGTGGCGCGCGACCTGACAGGCGACGCCACGCCGGTGGTGCCCCTGGTACCGGCCAACCCCAAATCAGTCTCGGCCCCGCAAGTGCCGCTGGTGTTGGTGGTAGACGACTCGATCACAGTGCGCCGCGTCACGCAGCGCCTGCTGGTGCGCGAGGGCTACCGCGTTGCGCTGGCCGCTGACGGCTTGCAGGCGCTGGAGCGTTTGGCCGAAGAGCTGCCAAGCGTGGTGCTGTCTGACATTGAGATGCCGCGCATGGATGGTTTTGACTTGGTGCGCAACATGAAAGCCGACCCGCGTTGGGCCAAGCTGCCGGTGATCACCATCACCTCGCGTATTGCCGAGAAGCACCGTGAACATGCGATGTCATTAGGCGTAGACCACTATCTGGGCAAGCCGTATTCTGAGGAAGAGTTGCTCAGCTTGATACGGCGGTACACCACGGCGGAGATGGTAGCATCTTAAAAAAAGGCACCGCAAGGTGCTTTTTTTATGTGTTTTCGCCTTTTAACCCAAATAAATCCTGCTCAAGCAGCTATTAAATTTGTAGTGTGGTTGGTGGGTTGTGGGAGGTTTGTTTAAGTCACGTGGCAATGCTTTTGTGCAGTGATTACCTTGGACGGGCGATGGGACATGTCACCGTGAAACTTCCGCAAAACACGCGCGAATGTTGATGGCGGCGAGGCTATCTTTTGTACCGCGCGCCTTTGCTGCAGTTTCCCGGCAACACGCTCCCAGCGCTCACCCTGATGACCGTAGCAGTTAAAAACCCGCCACGTACGCTAGAGCTGGCAGGCAGTGCTACTTCAGCGTAGCGGCATAAAGGAGGAGTAGTTGGCCCTAGGCCAACACGGGGGACAGCCGCGCAGCTGAAGTAGCGCTGCCTGCCAGCTCCCGTACAAGACAAAAAGAATAAGCCAAACTTGGCATGACTTGCTTCATGCCGCAGTACGCTCTCTACGTACAGCTACTATCAAAGCAAGCTAAGCCTTCTTCACCACCGTATACCGCTGCAGCGTGGTAGCCCGCGCTTCGTCGTGCTTTACCACCCGGTGTGGGTAGTCTTTGCCCAACTCAACCCCCGCCATTTGCAGGTCCATGGGTTTAGCGTCCCACGGTGCGTGCAGGGCGGCGTTGGGTAGCTTGGCCAGTTGCGGCAAATAGCGGCGGATGAATTTGCCTTGGGCGTCAAAGCGCTCGCTCTGGCTACTGGGGTTAAAAATGCGAAAGTACGGCTGCGCGTCGCACCCGCTGGAGGACGCCCATTGCCAGCCGCCGTTGTTGGCTGATAAATCAAAGTCGTTGAGGTTTTCGGCAAAATAGCGCTCGCCCCAGCGCCAGTCCAACCCCAAGTCTTTGGTCAAAAAGCTAGCCACCACCATGCGCAGGCGGTTGTGCATATAGCCGGTTTGGTTGATTTGCAGCATGGCCGCGTCCACCAGCGGGTAACCTGTGCGGCCCTGGCACCAGGCTTTGAACAGCGCGTCAGCCGCTGGCCCGCGCTCCCATTGAATGCTGTCGTATTCAGGCTTGAAGCTGCAAGTGGCCACGCGCGGGAAGTTAGCCAGTATTTGCACATAGAAATCGCGCCAGATCAGCTCGCTAAGCCACACCTGCGCGCCTTCGTTGGCCACCGTTTTGCCTGCAGTGTCTACCGTACCTGCCACCACGCGCTGGTGCGCTACGCTGCACAGCTGGCGGATCGACACGGTGCCAAAGCGCAGGTGCACGCTCAGGTAGCTGGGGCCTTTGACTGCAGGGTAGTCGCGCGTGTCGTGGTAGGCGTCCATGCGGTCAAAAAAGTCGGCCAACAAGGCCTGCCCGCCCGTAGTGCCGGGGGGTATTTTCAGCTCGCCCATGTTGGTAGGTTCAAAGCCGATGTGCGCCAGGCTGGGCACGCCTTTCCAGGTGTGTGCAGTAGTTTTTGCAGCCACTTTGATTTGCGTACTTGCGCTACCCATCACAGGGGCTGGGGCTGTAGTGGCGTTAATGAAATCGGCGGGCGCGGGGCGCAGCGCAGCTGCGCAGGTGTCACACGGGTAGGGCTTTAAATGGTAGTCGGTCAGCTTTTTAAGCCAGGCATTTTTGTAAGGCGTGAACACGCCGTACGGCTTGCCCGCCAGTGTCAGCACCTCTTCGCGCTCAAAAATCACATGGTCTTTGTAGGTGTGCAGCGCAATGCCTTGTGCTTTTAGGGCATCGCCCACCAGCGCGTCGCGTGCTACGGCCTGCGGCTCGTAGTCGTGGTTGGCAAACACCGCCTGCGCACCCAGCTGCTGTGCCAGGCGCGGTATTTCGTCGCTGGCCCACGCATGGCTCACTATCAATACAGGAGCATCATGGCCAGATTTTGCGGTCTTTGCAGACTTGCCAGCATGGTCGCTGCACATTTTTTGCAACTGCGCATCCAAGTCGACCAGCGCCTCACGAATAAATTCTACCCGGCGGTCTGCACGCGGCAGTACGTCCAAGATTTCTTTGTCAAACACAAACACGCAATGCACCGTGGTGCAGCTTGTCAAAGCGTGGTACAGCGCCGCATTGTCACGCGCGCGCAAGTCGCGGCGAAACCACATTAAGCCTTGGGAATACGTAGGGTTCATTTGGATAAATCAATGAGATAACAAAACAGGGTTTGGCTAGTGCGCATCTACACCTTTGCAGATTTTCGCATGCGTGGGCTGCCGTAGTGCGGGGTCAACTAATAGCGGTCGCTAAATTATCAGCTTAGCCAGGCTACTATAAATTTAATAGCTGCTTGAGCAGGTTTTACTTGGGTTACTGGCCCAATATGCCATAAAAACAGCCCTTTTAAGTTGTTCAGGCCACTTGCGTAAACGCCAGCCGCACATAGATGGGGGCGTACACCTCGGCTTGGGTAATGTCGATCAGCGTTTCTTTGGCCAGCTCTAACAGGGCGATAAAGGTGACCACCAGCACGGCGGTGCCTTTGGTGGGGTCAAACAGTTCTTCAAATTCTACAAACTTGCGGCCTTGCAGTTTTTTCAGTACATGGCTCATGTGCTCGCGCACGCTCAGCTCTTCGCGGGTGATTTTGTGGTGCGTGATGAGCTTGGCGCGCCGCAAAATATCGCGCCACGCGTCTTGCAGGTCGACCACATGCACATCGGGAAAGCGCACTTGCAGCGACTGCTCTATGGTCACCTGCGCGCGCAGGTAGTCGCGGCCAAACTGGGGCAGGGCGTCCAGCCTGCGCGAGGCCAGCTTCATTTGCTCGTATTCCAGCAGGCGGCGCACCAGCTCGGCGCGGGGGTCTTCGGGCTCTACGCCCTCGGCGGTTTTCTTGGGCGGCAGCAGCATGCGCGATTTGATCTCGATCAGCATGGCGGCCATCAGCAAATATTCGGCAGCCAGCTCCAGATTTTTCTCGCGGATTTCGTCTACATAGCTTAGGTACTGGCGCGTGACACCCGCCATGGGAATGTCCAGGATATTGAAGTTTTGTTTGCGAATCAGGTACAGCAACAGGTCCAGCGGGCCTTCAAATGCTTCTAAAAACACTTCCAGCGCGTCGGGCGGAATGTACAAATCCGTCGGCATGGCAAACAAGGGTTCGCCGTACAGGCGTGCTAACGCTACTTGGTCCACAACTAAAGGCAATCCTGTATCTTGCAGTGCCGCACCCTCTGCACTACCCGCTAGCGCAGGTGGCAGCACCATGGCAGAGTCTGGCATGGCGGCGGGGTGCAGGGCGGTATCGCGCATGTAAGGGGTGTAAGCGGGTGGCTAAACAGGTTGCTTCAGGTGGATGGGTTGGGCCAAGTTCGCTGATTAAAGTGCAATCAATGCGGCATAGATTAAATTCGAAAGCGCTATTAATTTAATAGCTGCTTGAGCAGATTCTACGGCCTACAATGGCAAAACAGCACTTAAAAATACTGTTTTTAGCTTATTTAGGTGTGCCGTACACATACGAGTTTTGCGCCACGCGACTGTCTGCGTTGTCAGCCATGGCACTGCGGTCTACGTTTTTATCCCACAGCAGCGCGCGGCCTGCCAGCTGCTCGGCCTCTAGCGTGGGGCGGGCGATTTTAAGATCGTTGATAAACTGGCTGGTCTCCGACACATAGGGTGGCTTGTAGAAGAAACTGCTGATAGCGCGGGACAATGCGGACATAGTGCGATGCTGGTTAGTTGAATAATGCTTTGTATTGATTTTACCGGGCTAGCCTGCAATCGCAGGCTATGGGGTGCTAATTAAGCCGCTATACCGCACCGCGCAAAGCTGGTTTTCCAGGTGGTTTTGACTTAAAAGGATAAAAAATGCATTCACTTGTCTTGAAAAAGATGCTTTTTACGGGGCTATTGGCCTGTTTGTTAGCGCTTACTGGCTGCGACCCCCAGCGCATCGCCGAGCTGGAAGAAAGCGTCTCGACCGAGGCCGATGTACGCGCCAAATTTGGTGAACCCGAAAAAATTTGGGACGGTGCGGGTGGCGTGCGCATTTTTGAATATAACCGCCAGCCCGCAGGCCATGTGAACTACATGATCAGTATCGGCACCGACGGCAAAATGTCGGCCCTGCGCCAAGTGCTGACCCCCGCCAACTTTGCCAAAGTACTGCCCGGCATGGCCATGGAAGACCTGCGCAAAATGCTGGGCAAACCCATGCGCGTGCTGCGCTACGACTTGAAAAAAGAAACTTACTACAGCTGGCGCTATTTGGTAGACAGCAACAACACGTCGATGATTTTTAGCGCGGTGCTGAATGACGATTTGCGTGTGCTGCGCACCGAGACGA
>JANNCO010000094.1:0-9344 GCA_031386655.1 Polaromonas sp. | reverse complement strand
TGGGTGATGCGCATGTCCAGGTCGTCTACCACCACGCAAAAGTTGTACGTGGGTGTGCCGACGGTTTCGCCCTGCGCTGCAGCTTCTGCAGACACGGGCCGGGCAATGATCAAGTCGTCCAGCTCTTTGTTGCTGATGGTGATGCTGCCTTTGACGGTGTCTAGCCAGGTCACGTCGCCGTCCACCGGGTTTGCAAAGCGCACCACGGGCTGCACACCAGCAGGCGGCGTGGGCAGCACCTTGCCTGGCGCGGGCCGCCAGGTGCCGTCATAGCGGGGTTTGTCACCGCGTGCTTTTTGCGCTTCGCGCAAGGCGTCTAGCTCGGCGGGGGAGGTGTAGCAGTGGTAGGCGGTGCCATCACGCAACATTTGCGCTATCACCTCGCGGTAGCGCGCCATGCGCTGCATCTGGTAGAACGGGCCTTCGTCGTAGCCTAGCTGCAGCCAGTCCATCGCTTCGATAATTTGGTCGACGGCAGCCTGGGTAGAGCGCGCCTCGTCAGTGTCTTCAATACGCAAAATAAATTGCGCATCTTGGCCCAGTGCTTTGTGGTGCTGCGCAAACGCCCAGCAAAACAGCGCAGTGCGGGCCGTGCCTAAATGCAAGAAGCCGGTGGGGGATGGGGCAATTCTGGTACGGATAGGTGTACGGATGGTTGTCATAGTATTTTGAAAAAATGTACTATAAATTTAATAGCTGGTTGAGCAGTATTTACCTGGGTTACCGGCCTATTTACTTATAAATTAGGGGCTTGCAGCCCTATTTAAGGCAGCGTGTCAAAGCCACGGTTTAAATCAGCCTGCAAGTCACCCAGATGCTCCAGGCCTACCGCCACGCGCACCATGCCCTGCGTGATACCTGCCGCCAAGCGCTGCGCCTCGGTCAAGCGGCCGTGCGACGTGCTGGCGGGCTGGGTGATGATGGTTTTAACATCGCCTAAATTGGCAGTTACCGACATGAGGCGCGTGCTGTCAATGACATGGTGGGCGTTTTTACGCATAGCCTCAGGCGAGTTGCCTTTGACCTCAAAGCTCAGCACCGCACCGCCCAGGCCCGTGCCGTTGGCGTTTTGCTGGCGCATGGCCAGCGCGTGCTGCGGGTGGCTGGGCAGGCCGGGGTAGTACACGCGTTGCACCTGCGGGTGCGCCTCTAGCCAAGTGGCCATGTGCAGCGCCCGGGCGCTTTGCGCCTCCATGCGGATGCCCAGTGTCTCCATGCCTTTAAGCACTACCCAGGCGTTAAACGGTGACAGGCTCATGCCTGCGCTGCGCATCACAGGGATAAATTTTTCTTTAATCAGTTGCTCGTTACCGCACAGCGCACCCGCTATCACGCGGCCCTGCCCGTCTAAATATTTAGTGCCCGAATGGATGATGATGTCAGCCCCAAACAGCACGGGTTTTTGCAGCGCTGGTGAGCAAAAGCAGTTGTCTACGGCCAGCAGCACGCCAGCGTTATGCGCTATGTCGGCCAGTGCCTGAATGTCGCACACCTCGGTTAGTGGGTTGGTAGGCGTTTCGGCCACTAGCAGTTTGGTGTTGGGGCGCATGGCGGCTTGCCATTCGGTCACATCAGTTTGGCTGACAAAGCTGGACTCCACACCAAACTTGGCAAACTCGGTGCCGATCAATTTAATCGTGCTGCCAAACACGGAGCGTGAGCACAGCACATGGTCACCCGCTTTCAAGAGGCCCATACACAGCAGCAAAATAGCGCTCATGCCGCTGCTGGTGCATATGCAACTTTCAGTGCCTTCCAGCGCGGCCAGGCGCTTTTCCATGGCCGTCACGGTGGGGTTGGTAAATCGGCTGTACACATAGCCGTCTTCTTCGCCCGCAAAGCGGCGCGCCGCGGTCTCGCTGTCGGGCTGGGTAAAGCTGGAGCTGATGTACAGCGCCTCGGAGTTCTCGCCGTACTGCGATTTGTCTACCGACATGCGCACGGCCAGCGTGTCCAGGTGCAGGCCTTCGGGCAGGGGTTTGGGGTCGTGGTGTTTCATGATGGACTTTTGTAGCCTACTTCGTGTTGGTGCTTGATGCGCAAAACGAGCACATCAGACACCACCGGGTCGTAAACATAAAGAGCTATATAGCCTAATTTTCCGTGAGAGATGACCAATTCTCGCAGAGGCGGCGAATAAGGCCTGCCAATTTCTGGGCTGATAGTAAGAAATCTCAAGGCGTGAAAGATATTTTGGCCTGCTTTGTAGGCATATTCGGGCTGGCTTTGCTGCAGAAATTGCGTCAAACGATCCAGATCTTGGTCAGCTTCCTTGCTGATGGAGAGCGTTGTCATTCGCGCTTTTTGGATCGGGGCGTGATGGTCGCCGCTGCATCGCGCCCAGATTGCCACTGCACCCTAGGCGGTTTTTTCGATGTTTCACCGTGCATCTTAGCTAGGTAGTAGGCTTCGATGTCTTCACCTCGGAAGACCTTGTTGATACGCACTGTCTCTTCATACGCAGCCAAAGCGCTGTCGTGAAATGCATGCATCAGCGAAGCTTCATTCATTGCAGTTTGCAGCGCGTCAATCATCAGCGCATGCGCTGACTTGCCTTCGCGGGCAGCGGTTTGGGCGATTTGCTCTTTAAGAGTATCGGGCAGTTTGAGCGATGTGGTGGTGGTCATGTGCTAACTCCGTTAGGTAGCACTATGGTAACACTTCAACCCACAGCATTGCTTGAAAATTACCGCTTTGCTGGTGTTTCTTTAACCCAGCTTAAAACTCAATATCAAGTTACTAACAATTTCAGGCCCGCTCCAGTAGGTCTTATCTAAACCCCTAGAATCGTTTGCATGATTTCACATTCTCTTGCGCTGCCCAAGCATCCAGTGCTATCGCGGTTAATGCACAGCGCATTGCTGGGCTGTTGGTTTTGGTTATCAACTGCCGCCACTGCCCAAACGCTTACCCCCTGCCGTGTGGCAGGCTTTAGCACACAGGTGCAATGCGGCACTGTGCAACGCGCCTTAAACCCGGCCCAGCCCCAAGGCGTGCAGATAGAGGTGCATTACGTGGTGGTGCCTGCATTGGCGCGCCGCAAACTGGCAGACCCTGTGTTTTTACTGGCCGGTGGGCCAGGGCAAAGCGCCATAGGTTTGGCCCCACTGATAACCAAACAGATGCGCCGCCTTAACAACCGGCGAGACCTGGTGTTTGTAGACCAGCGCGGCACGGGGCGGTCAGCACCACTGCAGTGCGATGACGACCAGCGCAGCCCGCTGGCCCAGCAGCTTGACCCGGTGCGGCGCGCCGAGTTGATGCGCCAGTGTTTAGCCCAGCTGCAAAAGCTACCCTATGGCGACCTGCGTTTTTTTACCACGACGTTGGCCATGCAAGATATTGATGCGGTGCGCGTTGCCTTGGGCGCGCCACGTATTAATGTAGTGGGCGGCTCGTACGGCACGCGGGCAGCGCTGGAATATGCGCGCCAGTTCCCGCTGCAAGTGCGCCGCATGGTCATTGACGGTGTGGCACCACCCGACATGGCCCTGCCGGCTAGCGTGTCGACCGACAGCCAAGCGGCATTCAATGCCTTGCTGGCGGCATGCGAGCAAGATGCCAGTTGCCAAAAAGCCTACCCCCAGCTGCGCGCCGACTGGGCCGCGCTGCTGGCGCGACTGCCCCAGCCTGTCACGCTAAACCACCCGCTGACTGGCGCGCCCGAGAGCCTGACGATTACGCGTGAGATGCTACTGGCCAGCGTGCGCGGCCCGCTGTACTCGCCCGCTTTAGCGTCTGCCCTGCCGCACGCCATTACCCAAGCTAACCAGGGCCGCTTTGACGCGCTGATGGGCCTGGCCGGCGCGTTATCCAGCAACAAAGCTGACAGGCTGGCCATTGGCATGCATTTGTCGGTAGTGTGCGCTGAAGACATGCCACGCCTGGCTGCATCTTCTGATAAACCCGGGGCTGATTTTGGTGGCGAGTTTGGCCAGCTGTATGCCCAGGCTTGTACTTATTGGCCGCGCGGCACGGTGCAGCAAGCTTTCTACACCGTGCCCGCCAGCCAAGCCCCTGCCATGGTGCTCAGCGGTGGGCTAGACCCTGTTACCCCCGTGCGGCATGGCGCACGCATTGCCCAGGCGCTGGGCAGCAAAGCGCAGCACGTGGTGGTGCCCAACGCAGGCCACGGCGTGATGACGCTGGAATGTATGCGCGATGTGCTGTACCGCTTTATTGACAGTGAGGACGACGCGCAGGCCACAGCGGTGGATGCAGCGTGCGTGAAGACTATTCCCCGGCCCCCGGCGTTCATGCCGGTGGCTGTAACCAAGGCACCCGCGCAATGATCCATATCGACCATGTAGCGCGCTCGTTTGCTGTAGCAACCCCGCGGCACAAAAGTGCCAGCATGGCCACTGCGCTCAAGTCGCTTAGTTTTAAGCGGCCACCGCGCGCGATGGTGCATGCCGTGCGCGATGCCCATCTAACAGCCCCTGATGGCCACATTACCGGCCTGCTGGGCCCCAACGGTGCTGGCAAAACTACCACCCTGCGCATGCTGGCCGGGCTGATCACCCCCGACGCTGGCCGCATGACGGTAGACGGCATTGACGTAGCCGCCCAGCCGCAAGAGGCGGTAGCACGCATGGGCCTGCTCAGCGATGCGCGCGGCTTGTACCCACGCCTGACAGCGCGCGAGAACATAGTGTATTTTGGCCAGCTGCATGGCATGGCGCGTGACGCGGCCCATGCCCGCGCTGACGTGCTGGCCCACATGCTGGACATGCGTGCACTGCTGGAGCGGCGCACCGAGGGTTTTAGCCAAGGCGAGCGCATGAAAACCGCACTGGCCCGCGCGCTGGTGCACGACCCTGCCAACATTGTGCTGGACGAGCCCACCAACGGGCTGGACGTGCTGGCCACGCGCGCGCTGCGCGAGTCGCTGCGCATGCTGCGCACACCGGCTGGTGGCAATAAATGCATCATCTTTTCAACCCACATCATGCAAGAAGTAGAGCGCCTGTGCGACAGCGTGGTCATCATGTCGCACGGGCGCACGGTGGCCAGTGGCACGGTAGATGAGCTGTGCGAACGGGTGGGTGAATCTGATTTTGAGGAAGTGTTTGTCAAGCTGGCTTTTGCGCCGGATGAGGAGCACGCAGCATGAACCTGCCCGCAAAAATTGGGAGCGCAAAAATTTGGGCCGTAAGAATTTGGGCCGTCTATAGCAAAGAAGTGCTAGACGCCCTGCGCGACCGCCGCACGCTGCTGGTGGTGCTGGCCTCCAGCGTGCTGGTAGGGCCGCTGCTGCTGCTGGTTCTATCCAGCCTGGTGTCTACGCTGGAGGCCAAAGCCGAGCAACGCGTAGTACTGGTAGCAGGCCTGGAACAGGCGCCCAGCCTGCACAACTTTATGCTGCGCCAAACCTGGCAAGTCAAGCCCGCCCCTGCAGACTATGAGCAGCAACTGCGCGACTCCAAGCTAGGCGACCCTGTGGTGGTGGTGCCAGCAGACTTTGAAGCCGCCTTGGTGCGCGGTGATGCGCCCGAGGTAGAAGTGGTCAGCGACAGCGCTAACAAGCAAAGCGCGTCTGGCGTGTTGCCTGTAGTGCAACTGCTAAAGCAATTTAGCCAAGAGCGCGCTACTTTAAGCCTGGCACTGCGGGGCGTGTCGGTAGCGCTGCTGTCGCCCGTCAAAGTGCAAGAACGCGATTTGGCCAGCAACCAAACGCGGGCGGCGCAGTTTACGGGCATGCTGGCGTTTTTCGTTTTGCTGTCTGTGGTGTCGGGCGCTTTGAATGCTGCGCTGGACACCACTGCGGGCGAGCGCGAGCGCGGATCGCTGGAGCCGCTGCTGATGAACCCGGTGCCGCCTTGGGTGTTGGCAGTAGGCAAATGGGGCGCAGTGGCTACGGTCAGTATGCTGATTGCGGTACTTAGCTGCATCAGTTTTTTGCCTGGGCAGTGGCTATTGCGCAGCGATACGCTGCAGGCGATGTTTCAATTTAGCTGGTATGAGGTGGCATTGTTTTTAGTGGTATTGCTGCCGTTTGCAGCGGCATCGTCGGCCTTGCTGATGGCCGTGGCGATTCGCTGCAAAAGCTTTAAAGAAGCGCAGGCTAACAGCACGGTGGTGATGCTGCTGGTGAGCATGCTGCCTTTGGTGGCGCTGTTCAATCAAAGCGGAGAAGAAGCTTGGCACTTGTGGGTGCCTGCGCTGGCGCAAAACGTTTTGATGCTGCGGGTTTTAAGGGGTGAAGGCTTTAACTTTTTACAAGTCGCGGTGCCTTTGCTGGTGTGCGTTGTGATCACTGCCGCCAGCTTGGTGTTTTTGGCTAGTCGTATGCGGCAGGCGGCGGTGAAGTGATCTTATTAGCGCATATTTTTTGTTGATCGCTTGGTTTGCAGTGCGCGCACCAGAACAGCGAACGCGAAGCGCAGACAAGCGAATTAACGAACGAAAAGCACGCAGCAAATAAACAAGCTGCAAATCATGCAGCTCGGTAAATTGACAAACTCAAATTTCCAGACTAAGTTGCTGCGCTGCATCACCCACAGGCTGTACTTTGCGCGGCGCGGCGCGCCTGCGTACACCTTCACGCGCAGGGTTGCGCGAACCGTGTTTTTGGTAGACGGCTTGTGCTTCAGTTTTTACCGCTTTCTCGGCTTTTTTGCCGTAGATGCGTTCTTTGGCGGCGCGGGCGGCGGTTTGCAAATCGACTATCGGTGCGGGGTAGTTCGCGGGTGGAATCGGCGCTTTCCACGGCTCGTGGATAAATTCTGGTGCTACGTCCGCCAGCTCGGGCACCCAGGTGCGGATAAAAATACCGTCAGGGTCTTGGTCATGGCTTTGTTTTACGGGGTTGTACACGCGCACGGTGTTGATACCGGTGACGCCGCTTTGCATTTGAAACTGGCTCCAGTGAATACCGGGTTCGTAGTCGGTAAACAAACGCGCCAGGTGGCAACCGGTGGCGCGCCAGTGCAGCCACAGGTGGTAGCTGGCAAAGCTGACCAGCATGGCGCGCATGCGAAAGTTAATCCAGCCCGTGGCTTGCAGGCTGCGCATGCAGGCATCGACAAACGGGTAGCCTGTGTGCCCAGTAGCCCAGGCGATTAATTTGGTTTCTTCTTCGGGGGTTAAAACGCCTTCGTTGCGCAGGTTGTCAAAGCCCCGGTGTACGTTGCGAAATTCAATGGCGCTTTCGCTTTCCAGCTTTTGGATAAAGTGGCAGTGCCAATGCAGGCGACCTTCAAAACTTTTAAGCGACGCGAGAAACCCTGTGGGCCGTTGTTCACGCGGCATGGCCATAAGTTGGCTGCGCCGTGCCCAAGTGGCGTACACCGCCTCTTTGATCGACAGCGTGCCCCATGCCAAGTGCGGCGATATGCGCGAGCAACTGTCCGCACCCGTTAAAGGGCTGGACATCTCGGCGCGGTAGTTTTGCCCGCGGTGGCCCAGAAATGAGAATAAATCGCCTTCGACTTGGCTGCGCCCACCCTTTTGCCGCTGAGGTGCATCGGCGTCTTGCATGCCTAGCTGCGGGGCTGACAGTGCCCCACATTGCATTGCTTGCAACGCCCCACCTTGTATTGCTTGCAGCGCCAGCCATGGCACATCTTGCGGCGTATCCAGCGGCGCGTCTTTCATGCGGGCAGCCCAGTGGGCGCTCCAGCGGTCACGCCCGCCGCCGCGCGCGTGCAAGGCACGGATGACGGCGTTGCTGGGAAATTGACGCCAGTGCACACCATGCGTTTTGCACCACTGCGCCACCGCTTTGTCACGCGTATAGCTCCAGCCATTGCCAGTTTCTTCATGGCTGACCAAGGTAAATGCGCCTAAAGCGGTTTTCAACTGATCTAACACCTGCAGCATGTTGCCATGGCAGCGCAGCAGATGTCCTTTGGCCTCGGCAATTTGGGTTTGCAGCTCGGCCAGGCAGTCGTTGGCAAAACCCAGGTGGCGTGCTGATGCATCGAGCTGCTGCCAAGCCTCGGGTTCATAAACCCACAGTGGCAGCACGCCTGCAGCTATTTCAGCAGTATTGCCTTCAACCTGCAGGCGTGCTTGCTCTGCAGCCCACACCAGTGGTGCGTGGTCGCTTAACCGCAAGTCTTTTTTAAACCAAACTACACAATGCATTTGCCAGAGTGTACGCAGCCAGAAAAGCCCACGCACGTCACACTGCTTTTGGTTCAGATACAGCATAGCGGCGCTGTGCATTTACACTTGGAGGCTATGCACACTTGGCAACGGTTTACCGCAATAGCAATAGGCGTAACCGCCCTGCACGGCGCAGCGCTTTGGGCCATGCACAGCTACCGTGCACAACCCAATGCGGCAGACAAGCCCGAGGCACTGCTTACGCGCTCTGTAGAGCCACTTATGGACGCTGACAACAGTGTGCCGCTTGCCCCACCGTTGCCTGCTGTATCACCCCAACCTGTTGCCACCCCCGCACCCGCACTAAAAAATAAATCCACCGCTAACACTGCACCGCCTGTTGCAAACGCACCTGCACCTGTACCTCTAACTACAGCGCGCACCGAATTATTGCCGTCTACCAAAACCCAAACATTTTCCACCCTAGCCCCCGCAGGCACGGCAGCACCGTCTAATAGCGCTGGTACAGAGTTATCTGCCCCTCAAACTACAGCTACTGCACTTTCCGCAGCTGCATCACCTTCTGCCAATTCAACTACTGGTGCAGCGCAAAAAACAGCGGGTATCGCTGCCCAAGAAGTTAATTTGGTACAACCGGTGTACACCCAGTTGACGCAGAGGTTAGAACACAGTGGCCGGGTCCAGATTGCGTTTGAAGTAGACACCGACGGGCACACCGTCAACGCGCGGGTAGCCCAGTCATCAGGCTTTAGCACTTTGGACACCGCAGCGTTAGACGCTGCACGCAAAACACGCTACAAACCCGCCCTGTGCGGCGTCAAAAAAGTGCAGTCGAAGTACACGCGTAACTATGCTTTTGGTGTAGACGCGCTGCCAGAACCGCCACAGCCATTGATCGACTGCACAGCGCCGTAGACCGCGATTAACTTTAAACCAGCTCAAACACCGCCATGCTCTCTACATGGGCGGTATGCGGGAACATATTGACCATGCCCGCTGCGGTGCAGCGGTAGCCTGCCTTGTGTACTAGCAGCGCAGCATCGCGTGCCAGCGTGGCGGGGTTGCAGCTAACGTAGACGATGCGCTGGGGGGGTGTCCAGGTGGACAAATCTGCGGGCACAGGGGCTGTTTTGCCTTCTTCAACTTCTGGTGTTATGCCTAAGCGCTGTTGGTGCAAATCAGCCAACGCGGTCACCAATGCAAACGCGCCTTCGCGTGGTGGGTCTACCAGCCATTTATCAGCAGTACCATCGGCTACCAGCATGGGGCCGGTC
>JANNCO010000093.1:0-7197 GCA_031386655.1 Polaromonas sp. | reverse complement strand
CACAGGTTTGATCACCACGGCGTTGCTGCCGATTTTGGCACCGTCGCCCACCACAAAGCCGCCCAGCACTTTGGCCCCTGCGCTGACCACTACGTTTTTACCCAATGTAGGGTGGCGCTTGGCCCCTTTGTACAGCGACGTGCCGCCTAATGTCACGCCTTGGTAGATGGTGCAGCCATCGCCTATCTCGGCGGTTTCGCCCACCACCACGCCCATGGCATGGTCAAAAAAAACGCGCTCGCCGATGACGGCACCGGGGTGAATTTCAATGCCCGTCAAGCCGCGTGTGATGTGCGATATAAACCGTCCCAGCCACTTTAAACCGTGCGTCCAACACCAGTGCGCGCGGCGGTGCAACACCAGCGCGTGCAGGCCTGGGTAGCAGGTCAGCACCTCCCATGTGCTGCGGGCAGCGGGGTCGCGGTCGAGGATGCATTGAATATCGGAACGCAGGCGAGAAAACATAGCAGGTAGTGTACTGTTTTAGTCAAGTTCTGGCTGTGCCCAGGGCCACAAAAAACAAGGCCCAAGCTACGGATAGCTTGGGCCTTGGCAGTACTTAGCAGCGCAGTTAAACGCTGCTAGCGACCGCATTGATTGCGGTTAGCAAAAGTGTTGATTGCCTGCAGGTTGTTTACATGCAGCAGGGCATCACCCCGCCGATGCAGCACAACGCCCCCGCAACGCAGCAAGCGCCAGCGGCCCAGGCACCAACGCTGGTACCTAACAAGGCAATGCTGACCGAGAGTTTGACGTAAATAGATTTCATGGTGATTCCTAAAAAAATTGAAAATAAAAATTGAAAATAAATAACGGAATTTAATAAAAATTTAAGCAGTGGCGGTTTTGGGTGGTCGCCAAATGTCGGCGCAGGCTAGAGGCACCTCCTGCGTTGGGTAGAGGCTGCGTGCATTTACCACGGCGCTGGGCGGCAGCACGCTGGGCGGGGAAGACGGCGCACTCAGTGGTGGTACGCACGTGGCGCAACTGAGCGCCGAGCCCACCGTACAGCATGCCTGGGGCTGGTCGCAGCAGCCCATTGCCGCAGCCGCTACTGCCACGCTGGAGCTCCACAGCACTGTGCCCAGCAGCCACGCCAGCACGCAATGCTGCATTAAGCGCTGCAGGTTGTGACGGTTAAGCATAGGCAACATAGTGTTTAGTCTAGTAGATGTAGCTTTTTCTTACAAGCGGGTTTCTAGCAGTTTCTAAAGGGTAATGGTTTTGCAAATGCAAGCCCTGCAATCTTATTGTGCCGCGCGTAGAAGTTTTAGGCGCGGTCTGCCGCAGGTGGCACAGGTGGCACAGGTGGCACAGGTGGCACAGGTGGCACAGATGGCGCAGTGTGCAGCATGGCTTTGGCCACGCCGCGCAGAATGTGGATTTCTTCCTCGCGCAGGTTAGCGCGGTTCGCCAGCGCGTTCAGGCGGGGCATGAGTTTTTTGGGGGCTGTGGGGTCAAGGTAGCCAATGTGCACCAAGGCCTGCTCCCAGTGCGTCAGCAGGCCACTTACGGCGCGTGCGTCGGCCATCGCGGCGGGCTTGGTAGCACCCGTTACTGCAAAGCCGCCCAGTGCTTGCCGCCATTCGTAGGCGATCAATTGCACGGCGCTGGCCAGGTTGAGCGAGCCAAACTGCGGGTTGGTAGGAATGCTGAGCGCCGCGTGGCAGCGGTACACATCGTCATTGGCCATGCCAAAGCGCTCAGAACCGAATAAAAAAGCCATGCGGGGCGCTGTGGAGCGCCCATCGGTGTGCCCTGTGTCTGCCGCAGCTGCTGTACCTGCTGTAGCTAGTTTTAATGATGAAACAGCCGTTTCAGGCCGTAGTACCTGCTCAGCCAGCTCTGATTTTTGTAGCATGTCAAAGTACTGGCGCACAGCGTAGGTGGGTGGGCCAAAGTCGCGCGGGGTCATGGCCGTGGCGCACAGGTGGTCTACGCCGTCCAGGGCTTCGTCCAGCGTGTCGACCATGCGGGTTTTGGCCAGCACGTCGTTGGCACCGCTGGCGCGCTGGATGGTTTCTTCGCGGCGCAGCACGTTGGCCCAGCGGGGTGCCACCAGCACCATGTCGTCAAAGCCCATCACCTTCAGCGCGCGGGCGGCAGCACCTACGTTGCCTGCGTGTGAGGTGTTGATAAGAATGAAGCGGGCCATAGGGTGACTATCTACGTGCCCGGCGCGGGGTATGCAGCATGCGGCTGGTTTGAAGTTATAGGTGCTTAAGCGCGGCCCGCTAGGCGCTTGACGCCCAGCCACTGCTGGCTCCAAAAGCCGCGCCCGTAATCGCGCCCCTGCTCTAGCTGGTCGCGCACACCAGTGTCGTCAAAGCGCTTTTCGTAATTGGCGGTGCCAAAAAGCGAATCCCACCACGGCAGCAGCACGCCAAAGTTATGTCCACCCATCTCTACAGCACCCGCGCGGGTTACAGGCTGGGCTGGATTAGCACTTTGGTTGGCGTTTGTTTGCATGGTGGACTCGTGCCCAATGCCAACGGCATGGTGCAGCCGGTGAAAGCGCGGGCTAACCCACAGGCGCTCGCCCAGGCGGCCAAACCAAATTTTAAGGTTGCCGTGCTGAAAACTCTCTGATAGCTGGGTGAGTGCCGTGAACGCTATAAACTGCCCCGGTGCAACGCCTATCAGCTGGGCCACCAGCACCAGCAGGCTGTCTACCAGCAGGTCGTCTAGCAGGTGGTTGCGGTTATCGCTCCACACCGTCATTTGCTGCTGCGCGTGGTGCAGGCTGTGCAGCTTCCACCACCAGTTAAATTGGTGCTGCCCACGGTGAATCCAGTAGCCCGCAAAATCTAGCGCCACCACATACGCCACAAAGCTCAGCAACGCGTTGCCAGAAATACCCAGCAGCTGGTCCAGGTGAATGCCGCTGATGCCTTGCTGGCGCAGCGCGCCGAAGGCGGCGTCAAACAGCGGGTCTACCGTTAAAAACAGCCCCACCCGAAATAGCCCCAGCCGGTGGATGGCGGTGTACAGCATGTCGGTGCGCACTGTGGCGCGGTTAGTGACCGCTTGCACGGGCAGCAGCCGCTGCAGGGGTACAAAAATGCAGGCAATCACTGCCATTTGCAGCAGGCCCACCAGCAGCCAGCCCGCAGCGTTAAAGCCCTCTTCCAGCACGCCACTCAGCCCAGCAGCCAGCATCACAGGCTGCACTGCAGACTCGAACAGCCACAGCTGTGCAACAGCAAAGGTGTCTACAAACCAGTCGGTCATAGGTCAATCATTTAAGGGTGTGAGGCGTACCACGCCTTGTAGTCAGGGTGGTGGCGCAAGGTGGTAAAGCAAAAGCCTTTTTCTTTCAAGCCTACGATCAGCGGCTCTAGCACTGCCGGGGCCCACGGGTCTTTGCGGCTCCAAATGCCCAGATGGGCCATCAAAATATCGCCACTTTTAATATCGCGCAGGGCTTTTTTCAGCAGCGCGTCGTTGCTGCTGGAATCGGGCAATTCGTCACCCAAAAAACCTGCCGGTGCCCAGCCTACGTGCTTAAAACCGCACGCCTCGGCCATGGTAATTAACTTGGCCGACGTTTTGCCGCCAGGGGCGCGCCAGATGGGTAGGGCTTTTTTGCCAGTAAATTCTTCAATACGGTCTTTGGCCTGCACTATCTGGTCGCAGTACTTTTTGGGCTCCCACACAAAGCTGCGGCCCGCCAGCGCACCTGCTGTGGCTTGCACTGTAAAAGCCGGCGCTATGCCGCGTGCATCGCCCTTCCAATACACATGGTCCCAGGTGTGCGAGGCAAAGTCGTGCCCTTCTTGGCCGCGCTGCGCCCAAAACTTTTGGCCCCACTCAAAACTCATCGACGTTTTCTCGTCTTTGGTTTTTTCATTGGCCACAAAAAAAGTAGCTTTGACCTGGTGCTTGTTCAGCACATCGGCCATCATTTGCGCCACGTCCATATGGCCCGTGTCTAACGTAAGGTACAGCGGTTTGTCGCACGTAGGCGCAGCTGCATTGGGTGGCGCTACCGGGGCCGCAGGTGCTGCTTTTTTACCAAACAATTGGGCTGCAGCGCCCGTAGATACTGCTAGAGCAGCTATGCAAACCATAGTAGCAAGCCAGTAGCTTGTGGTAGGCATGGCGCGCTGCCGCGTACCTGCTACGGCGCGCCGTGCCGTATCTGCTACGGCGCGCCGTGCCGTATCTGCTAAGTCGCGGGCACGGGGCTTATTGGCGCGCAGCATGGTCAAGAGTCCAAACGCCATGGGGTGACCTTCCTACGTTGATGTTGCGCACTATTTTGCGCGTTTCCAGGTCCACCACGGTGAGCTTTTTTGCCCAGCGCGCAGTCACCAATAATAATTTTCCGTCTGCCGACACATCCATGCAATCAGGCCCGCCGGGCACAGCAAAACTGCTGACAACCTCCAGCGTTTGCATGTCGATCTTGCTTACCGTGTTGGCCACGCGGTTGCTGACAAACACATGGCGCTTGTCGCCCGCTGCGCGAAATGCATGTGCACCTGCACCGGTTTTTATATTTTTTACCAGCTTGGGTTCACGGCCCGACACATCAAACACTTGCACCGCATCGCCGCCTGTCAGGCCCACCAGTACGTAGCGGTCGTCTGCGGTCATGGTGACATCAGCGGGCGTAGCACCTGTGGGCGTGCGCCAGCGCACGGCCTGCGTGGCCAGGTCTACCGCTATCAGCTCGTCGCTGTCTTGCATGGTGCTGTACACCGTGGTGGATTTGCTGTCGATCCACAGGTGGCTGGGCGTTTTGGCAGTAGTGATGCGCTTAGCCAGCTGCATGTCTTTGCCGTCCCAGCGGTAAATGTCGATATGGTTTAAACGGTTGGCGGCGGTGACAAACCACTTCATGTCGGGGGAGAAGCGCAGGTGGTACGGGTCTAGCACGCCTTTGACAGTGCGCTGCACTTGCGCGGTTTTAGGGTCTAAAAAAGTCAGCGCGTCGCCGCCTGCGTTGGCCACAATGATCGATTTTTCGTCGGGTGTCATGTACAAATGGTGCGGCTCTTTGCCGGTGGCAATGCGCTGGGTTTCGGTCCAGGTCACCGGGTCAATCACGCTGATGTTGGCGTCCAGCGAGTTAAGGACAAAAATAGGGTAGGTTGCAGGCTTGGCAACGGCAGTAGCGGCTGGCGCAGACGCCAACTGGGGCGAAGACTGCAATACGGCACCCGTTTGGGCCATTGCAGTGCTGGCCAGCAGCGTGCCGATAAGGCACTGTAGACAAATAAAAATACGGCGAATCAAAATCACGTCCCAAAAACTGTGCCCAGTAGGCCAGGCCGATTGCGTCGCCTTGTGCACAATCTCCTAGTGTACCCGCTAGGGTGGTGTCAATAGCCTCGTTGGGGGCTTAGTTACTGAATGTTGAGGCGGCTTAAATCCTGCTGTGTAAACGCTTATAAAGACATCCTTGAAACGCCGTTACAGCCCCAGCGTGGTAGCCGCAAACGCCGGGCTGCTTTTGCCCAGCCATTCAGTCACCTCCTCGCGCAGCAACAGCCTGCGCTGCGGCTCTGCACCCGCCACGCCTTTGCTGCGCACGGGGTCTAGCCTGCGCAGCACCCAGCCGGGGCTGACCAAGGCAGAGGGGAAGTCACCCGCATCAGCGCTGGGCACGCCGCGCGCAGTCACTATGTGGCCCCACTTGCCGCGCCAAGTAACAAAGCGCGGGTGTTTGACCAGCAGCGTGTCGTAACGCTTGGCGATGATGGTAAAACTGCGGCCCGTTTTGCTCCATGCTTGCAATGATTCGACCACCGCGCGTTCGCCCAGTGGCCAGTCTTCAAAGCTGGCGTCTATCAGCGTGATGTCGTGCCAGCCCTCGTGCGCGGCCATCGCCAGCGCATCGCGCACCAGCTGCTGGAAGGCGTTGCGGCCATTGAATCTGCCGTCCAGCAGGGGGCCTGGGGCTGTAGGGTTAGGGGTTGGTAGTTCAGTCATGGTGCAGCCATCCTTGTTGAATAAATTGTGCCATAGCACCCGTTAATTCTGCTGAAGCAGCTATTAAATCTGCAGCATCCAGTCTGCGGTGGTCGGCCAGCTTGCGCAGCAGTTTGGCGTCATGGCCTGCCACCTTCCAGCTGTCGCCGTTTAAATACACATGCTTGGCGTCGTACATCATGCGACTGCGGCGGTCCAGGCGGACAGATTTAGTTTTTTTACTGGCTTTGCTGGTTGCTTTTCCAGCCAATTTGCCAGTGCTTTTGTCGGTAACTTTAGCCGTGTCAAACCACACCGTGGACTTGGGCTCGGTTAAATATTCACCCAGTATTTGCTGCATCAGCGTGCCGTCTTGCAGTGCTTTGGCGACTGCCTGTGCCGCAAAGTTTTGCAACTCGGCTGGAATAGCGCCGGGCTGCGTGGTGGCCGCCTGCGTGCGGTCGGTGTACAGCGACTCGTCTTCTATCTCGTCGGCCACGCGGTGCATCAGCTCGCGGGCCAACTCCTCGGTGCTGGGAGCCCGAAAACCAATTGAATACGTTTGGCAATCGTTGTCCAGCGCCACGCCGTCGTGCGCATAGCGCGGGGGCAGGTACAGCATGTCGCCAGGGCCTAGGTCAAACTCTTGCGTCGGCTTAAAGTTGGCCAAAATCTTCAGGGGCACATCGTCCCGCAGGCTCAGGTCTTTTTGCGCGCCGATGCGCCAGCGGCGGCGGCCAGCGGCCTGCAGTAAAAACACATCATAGCTGTCAAAATGTGGCCCCACACCGCCGCCCGCGCTGGCGTACGAGATCATCAAATCGTCCAGCCGCGCGTCGGGACAGAAGCGAAATTGCTGCAGTAAACCATGGACACTGTCGTGGTGCAGGTCAACCCCTTGCACCAGCAGTGTCCAGTCTTTGCGCTTAAGTGGCGGCGGCTTGACCACCGGGCCGGGGTGGTACGACCACACCTCGTTTTTGCGTTCGATCAAGCGCGACTCTATAGCTTCGTTGGCCGCCATGGCAAACAATGCATCGCGCGATACCAGCGGCTGCATGCCCGGCACTGCAGCGCGGATAACGAGTGGCTTTTTTTGCCAATAAGTTTGCATAAACTGCTCAGGCGATATGCCGCCTAGCAAAGCGAGAGGAGATTTGACATTCATGGGACAATTCTGCCCTATGAATGACGACATTAACCACCCCTTGGACAAGATTACCCCACAATGCGTGGCCGCCCTGACCTGGACGCTGACAGACACGCTAGGCGAAGAACTCG